>NZ_JAKSYM010000106.1 GCF_022829545.1 Methylobacterium sp. J-030 | reverse complement strand
TCGTTGCGGGTGAGCGTCAGGTCGACGTCGTTCGGCAGGTAGCGCAGGCCCGGCGAGAGGAAGGCGAGGTTCGACGTGACGCTGGCGAACTGGCCCGACACACCGCCGGCGGCCGACAGGATCGTGTAGGTGGTGCGTGGGTTGTAGGCACCTGAGGCGGCCAGCACCTGGACGGTGCCGCCCGCGAGCACGGCCTGTCCGGCGGCGGTGATCCGGTCGGCTTGGCCCGCGGCGTTGGCCTCGACCCGGTAGGTCGAGCCGGCCGCGAAGGCGGCGTTGCCGGTGACGGTGAGCGTGCCGATCGAGTTGCCCGGCGACACCGTGCCGCCTGACAGTGCGCTGAGCCCGCCCAGCGTGCCGGAGCCGCCGAGCAGGCCGCCGGATCCGACCGAGACAGTGCCCGCGATGGTGCCGTTGGCGTAGAGGGCGCCGCCGTTGCCGATGCCGACATCGATGCCGAGGCGGTCGCCGGCGTCCATGGTCAGGCTGCCGGTGACGCTGCCGAAGTAGCCGGCGGCCGCGTAGAGGTCGAGTCGCGCCCAGTAGCTGAGCGGGCTGCCGTAGAAGGCGGCGAGCGCGTTGGTCTCGGTGTTGACCAGGATCTGGTTGATGGTCGTGGTCGAGAGCTGGCCGTAGAGGCCGCCGCTGGGCGCCAGCGTGCGGGCGGCGCTGGTCGAGCCGCCGTAGAGCGGGGCGAGCAGGATCGAGGCGTCGGGGCCGCCGGCGGGGGCCTGTTCGCGCGGCGCCTGGGCGAAGGTCAAGGTGGGCAGGCCGTAGGTCAGGCGCTGCCGATAGATGGCCTGGTTGGCGGCGGACGGCAGGTAGGGGTTGCCGGCCTGGTTGGCGGCGCTGCCCGCGCAGGCCGCGACGGTGTTGCCGCACTGGGCGGCGAGGTAGGCCTGGATCTCGGCCTGGGCCTTCACGAACTGGGCCGGCAGGTTGATCGCCGTGCCGGTCACCGCGGCGTTGTTGATGTAGGCCGGGTTGGTGAAGGCCTGCGCGAGGTCGTAGAAGGCCAGTGTCCGACCCGCGATGATGTCGAGCGGGTAGTGCACGCCGAGCACGATGCGGCTCTCGGCATAGTCGGAGGCGCGCAGCAGCATGCTCTGGTACTGCTGCGGCACCAGCATCGCCAGCACGAGGCTATGGGTATACGCCAGCGTCGTATGACCGCTCGGGAATGACGCGTTGGTTTCGAGACCCTTGAGCGCCGACGGGTCGAAGATGTTGAAGCGTGCCGGCGCCGCCTGGACCGGCCGTGAGGAGCCGTAGACGTTCTGGCCGGCTTGCGTGTTGGTGACGCCGTAGGCGAGATCGTAGATGCTGTCGGTGGTGTTGGGCAGGCTGTTATAGGTCGGCAGGCTGTAGCCGGCCGGGGCCACGGCCGGGACTGCCACATAGTTGGCCGGGGTCACGCTCGGATTCTGTGCCGCACCATTGGCAAAGTAGTTCTTCGCGACCGCGTTGTCGGCCCCCGTCAGCGCGTCGGCGCTGATCAGCAGGTTGATCGCGGTGCCGAGCGGCCCCTTCGCTCCCAGCGCGGCGCCGCGCTGGTAGATCGGGCCGAGCTGCGGGCCGAGTCCTCCGACAAGCTGCTGCGGAACGATCCCATTGACCGGCGTCTGGGCCGGCAGGCCGCCAGCGAGACTCGCGGCGATCGGAAAGGTCCCCAACCCGACCGAGGCGAGATCGTTACGCTCCAGGTAGAGATAGTTCTTGTCGCTGATCGCCCGCTGCTTCCGCGACAGGTCGGCGCCGACATTGATCGCCGCGGACTGCGACAGATTGAGTTCAAGCGTCTGCTGTCCGACCGGCGTCGCGTTCAATGACAGGTACGGCGCCAGGAGATTGAAGCCATTGACTTGCGACGCGGTCACGTTCGCCGTTTGCGCCTGCGCCCCTGAACCGAAGGCAGCAACCATCAAGGTCACTACCGAGACCCCGCAACGAAATGTCATGTCCGGCCCCCGGAAATCCGCGGCCATTCGGCCTGCGGGCGGAGGCTTAGCGAAGTTCAGCTCAGAAACACTGTCATAATGCATTCACGTTGTTATCGAATCGACTTGTGTAGCCTGCTGGCAACATCTTTTGGATTAGCCGTCGCAATGACATTTTGGGTAATTGCATTATCATTGATGTTTACGCTTGATTGAACGAATGAGACATTCGAACTCCGAATTTTATCTTGCTTCAATCGTGATATGGGCCAAGGATATGTCGTCTCGGTTCGGAACGTTCCTCGGAGACAGATAAAACTCGAATCTTCGCCATCAGGATCGGTATAGAACGTCACCGGACCGTCACACGGGCCTCTTAATCCCGATTCATCGATAAAAATGCTTCCTTGCGAGGGTTCATGTCCGATTCCGCCGTGATGTCGCCATCGGGAGTCGCAGGACCTCGACCAGCCGGCGCGCCCCGCCTTGATCACGGGATGCACCCGGGCGGGGTGATCGCGTTCCTCCTCGTCCTGGTGGCCGGCCTCGGCTACGCGGTCGTCAGCCTGATCACCGACATGAACGCGGTGGGTGAAGCGCCCCTGGCCTACGGCGCCTTCGCGCTGCTGGGGCTCGCCCTCCTCATCGCCCTCGGCTTCGAGTTCGTGAACGGCTTCCACGACACGGCCAACGCCGTGGCCACGGTGATCTACACCCACTCGCTGCCGCCGCTGGTGGCGGTGATCTGGTCGGGCTTCTTCAACTTCCTCGGCGTGATGCTCTCCTCCGGCGCGGTGGCCTACGCCATCGTGACGCTGCTGCCGGTGGAACTGATCCTGAACGTCGGCTCCCACGCGGGCTACGCGATGATCTTCGCGCTGCTGCTGGCCGCGATCATTTGGAATCTCGGCACCTGGGCGTTCGGCCTGCCGAACTCCTCGTCCCACGCGCTGATCGGCTCGGTGCTCGGCGTCGGCCTCGCCAACCAGTTGATGAGCGGCGGGGACGGCACCGCGGGCGTCGACTGGGGTCAGGCGCTCAACGTGTTCAAAGCGCTGCTGTTCTCGCCGATCTGCGGCTTCGTGCTGGCGGCGCTGCTGCTGCTCGCCCTGAAGTTCGCCGTGCGCCGCAAGGACCTCTACGAGGCGCCGAAGGGCGACGCGCCGCCGCCCCTGTGGATCCGTAGCCTGCTGATCCTCACCTGCACGCTGGTCTCGTTCTTCCACGGCGGCAACGACGGCCAGAAGGGCATGGGCCTGATCATGCTGATCCTGATCGGCGCCGCCCCCACCGCCTACGCGCTGAACCGCACCATGGCGGACGATACGACGCCCGCCTTCGTTCAGACCTCGACGGCGGCGAGCCAGGTCTTCTCCACCCGCGCCCCCGATGCCCCGGTGCCGGAGGCCGCCGAGGCCCGCCGGACGGTGACGGAGGCGCTGAAGACCAAGGACCTGAACAAGCCCCCCGTCTACGCGGCGCTCTCGGCGCTCTCGAACGACATCGCCGCCAGCGTGAAGAACTATGGCGCCATCCGCACGGTGCCGGCTGCCCAGACGCAGAACCTGCGCAGCGACATGTACCTCGCCGCCGACGCGGTGCGGCTCCTGCCCAATGCGGGCGCCGACTTCTCGGAGGCCGACAAGGGGACCCTGAAGCGCTACGCCGGGCTGCTCAACGACGGCACGCGCTACATCCCGGGCTGGGTCAAGGTCTGCGTCGCCCTGGCGCTCGGCCTCGGCACCATGGTCGGGTGGAAGCGCATCGTCGTGACGGTGGGCGAGAAGATCGGCAAGACGCACCTCACCTACGCGCAGGGCGCCTCCGCCGAGATCGTGGCCGCCGGCACGATCGGACTCGCCGAACTCTATGGCCTGCCGGTCTCGACCACCCACATCCTCTCGTCGGGCGTCGCCGGGACGATGGCGGCGAACGGCTCGGGTCTGCAGATGTCGACGGTGCGCAACATGGCGCTGGCCTGGATCATGACCCTGCCGGCCGCCATCACCCTCGCGGCCGGATTGTTCTTCATCCTGCGTCACGTGTTCTGAGCGGATTCGCGGTGTGCCGCAGGTTTTCGTCGCAAAACCGGCGGCCACTTCTGCGAAACCTGCTTCGCGCTCTTGCGCCGAAGCCGACACCGGCTCGGCCCAAGAGCGCGCGTTGCGACACGGGCTGAGGGCCGCGCCCGATTGCAACGCGATCGGGCGCGGCTCCAGTGCCGTGCTCGCGAGCATCGCCCCGGCCCCGATGGCCCGGGCGATGCGCTCACGGCGCCGCCATAACGCAGCCGGCCGGGTTCGCCGGGCCCGCCCCGCACGCCCCCCCGGGCACGGAGCGGGCGGTGTCCCCCAGCCGGCTGCGGCGCCCCCCGACGCTCAGGAACCCGCCATCGCCCGGACGAAGGCCAGACAGGTCCGGCGCGCGGCGGCATTGTCGATCGCCGCGAAGACCGTGACGAGATCCGCCGCCTGCAGGATCGCCTCGTCCTGCCCCTCGGCCTCGGGGGAGAAGGCCGAGACCGGAACACCCAGCACATGCGCAAGGCGCGCGAGGTTGTCCCGGCTCCGGGCCGCCGCCTGTCGAGGCGCGGGCGACGGCGCCGGCCCCTGCGGGTAGCCGGACGCCATGGCTCAGGCCGCCTTGTGGCCGAGCTGGATCGCCTTGGCGATCTCGGACCGCCGGGCGGCGTAGCCCGGAGCGACCATCGGGTAATCGGCCGGCAGACCGTACTGGAGCCGGTAGCGCTCCGGCGTCAGCCCGTGCGCGGTGAGGTGGCGCTTCAGGGTCTTGTAGGACCGGCCGTCGATGAAGCTGATCAGGCCGTCGTGCTGGATCGACGCCTCCACCTTCTCGGCATTCGCGCCAGCCCAGCGCGAACCGACCTGCCCCGTCCGTCCGCGCAGATCGGCGATGGCGGTGTGCACCTGATCGATCAGGCTCGGCAATTCCGCGGCCTCGACCGCGTTGCGGGACACGTAGGCGGCCACGATGGCGCCGACCTTCTCCAGCATGAAAACGGGGTGGGTTTCTCTCAGGTTGTCCATATCGAGCTTCGCCGTTTGTTAGACCTTCGCGGGATCGTCGATCGGTTTGATTTTGATCCGTGATTCCACACAGATAGATCGACGCCGAAAGCCGCTCGGGTGATTGGGATGAGTCCGACCTCAAGTTCGCTTCAGTTCGTTTCTTGAGGATGCAGAAGATATACAATATGTACCGGGCGGCGCTTGTCCGATGGCGCGAGGATTTTTGCCCCGCCGCGCAAGAGAGTGGCATCAAGGTTAAAAATACTGATGCAGCCACTGTTTTCGACCATTGGCCTCCATCCGAGAAACAGTTTCCCCCTCTGGCGCGACATTCTGCGGCAGCAGTCGCTGCCGATCGAAGCACAACGCCTCGACGATACGCCCTTTGAAGGCCGCCTCGATATCGCGGAGATTGGATCGATACTTCTCACACGCATCGCGCAGAGCAGTGTCCGCAGCGAAGTAACGCCTGAATTACTGAGACGTCTGAAGAAGGGCGACACGCTCGTCGTCCTGTTCAAGCTCGCCGGAACCTTGACCGTCCAGCAGGGGGAGCGGGTCACGGAGCAGCGCGCGGGCGACCTCGTGGTGATCGACCACCGCCCCGCAATCCTGACCACAGGCCCGGGGAGCCAGTCCCTGTTCCTGGAGCTGCCCCGGGAGCGCCTGGAGAACCTGCTCGGACCGGCGCGGCTCTATACGGCCCTGACAATCGGTGCGGATCTCGGCGCGACGACGCTGGTCACGACGTTCTTCCAGGATCTGATCCGGGTCCGCCGTGAGCTCACCCCCGACGCCGCGGACCGCATGACCGCGATCGGCGGCGACCTGATCGTGGCCAGCATCGCCGAGCGCTTGGCGCAGGAGGTGCCCCAGCCCCTGTACGGCACCGTGGTGGTCCAGCGCGCCAAGGCCTATGTCGAGACCCATCTCCACGAGCCCGGCCTCGATGCGCCCGGGCTTGCCGGGGCGCTCGGCGTGTCGCTGCGGCGCCTCCAGGAATTGTTCCACGCGCGCGGCCAGCACATCTCGGACTACATCTGGCAGCGCCGGCTCGAAACGGCGGCCCGGCACCTCGCCGACCCCACATGCGCTCCTCTCGCGATCGGCGTGCTGGCCCATAAGTGCGGCTTCGCCAACCAAGCCCATTTCGCCCGCCGCTTCCGGGCGTGCCATGGCATGACCCCCCGGGAGTACCGGCAGGCGGCCGTGGTGGGCGCCCCCTGATCGATTGGCCGGGGGCGCCCGATGCCGCCTGCTCAGTGGGCGCGGTCGCTCCGGCGCAGGCTCGCCGGCATGGCGAAGAGCGCGAGCGCGGCGGCGGCGAGGCAGAGCCCTCCGATGCCGTAGAGGGCGGGCGTGGTCGAGCCGGTGAGGTCCTTCACCCAGCCGACCATCACCGGGCTGACGATGCCGCCGAACTGGCCGAGCGTGTTGATCAGCGCGATGCCGCCCGCCGCGCCGACGCCGGTGACGAGCTTGGCCGGCAGCGTCCAGAAGGTCGGGATCGAGGCCACGATCCCGGCGCCCAGCAGCGCCAGGGCGAACATCAGCGGCACGATGTGCTTGTCGAACAGGCCGGCGCCGAAGAAGCCGAGTGCGGCGGCGATCGCGAGGCCCGCGACGAATTTCGGCCGCTCACCCGAGGCGTCGGACAGGCGCCCGATCACCACCATGCTGATCGCCCCGCAGATGTAGGGGATCGCCGTCAGGAAGCCCACGGAGGCCGCCTGTCCGCCGCTGGCGGTCTTGATCAGGTCCGGCCCCCAGAAGTTCAGGCCATACGAGCCGATCTGCAACAGGAAGTAGATCAGCCCGATCATCAGGAAGCCCGGCTGCCGGATCGCCCCGAGGAGCGAGTGGTCGCCGATATCCTTGTTGTGGTGGGCGATCCGGCTCGACAGCAGCGCCTTCTCGGGCTCGGAGAGCCATGTCGCGTCGGCGATCCGGTCGTCGAGACGGATCAGCACGAGAATGCCGAGCACGAGGCAGGGCAGGCCGCCGGCCAGGAACAGCCACTGCCAGCCGGCGAGCCCCCCGACGCCGTTGAGGCCGCCGAGGATCAGGCCCGCCACCGGCGCCCCGAAGATGCCCGAGAAGGCCGAGGCCACGAACATGAACGAGGTGATGCGCCCGCGATGCGAGGCCGGGAACCACAGGGTCAGGTAGTAGAGGATGCCGGGCGCGAAGCCCGCCTCCATGGCGCCGATCAGGAAGCGCAGGGCATAGAAGTGCCACTCGCTGCGGATGAGGATCATCAGCGCGGTGGCGATGCCCCAGGAGATCATGATCCGGGCGATCCAGCGCCGCGCCCCGACCCGGTAGAGGAACAGGTTGGAGGGCACCTCGAAGATCACGTAGCCGATCACGAACATGCTCGCGCCGAGCCCGTAGGCGACGTTGCTGAAGCCGAGGTCGCTCTGGAGCTGGAACTTGGCGAAGCTGATGTTGATGCGGTCGAAGAACGCGAACATGTAGCAGATCATGATCAGCGGCATGAGCCGCCACGCGACCTTGCGGACGATGCCGTTCTCGGTCACCGCGCCGGCCTCGAGGGCGGCCGGCGAGCCCGACAGGATCGCGGTCATGGGTTTCCTCCGTTTTTTGGGATTTTGGTGAGCGGGGCCGCCTTCGGGTGGGCAGCTTTTCGCGGTGAATGAAGGTGACGGACCGGTCGCGGCGCGGGTCCCCTCCCCCCTCTGCGGGGGAGGGTGGGCGTCGCGTTCGTTGGAGCTGTTGGTGCCTCACTGTCGTGGATTGCGGGGCCGTCTGCGCGCCTTGCCCAGGCTCAAGCGGCCGTGGCAGGCGCCGGATGCAGATCGCAGGGGCGGCCGGCCTTGGCGATCTGGCCGGGGACATCGTGGCCGACGAGGCGGGGCAGATCTCGCGACAGGCCGATCAAAGCCTCAAGGTTCAGGCCCGTGGGCACCCCCATCTCGTGCGCCATGCTGACGAGATCCTCGGTGCAGATGTTGCCCGTGGCCCCCGGTGCGAACGGGCAGCCGCCGAGGCCACCGAGGGCGGCGTCGAAGCGCCGGGCCCCCGTGTCGTAGGCGGCCAGCACGTTGGCCAGCCCGAGGCCGCGGGTGTTGTGGAAGTGGAGCGTCAGGCGCCCGGCGCCGACCAGCGGCAGGACGCGCGCGACGAGGCGCGCCACCTGCCGGGGATTGGCCATACCGGTGGTGTCGGCGAGCGTCACCCCATCGACGCCGAGCGACAGGTAGCGCTCGACCTGTGCAAGAACCGTGTCGACCGGCTGATCGCCCTCGAACGGGCAGCCGAAGGCGGTCGCCACCGTGGCGTTGGTGCTCACCGGCGCGTCCCGCACCGCATCCATGATCCGCGCGAAGCCCGCGATCGAATCGGCCGTGCTCATACCCATGTTGGCGCGGTTGTGGGTCTCGCTCACCGAGGCGACGAGGTTGATCTCGTCGACCTTGGCGGCGATGGCACGCTCGGCGCCCTTCGGGTTCGGCACCAGGGCGACGTAGACCGTGCCGGACCGGCGCCGGATCCCGGCGAAGACCTCGGCCGCGTCGGCGAGCGCCGGCACGGCCTTCGGCGAGACGAAGGACGAGACCTCGATCCGGCTGAAGCCGGTCTCCGAGAGGGCGTCGATCAGGCGGATTTTTTCTTCCGTCGGCACGAAGACGGGTTCGATCTGGAAGCCGTCGCGGGTTGCGACCTCCTGGACGATCAACGCGTCGCTGCTCATGCCCCCACTCATGCCACCGCTCCCTTCTCGCGCAGGGCCGCAATCCGGTCCGGGTCGAGGCCGAGTTCGCCGAGCACCGCATCCGTGTGGGCGCCCAGCGCCGGCCCCTGCCAGCGGACCTCGCCGGGAGTGTCGGACAGCTTCGGCACGATGCCGGGCATCTTCACCTGGGTCCCGCCGGGAAGCTCCGCCTGCAGGATCATGTCGCGGGCCTGATAGTGCGGGTCGGCGACGATGTCGGCCACCGAGTAGATGCGGCCGGCCGGCACGTCCGCCGCGTCGAGGGCGGCCAAGGCCTCCTCGACGGTCCTGGTCTTCGACCAGGCGGCGATCAGCCCATCCAGCATCACGGATTGCTGCGAGCGGCCGTCGTTGTTGCGCAGGGCCGGATCCTCGGCGAGGTCGGGCCGGCCGATCACCGCCATCAGGCGGCGGAAGATCGGATCGCTGTTGCCGGCGATGACGACGTAGCCGCCGTCCCGGGTCGGATAGGTGTTCGACGGGGTGATGCCGGGCAGCGCGCCGCCGGTCCGGGTGCGGACCTCGCCCAAAAGGTCGTATTCCGGGACGAGGCTCTCCATCACGTTGAACACGCTCTCGACAAGCGAGACGTCGATCACCTGCCCGGCGCCCTGCCCGGTCTTGACCCGCAGGAGCGCCATCAGCGCGCCGATCACGCCGTGGAGCGAGGCCAGGGTGTCGCCGATGCTGACGCCGACCCGCGCGGGGGGCGCCTCCGGGCTGCCGGTGGTGAAGCGGATGCCGCCCATCGACTCGCCGATGGCGCCGAAGCCCGGCCGGTCGCGGTACGGGCCGGTCTGGCCGTAGCCGGAGATCCGGACCATCACGAGGTTCGGGTTGAGGGAAGAGAGCACGTCCCAGCCGAGGCCAAGCTTCTCAAGGCCGCCGGGGCGAAAATTCTCGACCACCACGTCGGCGCTCTGGGCGAGCTGCTTGACGACGTCGAGGCCCTCAGGGCTTTTCAGATTGACCGCGATCGACTTCTTGTTGCGCGACTGCAGGTACCACCAGAGCGAGGTGCCCTCGTGCATCTTGCGCCACTTGCGCAGGGGGTCGCCCTCGCCCGGGGGCTCGACCTTGATCACCTCGGCGCCGAACTCGGCCATCAGCCGCGTCGCGAAGGGCGCGGCGATGAGCTGGCCGAGTTCGAGAACACGGATACCGCTGAGCGGGCCGGACATTCTCTCCTCCATGTTTGTTGACTGTTGAGTACTGTGAACGAGGTCGCGAAGTCCAAACACCATCGATCATCCTGCGTTCTCAAACGGAGAACGCAGGACCTCCGCGGTGCGGAGATGGTCGAGCAGGAGCCGGGCGGCCGGCGGCAGGAAGCCGGGGCGGACGACGAGGCTCAGCATGCGCTGCGCCCAGGGGTCGGTGAGCGGCACCGCGGCGAGCCGCATCGACGGACCGAGCAGGGCGTGGACATGTTCCGGGACGGTCCCGAGCCCCATCCCGACCTGCGCCATCCGGCAGATCGCGTCGAAGCTCGGCACATGCATGCGCAGGCGGAGCGGCCGGCCGAGGCGCCGGGCCTCGTCCCGCAGGGCCGCGTAGATCGAGCTCTCCGCGTGCAGCCCGACATGGTCGTAATCGAGGGTCTCGGCCAGCGCGATGGCGGCGCGGTCGCTCAGGGGGTGGGTCTCGGGCATGACCAGAACGAGCCGGTCGGCCCGGTACGGGTAGGCGGTGAGCGTCCGCACGTCGCTGCCGCCCGCGCAGATGCCGAGATCGGCGAGCCCCTCCTCGACGCCGGCCACGACGCCGCCGCTCGGGCGCTCCTCCAGATCGACCCGGATCCCGCCCTGCACGGCGAGGAACGCCTGAAGGTCCTCGGGCAGGAATTCCACGATGGCCGAGAGGTTGGCAAGCACCCGCACGAAGCCGCGCACGCCCCGGGCATGCTCGGCGAGTTCGAGCGCGATCTGCTCGGCGCTCGCCAGCATGCGGCGGGTGTGATGCAGCAGCGTCTCGCCCGCTGGGGTCAGGCGCATGCCGCGGGGCTCGCGCATGAGGAGGGTGCAGCCCAGCGCGTGCTCCAGCTCGGCGAGCCGCTTGCTCACCGCCGAGGGTGCGATGGCGGCGCGCCGCGCCGCGCCGTTGAGCGTGCCCTCCGCGCAGATCGCCGCGAACAGGCGCAGCGTCTTCAGGTCGAGGCGGCTCAGGGTCGCCGCGGTGGGTGGGCCTGCGGACATCCGGTCTCCCCCGGCCGACGCGGTCAGTCCGGCGAACCGACCGGCTGGCCGTAGCGGCCGTAGCCGAGCTTCGCCCCCTGCCGGTTGACGCGGCCGATGCTCATCACGACCCGCTCCAGATCGTCGATCGCGCCGATGAGATGCGCGCGGGCCGCCGCGATGGTGTCCTCGCCCTCCTCGACAGGGGTCTCGGCGAGTTTCACGGCGGCGATCAGCACGCGGTCGCGCTCGTCCTCGATCCGCGGATCGCGCTCGACATGGCCGCGCACCCGGGCATCGTAGGCCTCGATCACCGACCAGGGCAGCGCGTCCTTGCCGGACGGCGCCTGGAAGGCCAGCGCGTGGCGCCGCGCGACCGCGCTGGCGGCCCTGACGTAATCGGCGAGTCCTGCATCCATTCCCGGCCTCCGCTGAACCGCTTCGCGCATTCCCCGAAGTATACGTCGGTCTGGCCGATCGCGTCGTCCAGCCATGGTTTCGAAAGGTCGCGACCCAGCGCGTTCAAAGTGCTGGGCTGAGACCCGAGACGGGGCGTCGAGCCGGTTTGACCGGCCCGTTTGCCGGGCGCATGCAGGGCGAGCGGAATGCGACCCGGGATCCGGCACACGCGGTCGCGGAGCGTCGATGGGGGTCAAATCGAACGGGCCTCACCGCACGCCGAGGCCCCGGTCGACCCATCCTTCCCATCCTTCAACAGGGGTGGGGCTTACCTTGGCGGGTCGAATCGGTATCTGCTGTCCGCCTCATCAACGGGCCGGGACTCGCCTGGCGGACAGGGAACGGAATGATGACGACACTGACGGCCGGCGCCCTGCGCCAGCCCTCCGCGGCGGCGCGGCTCCTCGGCCTGCTCGCGATCGCCCTGGCGGCCATCGGCCTGTCCGGCTGCGGGGCGGTCAACCGGGTGCCGACCCTGCAGGAGCAGGCCAAGTCCGCCTGGAGCGAGGTGCAGAACCAGTACCAGCGCCGGGCCGACCTGATCCCCAACCTCGTCGAGACCGTGAAGGGCTACGCCCAGCAGGAGAAGGACGTGCTGATCGGCGTCACCGAGGCGCGCGCCAAGGCGTCGAGCGTGAAGGTCGACGCCTCCACGGTCAGCGACCCGCAGAAGTTCAAGGACTATCAGGACGCGCAGAACCAGCTCTCCGGGGCGCTCGGACGCCTGCTCGTGACCGTGGAGCGCTACCCCGATCTGAAATCGAATCAGAACTTCCTGGCCCTGCAATCGCAGCTTGAGGGCACCGAGAACCGCATCGCGGTGGCGCGGCGCGACTACATCAACGCCGTCCAGGCCTACAACACCGAGGTGCGCACGATTCCGGGCCGCTGGATCGCGGCCTTCCTCTATCCGGACGCCAAGCCCATGGAGACGTTTTCGGCGACGCCGAACGCCGACCGGCCGCCGAACGTGAAGTTCTAGGGATTGCCCGTGGGCCAAGGCATCCCGGCGCGGGTGCGGCTCGCCCTGGCGCTTGCCGTCATCGCCGCCGGCCTGGCGATCTATGCGGCCGGTGCACGGGCGGCCGAGCTGAGCTTCCCGCCGCTCACCGGTCGCGTCGTCGATGCGGCCGGCCTCCTCACGCCGGACCAGCGCCAGACGCTCGACGCCAAGCTGAAGGCGCACGAGGACAGGACCTCGGACCAAGTCGTGGTGGCGACGGTGCCGAGCCTCCAGGGCACGACCATCGAGGATTACGCCAACCGCCTGTTCCGGACCTGGAAGCTCGGGCAGGCCAAGACCGACAACGGCGTCCTCCTCCTGGTGGCGCCGCAGGAGCGGAAGGTCCGGATCGAGGTCGGCTACGGGCTCGAGGGCGCGCTGACCGATGCCCAGTCCCGCACCATCACGGCCAGCGCGATCACGCCGCGCTTCAAGACCGGCGACTGGTTCGGCGGGCTCGACGCGGGCGTGGACGGGATCCTGGCGATCCTGGCGCGGGACGCGCAGGACTGGCAGCGCGCGCCGCAGGCAAAGGACGATACGGCCGATCCGGTGCAGGTCGCGATCTTCGTGATCCTGCTGCTGATCGTGATGGTGGTCGCGTGGCGCATGGTCCGGCTCGGCAGCCGGGCCGGACGGGGCGGCGGGGTCGTGTTCCTGCCCGGCCCCGGATCGGGCGGCTGGGGCGGGGGCTTCTCGGATGGGGGCTCCTCGGGGGGCGGGTTCGACGACAGCTTCTCCGGCGGGGGCGGCTCGTCGGGAGGCGGAGGGGCCTCCGATGGCTGGTAGCCTCGCCGCGGCGCTGACGCCGGAGGCGCGCGCCCGCCTCGCCCGGGCGGTTTCGCGGGCCGAGACCGGCACGTCCGGCGAGATCGTCGTGATGGTGAGCGCGCGGGCGGGCGCCTACCGCTCGCTCGTCCTGCTGGCGACGCTGGTGGCGGCCTTGGTCCTGCCCTGGGCACTGATCGCGCTGACGCCCTGGGGCGCGGCCGGCATCGCCCTGGCGCAGGCCGCCCTGGTGGCGGCGATCCTGCTCGCGAGCCAGAGCGAGCGGCTGCGCCTCGCCCTGGTGCCGCGCCGCCTGCGCAGCGCCCGCGCCCGGGAGGCGGCACAGCGGGCCTTCTGGTCCCGGGGCCTGAGCCTGACCCGGTCCCGCACCGGCGTGCTGCTCTACCTGTCGCTGGCCGAGCGGCACGCGGAGATCGTGACCGACCTCGGCGTTCTGCGCGAAGTCTCGCCCGCCGCCTGGGACGGCATCCTCGCCGACCTCATCGCGGCCCTCGGGCGGGGCGAGATCGAGGCCGGGCTGACGGCGGCCATCGCGGCCATCGGGGCCCGTCTAGCGGAGCACCTACCGGCCGGGCCCGACGATCCGGACGAACTACCGAACCGGGTGATCGTCGTGGCGTAAGACGGCTTTTCGGTCGAGAGCGTCGGCGCCGCACATCCTGGCGAGCGGAGCGAAGCCATCCAGCCCGCGCCGCGCTCGCCGACGTCGCGCTGCCCCGGGTCAGTTCGCTGCGCTCGTGATGACGGAGCGGGCCGCAGGAACCGGAGCGTTCGCAGGAACGCCGTCTGCGGTGTCCAAGCCGGCTCGGTCCTCGATGCCGGTGGGCGCGGGATCACGCGCAGCCGATGGTGCGCTGCCACACGACGCCGTTCTCGCCCCGTAACCAGATAGATTTGCAGGCGATTTCCCTCTGATACCGGCGCGTGATCGCGCCTCGGGCACCCCTTCGAGGGGGGCGCCAAGATTCCAACAGGGGCGAGGCCGGCATCGCCGGCTTCGCCCGAGGAGGCCGTGATGAAGATCCTGATCGCCGCGACGCCGCTCACCGGCCACGTCAACCCGCTGCTCGCCATCGGCCGCGCCGCCGCCGCGCGGGGTGACGCCGTGCTCGTGCTGTCCGACGCGCTGTTTCGCCAAAAGATCGAGGCCGCGGGCCTGCGCTTCACCGCCTATGCCGACAACGGTTCGGCCACCTACCGGGAAACCGAGCTGCCGGCGGGACCCGAGCGCTACCGGCGCGAGTTCGAGCGGCGCTTCATCGATCCGATGCCGGGTCAGGCGGAGGTGCTGCGCCGGCTGATCGCCGAAGAGGCCCCCGACGTGATCGTGGCCGGGAGCATGTTCCTCGGCGTGCTGCCCCTGCTCCTCGATGAGGCGCCGCGGCCGCCGATCGTCACCGTCAACGTCAGCTTTCTGTTCCTGGACCGGCCGGACCACGCCCCGGTCGGCCTCGGCCTGCCCCCCGCCCGGGACCGGGCCGAGCGGGTCCGCTACGCCGCCCTGAAGGCCGGCATGGACGCGGCCTTCACCAACCCGGTGCGCGCCTATACGGACAGGGAACTCGCCACGCTCGGCCTGCCGCCGCTGCCGGCCTCGCTGCCGCACTCGATCGTGGTGCTCCCGGACCTGTTCCTCCAGCCGACCGTGCCGGGCTTCGAGTACGATTACGGCGCGCTGCCCCCGGGCCTGCGCTTCATCGGGCTGCTGCAACCCCCAACCCCACCCGCGCCCCTGCCGGATTGGTGGCCGGAACTGGAGGCGGCGAACAATGCGGGCAAGCCGGTCGTCTTGGTCACGCAGGGGACGCTCGCCAACGCGGATTTCGGCGAGCTGATCGAGCCGACCCTCGCGGCCCTGGCCGATCGGGATGATCTCCTCGTCCTCGCCACCACCGGCGGGCGGCCGGTCACGACCCTGCGCGCGCCGATCCCGTCGAATACGCGGCTCTCCAGCTTCCTGCCGTTCCGCGATCTGCTGCCGCGGGTGAGCGTGCTCGTGACCAATGGCGGCTACGGCAGCGTCTCACAGGCGCTGGCCTCCGGGGTGCCGATCGTCTCAGCCGGCCTCACCGAGGACAAGGCCGAGGTGAATGCCCGCATCGGCTGGTCCGGCGCCGGCATCAACCTCGCCACCAACACGCCGAACCCGGAGGCCCTGCGGGACGCGGTGGAACGGGTGCTCGGCGAGCCCGCCTTCCGGCAGCGCGCCGACGTGCTTCAGGCCGCCTTCGCCAGCCGCGACGCCATGGCGGGCATCCTGACGGCCGTGGACGACCTCGCCCGCTCCGGCCCGGTGCGCAGCGGCGGAGCGGGCCTCGCGGTGCCGCTGGCGCGGTCGGCGTAAGCCCGAGCGCCTGCCGAGGATGCGATTTCAGGCCGCGCGCAACTGCCGGATGGCGCGCAGGGCGGTGGCTCGTTGGATCTCCAGGCGTCGGATCAGCGGCATCAGGTCGGCCCCCGCATGGGCGGCCGCCTCGACCTCCCGGCACAGGCTCGACAGGCCGACGAATCCCAGAAGACCCGCCGCCGCCACGAGGGCGTGCGCGTCGTGGGCGATCTGGAGCCGATCGGTCTCGCTCGGCCGGAACCGCTCGGCGAGTTCGTTCGCCAGGAGATCCAGCAGCGCGCCGACCCGTGCCGCCCCGAAATTCGCCTCCATCTCGGTGAGCACCGCGGCGTCGAGGATGGCGGCGTCGACCTGCGCGGCCCGGCGCGGCTCCTCCGCCCGCGCCGGGCGCCGGGCGCCGGGCGCCGACCAGCGGCTGATCGTGGCGAACAGGTCGGCCCGGCGGAACGGCTTGCCGACGTAATCGTCCATGCCGGCCGCCCGCAGTTCCTCGATCTGGGCGGGCAGCACGTTCGCCGTCATGGCCACGATCGGGATGTCGCAGGCCGGCGGTGCCAGCGCGCGGATGCGGCGGGTGGCCGTGAGACCGTCGACCCGGGGCATCTGGACATCCATCAGCACCAGATCGTAGGGGCGCCCGTCCGCGGCCGCGGCGGCGACCGCCGTGATGGCCTCGGCACCGTCGCCGGCCACCGCGACGGCGTAGCCCTGGGATTCGAGCACCGCGCAGGCCAGCTCCTGGTTCAGCGGCACATCCTCGACTAGGAGCAGGCGCGATTGCGCCGCGGCCCGTTGCGCCGTGGCGGCTTGCGCCCGCGGCCGGGCGCCCTCACGCGCCTCCCGCGCCGCGTGGCCCGCGGCCGCTCCGGCGCTCCGCGGCAGGGTCAGGCGGAACCAGAAGGTCGATCCCTGCCCCTCGCGGCTTTCAACGCCGATCTCGCCGCCCATGAGCGTCACGAGGTGGCGGGAGATGGCGAGTCCGAGGCCGGTGCCGCCGAAGCGCCGGCTGATCGAGCCATCCACCTGGCTGAAGCGCTTGAACAGCCGGTCCTGCTGGGCCGGCGCGATGCCGATGCCCGTGTCGGTCACCGCGAAGCGGATGACGTCGCCGGGGCTGCCGTCGGGGGCGGTGCCCGCGCCCTCCCGCTGCACCGTCAGGGTGACGGAGCCGGCGGGCGTGAACTTTACGGCGTTGTTGAGCAGGTTGAGCAGCACCTGCCGCAGGCGGCCGGGATCGCCGACCACGTGATCCGGAAGCGCCGGGTCGATCCGGGCCTCGATCGCGAGGCCGCTCCGGATCGCGCTGCCGCGCACGATCGAGACCGCGGCGTCGACGGTGGAGACCAGCGGGAAGCCTACCGGATCGAGGGACAGCTCGCCGGCCTCGATCTTGGAGAAGTCGAGGATGTCGTTGACGACGGTGAGCAAGGCCGCGCCGGAACTCTGGATCAGCTCCAGGCGATGCCGGTCTTCGTTTTCGATGGTGCCCTCATCGAGGAGCAGGTCGGCATAGCCGAGGATGCCGTTGAGCGGCGTGCGGATCTCGTGGCTCATGGCGGCCAGGAACTCGCTCTTGGCCGCGCTCGCCCGCTCGGCCTCGGCGCGGGCGGCTTCCGCGTCCCGCGTGGCCGCCCGCAGCGCCGCCTCGGCGGCCTTGCGCTCGGTGACGTCGAGGTGGAGCCCAACCATGCGCTGCGGCTGCCCCTCGGCCCCGAACACGGTGCGCCCGCGGGCGTAGAGCCAGCGCGCGCCGACCCGGAACTCGGCGGCGTAGGGCGTGGACGTCTCCACCGCCCGACGGATCTCGTTCCAGACGTCGCCGACATCCTCGGGATGGAGCAGGCCGGTCCAGTCGGCGGCGGTGATCGTATGGGGCAGGCCGGTCTCCGGCAGCCCGTGCATGCGCGCGCTCTCGGGGCTCAGGGTGGCGAGCCCGGTGCGCATGTCCCAGTCCCAGGTGCCGGCCTCCGCGGCGTCGAGGGCGATCCCCAGGAGGCCGCGGGCCTCCTCCACGGCGAGGCGGGCGGTGACGATGTCGTCCACGTCGAGGGCGGTGCCGAGCCATTCCAGCACGGCGACATCCGCGGGATCGAGGCGGATCGGGATCAGGGAGAGCTTGTGCCAGCGGTAGACGCCGTCGCGCCGCCGGATCCGCCACTGGCCACTGAAACCCACGCCGGTCGCGACCGCCCGGGACCAGGCCGCATCCATGGCGGCGGCGTCATCGGGGTGATTGCGGCCGATACGCGCGGCGCGCTCCGGTCCGATCGGCCCGTAATAGGCCTGGAACTGCGCGTTGGCGTAGGTCGCCCGCCCGTCGCCGACCCGCATGGTCCAGACCAGGAGCGGCAGGGTCTCGGCGAGCCCGCGGTAGCGCAGCTCGCTGCGCCGGACCTCGTCCTCGGCGCGGCGCCGCTCGGTCACGTCGATCAGCACGCCGACGAGGCCGACGCTGCCCCCATCCTCGCGGCAGACGCCGCGGACGACCACGTGGCGGATCTGGCCGTCCGGCCGCAGCAGACGCGCCTCGAAGTCGAAGCTCGCCCGGCGCGCGATCGCATCGGCCACGATCGCTTCGAGCCGGGACTGGTCGTCGGGATGGTAGAGCTGCGCGAAGGCGTCGAGGCGCGGCGGCGGCGTCCCGGGGTCGCGGCCGGCGATCACGTAGAGGCTGGCCGACCAGATCGGCTGGCCGTCGGCGAGGTCCACCCGCCAGTTGCCGACGCTGGCGAGCTGCTCGGCCATGGTGAGCTGGTGGTTGGCCGCCTCCTGGGCGCGGGCGCGCGCGTTGATCTCCCGGTGCTGCTCGCGGATCAGGGCTTCGCGGATCGCCGCCCCCTCGATCTCGCGGCCCCGGCGGGCGTTGGCCTCGGTGAGCCGCAGATGGGCGAGGACGATCTCGGCGAGATCGCGGAAGGCGGCCGCCTCCTCCGCCGAGAGCCCGTCGCGCGGTTCCGGATCGATCAGGCAGAAGGTGCCGATCCGCAGGCCCGGCCGCAGGCTCAGCGGCAGGCCGGCGTAGAAGCGGAAGCCACCCTCGGCGGCGACGCCCGGCATGTCGCGGAACCGCGGATCGGCCCGGGCATCGGGCACGACCAGCAGGGCGTCGCTGCGGATCGTGTGATCGCAGATGCCGTCCTCCCGCGGAATCGCCCCCGGCAGGTCGATGCAGGGCGTCTTCGGCCACAGCTCCGTGGCGTCGATGAAGTTCACGAGGGCGCTGCGCACCCCGAACAGGCGGCGGGCGGTGCGGCAGACGGCGTCGAAATGCGGTTCGGGCGCCGTACCCAGGATGCAGAGGGCCTGGAGGGCGGCGAGCCGCTGGGTCTCGCTGTCCGGCTGCGTGCTCACGTGACCGTCTCCGGATGCGGACCTCCCGCCGGTGATCCGCCGGCCCGGGGCGCGGGATGGCGCGCCGTGGTCCGCGTTTCAAGCGTGGCGGACCGCCACCCGCCCACGCGCAGCCGCGCCGCTTCGAGCGCCCAGACCATGCCGAGCATCATGTAGACGTGGCGCCACTTCTCGATGTCGATCTGGAAGGCCTGCAGGAAGAACATCAGCAGCGCCGGCCAGACGATCTGGGCGTGCGCCCGGAACGGCGACGGCCGCACCAGGAGCCGGAACCCGACGAACCCCGTCGTCAGCACCAGGCCGATGAACACCGCGCCACCGAGCCAGCCGCCATTGGCGAAGGAGCCGATGTAGGAATTGTGCGGCTCCAGCCCGAAGACCAGCCGCCAGTGCATCGGCCCCATCCCGAACGGCCGCTCCAGCAACATGGCGAGACCCCGGGCTTGGTTGCCGAAGCGGCCGGTCTCGCCCTGATCGTAATCCTGGGTGAGGGACGCGCGGATCTCGAACATCTGGTGCACGTGGTCGTCCGCGAGCAGGGCGATCACCGCCACGGTGCCGAGCACGAGGGTCGCGAGGGTGAGGAGCACGATGCGGCGGCGCAGGCGGATCGAGCGGCTGCCCGCGTAGACCGAGCCGACCATGAGCAGCACCGCGACGACGCTGCCGCCCCAGGAGCCGCGGGAGAAGGACAGGAAGATGCCGGCCACGATGATCAGCAGGCCGGCGAGCGAGGCCAGCGGCCGGCGCGCCGAGCCGGTGAGCAGACCGTGCATCAGGTAGAGGGCGCCGAGCGTCAGGAACGAGCCGAACACGTTCGGGTCCTGGAAGGTGCCCGAGGCGCGGTCGTACTTGTAGAACAGGTCCTCGATGCCGAGCCATTGCAGGTAGCCGACGATGCCGAGCGCGGCCGAGAACACGCAGCTCGCCGTGTAGGCCTTGAGCGCCAGCTCCATCCGGGCGTGGGTGTCGTCCGCGAAGAACATGGCGAAGAAGATGCAGGTGATCGCGAGGTAGATGAGCTGGATCGTCCAGGTGACCGGGAATTCCTCGTTGAGGTAGGGCAGCAGCGCGCAGACGATCGCCGCGAGGTAGAGGAGCAGCAGCGCCATCAGCGGCACCATCCCCCGATGCAGGCGCACGCCGAGGCAGAGCCAGAGCACGATCGTGGGGATCGCCACCGCGTCGTAGGGCGACGTGTCCGAGAAGGCGAAGCAGGCGAAGAAGATGAAGGCGGCAAACAGCGCCTTCGCCAGCCCCTCCACGACGACGAGGAGCGGGATGCCGGGCGCGGTTCCGGCGGCTGCGCTGTGGGCCATGATACGCGGGCTCCGCGGGCCGAGTACGCGGGCCCGCAGCCGATAGAGTGACAGTCAATCGTTGAGAATCGGCTTCGTGGGCGGAAGCGGGGGTGTCCGCGGCTGCGAAGATTGACGCGACGGCTCCGCATCTCTCCCTCCCCCCTCTGCGGGGGAGGGTGGCATCCGAAGGGGGTGCGTCGAGCTTCGCAACGGCGCACAACCCCGCTTTGGCCTACAAACCCGCTTCGCCACGCTTTGATCTTAGGTTCCCCTCTGCCGACCCCCGCTCTCGCCGCGCCCACCCCCCGCCGCAGGGCGGGCAGGGCGACCTCCGGAACCGCCGCGTCCATCTTCGCCCCCGCGGACACGCCGGCGTCTGCCCAGGCACCCGTTTCCCACCTATTGTTTTTCACCCTCTCGGCTGTGGCCCACAAACCCGCTTCGCCACGGCCGAAACCTGAGCCGCACACTCCCGACCCCTACTGACGCAGGAGCAACACTTCCCCGGTGAAGGGGCAGGGAGAAATGCGGAGGCGTTGAGACAATCGGTTCAGCTGCGAGTACCGCCGCTTAAGCCCACGACGCGTATACGCAACGACTCAGAGCGAAAGAGAGTACGTCTGAACGACAGTCACACAGCAAGTTATCT
>NZ_JAKSYM010000411.1 GCF_022829545.1 Methylobacterium sp. J-030 | reverse complement strand
CTTGGCGAAGGCGCGCGAGGTGGAGCACGAGGCCATCGTCGCCGAGAGCCGCGCTCAGCTTGCCGAACTGGACGGCGGCGACGACCTGGCCCGCCGGATCACGGAATGGTCTGAGAGGGGCGGCGAGCGGCCCGACCTTGCACCGGAGCCGGCCAGCCTCGATGCCCCGCATGATCGCGACCGCGCACGGGTGAAGGCTGCCGCCTCCCGTCAGGCTGTCGCGGCGATCGGCGAGGTGGTCGACGTCAAGCGCGCCGCCCCCGCCGAGGCCGAAGCCCGGGTCGATGCCGCCGTCCGCTTCGTGGTCGAGGTAGTGGCCGGGGGTGTCGACAGCAACGGGCATACGGGCGCCGGCGCGGACGTTGAGGGCATCCCGGAGCTTGGCTCGCGCCACGGCCTCTAGCGGTGGCATTTCGGCCGCCGGACGGGCGGCATGCTGATGCGCGTCGAGAACCGCGAGG
>NZ_JAKSYM010000091.1 GCF_022829545.1 Methylobacterium sp. J-030 | reverse complement strand
TTATCGGCACCCGCCGGACAAGGCGGGTGCCGCGGCCCCCACCTCACAGTTCACGCGCCATGTTTTTGCAACCTATCTGCCTGGCGCAGCTACGACGACCCGCTCGCTCGATCCCATCCCACCAGTCTCGGGCAAGCCCGGTCTGAGTGGGGAGGAGTTAGGGGTGGGGGTGGTGCAGGAGGCACCGTCGCGCTTGATCATGAACCACCCCCACCTCCGGTTCCTCCCCGCAAGGGTGAGGAGAGAGGCCCGTTGGAGGCCTTAGAACTCCAGGCCACCCTCGCGGGCGGCCTCGGCCACGGCCGCGACACGGCCGTGGTAGATGTAGCCGGAGCGGTCGAAGATCACCTTCGTGACGCCCGCGGCCTTGGCGCGCTCGGCCACCAGCTTGCCCACCGCCTTGGCGGCGGCGACGTCGGCGCCGGTCTTGAGTTCGCCCTTGAGTGCCTTGTCGATTGACGAGGCGGCGGCCAGCGTCTTGCCGGCGACGTCGTCGATGACCTGCACGTAGATCTGCTTCGATGAGCGGAACACCGAGAGCCGCGGACGGCCGTTGGCGGCCGCCCGCAGCGCGCGGCGGACGCGCGCCTTGCGGCGATCGAGGGCTTCGAGCTTGCGAGACATGATGCCCTCCTTACTTCTTCTTGCCTTCCTTGCGGAAGATGAACTCGCCCGCGTACTTCACGCCCTTGCCCTTGTAGGGCTCGGGTCCGCGGTATTCGCGGATCTCGGCGGCGACCTGACCGACCTGCTGGCGGTTGATCCCGGAGATCGTGATCTCGGTGGGCTTCGGGGTTGCGATCGTGATCCCGGCCGGGATCGCGTATTCGATGTCGTGGCTGTAGCCGAGCGACAGCTTGAGGGCCTTGCCGGCCATCGCGGCGCGATAGCCGACGCCGGTGATCTCGAGCTTCTTCTCGAAACCCTTCGACACGCCCTCGGCGATGTTGGCGATCTGCGCCCGCGACGTGCCCCACAGGGAGCGCGCCGGCTTGGACTGGTTGATCGGCTCCACCGCAACGGCGCCGTCCTTCATCGCCACGCTGACGAGCGCGGGGACCACGAAGGACAATTCGCCCTTCGAGCCCTTCATCTTGACCGTCTGGCCGGTGACGGTGGCGGTGACGCCGGCCGGCACGGGAACGGGCTTCTTGCCTACGCGAGACATGGGATAACCTCCTCCGTCCCGATCAGAACACGGTGCAGAGCACTTCACCGCCGACGTTGCGCTCGCGCGCCTCGTGGTCGGCCATGACGCCCTGCGGGGTGGAGACAATGGTGACGCCGAGGCCGTCGGCCACGTGCGGCAGCTCGCCGACCGACGAGTAGACCCGGCGGCCCGGCTTCGACACGCGCTTGATCTCGCGGATCACCGGGCGCCCGTCGTAGTACTTGAGCTCGATGGCGAACTCGGTGCGGCCGTTGCCGAGGTCGGTCGCCGCGTAGTCGCGGATGTAGCCCTCGGACTTCAGCACGTTCAGGACGCTGGCGCGCAGGCGCGAGCCCGGCGTCTGCACCACGTTGCGACGGCGCAGCTGACCGTTGCGGATGCGGGTGAGCATGTCGCCCACGGGATCGTTGACCATGGGGACCTCCTTACCAGCTCGACTTGACCAGGCCGGGGATCAGTCCCCGGTTGCCAAGCTCGCGCAACGCCACGCGCGAGATGCCCATCTTGCGGTAGTAGGCGCGCGGACGGCCAGTCATGCCGCAGCGGTTGCGGATGCGGGTGGCCGACGAGTTGCGCGGCAGTTCCGCGAGCTTGAGGCGCGCCTCGAAGCGCTCCTCCATCTCGAGACCATCGTTGTTGGCGATCTCCAAGAGCGCCTTCCGCTTGGCCGCGAAGCGCTTCACCAGCGCCTTGCGGGCCTCATTCTTCTCGACTGAGCTTTTCTTCGACATGTGGTCTATCTCCGGTGTCCGCGTCTGAAGCCCGAGGGCTTCACTGCCGGAACGGGAACTGGAAGGCGGCGAGCAGGGCCTTGGCCTCGGCATCGGTCTTGGCGGTGGTCGCCACGACGATGTCCATGCCCCAGGTCTGCTCAGCCTTGTCGTAGGAGATCTCCGGGAACACGAGGTGCTCCTTGAGACCGAGCGCGTAGTTGCCGCGCCCGTCGAACGAGCGCGGGTTCAGGCCGCGGAAGTCACGGACGCGCGGCAGCGCGATGGTGATCAACCGGTCCATGAACTCGTACATGCGCTGCTTGCGCAGGGTCACCTTGCAGCCAATCGGCATGCCCTCACGGACCTTGAAGGTCGCGATGGCCTTGCGGGCCTTGGTGATGACCGGCTTCTGGCCGGCGATCAGGGCGAGGTCGCCCGCCGCCACGGACGCCTTCTTCGAATCCGCGGTGGACTCGCCGACGCCCATGTTGATCACGATCTTCGTGATCTGCGGCACTTCCATCGGATTCTTGTAGCCGAACTCTTCGATCAGCTTCTGACGCACCACCTCGTCGTAGTGCTTGCGCATACGCGGGGTGTAGGCATTCTTGTCGGCCTCAGCCATCGATCTGATCCCCCGTGGTCTTGGCGAACCGGACCTTGCGCCCGTCTTCGAGGATGCGGAAACCCACGCGGGTCGGCTTGCCATTGGCATCCGCGACCGCGATGTTCGAGAGCTGGATGGCGGCCTCCTTGGAGATGATGCCGCCCTCCTGGTTCTGGGTCTGCTTCTGGTGCTTCTTGACCAGGTTGACGCCGCGCACGAAAGCCCGGCCTTCCTTCGGCAGGACCTGGATCACCTCGCCCGAGCGACCCGAGTCGCGGCCGGTGAGCACGACGACCGTGTCGCCCTTCTTGATCTTGGCAGCCATCACAGCACCTCCGGAGCCAGGGAGATGATCTTCATGTGGTTGCGGGCGCGGAGCTCGCGCGGCACCGGTCCGAAGATGCGGGTGCCGATCGGCTCCTTCTGATTGTTGATCAGGACCGCGGCGTTCTTGTCGAACCGGATCACCGACCCGTCGACGCGCTTCACGGCCTTCGCGGTGCGGACGACCACCGCCTTCATGACGTCGCCCTTCTTGACGCGACCGCGCGGGATCGCTTCCTTGACGGAGACGACGATCACGTCGCCCACGCCGGCATACTTGCGCTTCGACCCGCCGAGAACCTTGATGCACATAACGCGGCGTGCACCCGAGTTGTCGGCGACGTCCAGATTCGTCTGCATCTGGATCACGTGCGTGACTCCTTGTTTCAGGCGGGTTTCCGCACGCGGGCGGTATTGCCCGGCGGACGACGCCTGATGGGGATCTGAGGTCCCCGGCTCATGTGTTCGACCGCGCTGGCGATGTCGAAACGACACCGGCGCGGTCACCGCGTTCACAGGGTGCGAGCACCCATCGAAATTCTCGCGAAGGCCGGGCGGATACTACGGGTGGGCCGGGAAGGCAAGCCGAGCGGCCGGGATTTTAAGCGCCGGGCGGGGCATGCGGCGCCTCGGGGAGCCGCTGCGTGGCGAGTCCTGCGCTGGGTCCGAGTCGTGTTCCGATGACGCTGCATGCGCCCGGGGAAACGGATTTGCGTTTTATCCTTGAACGCGGCCCTCTTCCGGACAGGTGAAACGCGAGCAGACCCCGGTCCGGGACCTCGCACAAGAATCGGCCGCGCAGCGGCGCGTCAAAACGAGAAGAACCGGCGCGCCGCTCGGCGCACCGGTCCAGATTTTACACGAACGGCGCGATCAGGCGGGCTGGCCGGCCGATTCGAATAAGAACCCGTCGAGGCTCGGGATCGTCACCGACGCCCCGCAGGCGGGCTTCGACAGGCGCCAGGGCCGCTCGCCCTTGGCCCGGATCGCCTCCGAGGGGCGCAGGCGGCGCATCGTGCCGTCGTCCCGCACCTCCTCGATCGCCAGGAAGCCGTAGACCTGCAGCCGCGAGGCCGTGAGCTTGGTCGCGCGATCTTCGGCGGCCAGCACCATGCTGCCGGTGGCGTAGACAGCATCCAGCAGGGAGCGCTGCTCGCTGCGGCGGCGATCGCGCGCCTCCCGCTCGCCCGGAGCCTGGGCGGGGACGGGCCGCCGAAACGGAATGACGTTGCTGACCGCGACGCAACCCATACGCAACATCCTTGACGCGAACTTGGGGCGATCCCGCCGCCCGTTGATCACGACACTTCGATGGTTTGCTTTAAACTTCCGTAGACCGTGATCGGGCGTCCCTGCCCCGATCCGGCACGCCGGGCGCTCGCGGCCGCACAGCGGGCCGGTTCGGCGACGCATGGGATCTGGTGCACACGCGAGGGCGCCAGACGATCGATCGAAAGGTTCGCCGGGACGCCGAAGGCAATCGACGGGACGACTCGCCGTTCTTCGGGAGCGGCATGAATGAATGCCGGGCGGACAACGGAAGACCCCATGGAACGTCTTCCGGGTCGGTTTCGTGGCCGGTGCGATGATACGCGGAACCGTGTCGGCATCCCACCGCGGAACGCCTGGCCGGGTATTGGCGCGGGAGGCGATCGCAACGGATCGTCCGGCTCGCGGGGCGGTTCGTCGCGCGCCTTGACCGAACTTTAACCTCCGGTGCGGTGCAGATTTCTGCCGCATGCGCATTGACCTCTGAGGCAACCGCGTCTAGAAGCGCGCCACTTCGGATGGCCATCGGCTGCCGACGGCCCCCTCGGACCTGATCCGGACGCCGCCGCAAACGCCCCGCGCGCTCCGAGGAATCAAATCGCCTGACGCTGTAAGTCAGATCCGTAGGTACGAGCGCGTTCGTTTCGGGCGTGCTCCTCTGCCCACACCGCGCCGAGGGGCTCTGACCAGCCCTCCGGCGCATATTCGTATTGCGGATCGCTCTTCGCGATCCGGATTAGGTGACCGAGGAAGAGGGCACAGGATGCCGACGATCAATCAGCTGATCGCCCAGCCGAGGAAGATCCAGCGGAGCCGCAACAAGGTTCCGGCGCTCGATGCTTGCCCGCAGAAGCGTGGCGTCTGCACCCGCGTCTACACGACGACCCCGAAGAAGCCGAACTCGGCGCTTCGTAAGGTCGCCAAGGTTCGTCTGACCAACGGCTTCGAGGTGATCGGTTACATCCCGGGCGAGGGTCACAACCTTCAGGAGCACTCCGTGGTGATGATCCGCGGCGGCCGCGTGAAGGACCTTCCGGGTGTGCGCTACCACATCCTGCGCGGTGTGCTCGACACGCAGGGCGTGAAGAACCGCAAGCAGCGCCGGTCGAAGTACGGTGCCAAGCGTCCGAAGTAAGACCCGCGACCGGAACTTATCCGGTCGCATCGATCCGTTTCCACGGCCTCGTAAGGATGTCGCCGGCTTCATTAAGAGAGCCAAGGCGGCCTGCGCGAGGCGCTTAAGATCTTTTTGTTCGAAAGTCCCAAAAGATGTCCCGTCGCCACTCTGCCGAGAAGCGTGAGATCATCCCGGACCCGAAGTATGGGGACGTGGTGCTGACGAAGTTCATGAACTCCATCATGTACGAGGGCAAGAAGTCGACCGCCGAGCGCATCGTCTACGGCGCCTTCGACATCGTCGAGAACCGCGCCCGGGCCAACCCGATCGAGGTGTTCCGCGCCGCGCTCGACAACGTCGCCCCGATGATCGAGGTCCGCTCCCGCCGCGTCGGCGGCGCGACCTATCAGGTCCCGGTCGAGGTCCGCACCGAGCGCCGCCAGGCGCTGGCGATCCGCTGGCTGATCCAGGCAGCCCGCTCGCGCAACGATCGCACCATGGTCGAGCGCCTCTCCGCCGAGCTGCTCGACGCCGCCAACAACCGCGGCAACGCCGTGAAGAAGCGGGAAGACACGCACCGGATGGCGGAAGCCAACCGCGCCTTCTCGCACTACCGCTGGTAAGCGGTTCCGCCGTCTCTCAGGAGCAATCCGATGCCCCGCACGCACGCGATCGAGGACTACCGCAACTTCGGCATCATGGCCCACATCGATGCCGGAAAGACCACGACCACGGAGCGGATCCTCTACTACACCGGAAAGTCCCACAAGATCGGCGAAGTCCATGAGGGCGCCGCCACGATGGACTGGATGGAGCAGGAGCAGGAGCGCGGCATCACGATCACGTCCGCCGCGACGACGTGCTTCTGGCGCGAGAAGCGCCTGAACATCATCGACACCCCCGGCCACGTGGACTTCACCATCGAGGTGGAGCGCTCGCTGCGCGTGCTCGACGGTGCCGTGTGCGTGCTCGACGGCAACCAGGGCGTCGAGCCGCAGACCGAGACCGTGTGGCGTCAGGCCGACAAGTACGACGTGCCGCGCGTCGTGTTCGTCAACAAGATGGACAAGATCGGCGCCGACTTCTTCAAGTGCGTCGCCGACATCATCGACCGCGTCGCCGGCAAGCCGGTCTGCCTCCAGCTGCCGATCGGGGCCGAGTCCAACTTCCAGGGCGTGATCGACCTCATCAAGATGAAGGCGATCGTCTGGTCGGGTGAGGCGCTCGGCGCCAACTTCGACGAGGTCGAGATCCCGGCCGACCTGAAGGACCAGGCGGTCGAATACCGGACCAAGCTGGTCGAGGCCTGCGTCGAGCTCGATGACGAGGCCATGGGCGCCTACCTCGACGGCACCGAGCCGGACGAGGCGACCATGCGCAAGCTCGTGCGCAAGGCCGTCCAGCTGCGCGCCTTCCATCCGGTGCTGTGCGGCTCGGCGTTCAAGAACAAGGGCGTGCAGCCGCTCCTCGACGCCGTCGTGGACTACCTGCCCTCCCCGGCCGACCGCGGCGAGATCAAGGGCATCGACTTCAAGACCGAGGAAGAGACCGTCCGTCACCCGACGGATACGGACCCCTTCTCCATGCTCGCCTTCAAGATCATGGACGATCCCCACGTCGGCACGATCACCTTCTGCCGCGTGTATTCGGGCAAGGTCGATTCGGGCGCCAACGTGCTGAATTCCTCGCGCGACAAGAAGGAGCGCGTCGGCCGCATGCTGCTGATGCACGCCAACAACCGCGAGGACATCAAGGAGGCCTTCGCGGGTGACATCGTCGCCCTGGCCGGCCTCAAGGATACCCGCACGGGCGACACCCTCTGCGACCCGCAGAAGGCCGTGATCCTCGAGAAGATGGAATTCCCGGAGCCGGTGATCGAGATCGCCGTCGAGCCGAAGTCGAAGGCCGATCAGGAGAAGCTCGGCATCGCGCTGGCGAAGCTCGCCGCCGAGGACCCGTCCTTCCGCGTCTCCACCGACCAGGAATCGGGCCAGACCATCCTGAAGGGGATGGGCGAGCTCCACCTCGACATCAAGGTCGATATCCTGCGCCGCACCTACAAGGTCGACGCGAATATCGGCCAGCCGCAGGTGGCCTACCGCGAGAAGCTGACCCGCCGTCAGGAGATCGACTACACGCACAAGAAGCAGACCGGCGGTACCGGCCAGTTTGCCCGCGTCAAGTTCGTGGTCGAGCCGAACGAGCCGGGTGCCGGCTTCGCCTTCGAGTCGAAGATCGTCGGTGGCGCGGTGCCGAAGGAGTATATCCCGGGCGTCGAGAAGGGCCTGAACTCGGTCCTCGGCGCCGGCGTACTCGCCGGCTTCCCGGTGGTGGACGTGAAGGTCGAGCTGATCGACGGCGCCTACCACGACGTCGACTCCTCGGCGCTCGCCTTCGAGATCGCCTCCCGCGCCGCGTTCCGCGAGGCGCTGCAGAAGGGCGGCTCGGTCCTGCTCGAGCCGGTGATGAAGGTCGAGGTCGTGTCGCCGGAAGAGTATACCGGCTCGGTGATCGGCGACCTGAACAGCCGCCGCGGCCAGATCCAGGGCCAGGACATGCGCGGCAACGCCAACGTCATCAATGCGATGGTGCCGCTGGCCAACATGTTCGGCTACGTGAACCAGCTGCGCTCCTTTTCCCAGGGCCGCGCCAATTTCACGATGCAGTTCGATCACTACGAAGAGGTGCCGCGCGGCGAGGCCGACAAGGTCATCGCCAAGTACGCCTAAGGCTTACGCCTCAACATCTCTTCTTCCGCAACGCGTATTCGAATCTAGGAGGCTCTGATGGGCAAGGAAAAGTTCTCCCGCACCAAGCCGCACTGCAACATCGGGACGATTGGGCACGTGGATCATGGCAAGACGTCTCTGACGGCCGCGATCACGAAGGTGCTGGCCGAGACGGGCGGGGCGACGTTCACGGCCTACGACCAGATCGACAAGGCGCCGGAGGAGAAGGCGCGCGGGATCACGATCTCGACGGCGCACGTGGAGTACGAGACGGCCAACCGGCACTACGCGCACGTGGACTGCCCGGGCCACGCCGACTACGTGAAGAACATGATCACGGGCGCGGCGCAGATGGACGGCGCGATCCTGGTGGTGTCGGCGGCCGACGGCCCGATGCCGCAGACCCGCGAGCACATCCTGCTGGCGCGCCAGGTCGGCGTTCCGGCGCTGGTGGTGTTCCTCAACAAGGTCGACATGGTCGACGACGAGGAGCTCCTGGAGCTGGTCGAGCTGGAGGTGCGCGAGCTTCTGTCGAAGTACGACTTCCCCGGCGACGACATCCCGATCACCAAGGGCTCGGCGCTGATGGCGCTGGAGGACAAGGAGCCGAAGATCGGCAAGGAGGCGGTGCTGGCGCTGATGGCGACGGTGGACAGCTACATCCCGCAGCCGGAGCGGCCGATCGACATGCCGTTCCTGATGCCGATCGAGGACGTGTTCTCGATCTCGGGGCGCGGCACGGTGGTGACGGGCCGGGTCGAGCGCGGGATCGTGAAGGTGGGCGAGGAGGTTGAGATCGTCGGCATCCGGGCGACCACCAAGACGACGGTGACGGGCGTGGAGATGTTCCGCAAGCTGCTGGACCAGGGCCAGGCGGGCGACAACGTCGGCGTGCTGCTACGCGGCACGAAGCGCGAGGACGTGGAGCGCGGGCAGGTGGTGTGCAAGCCGGGTTCGGTGAAGCCGCACTCGAAGTTCAAGGCCGAGGCCTACATCCTGACGAAGGAGGAGGGCGGGCGGCACACGCCGTTCTTCACGAACTACCGGCCGCAGTTCTACTTCCGCACGACCGACGTGACCGGGATCTGCACGCTGCCGGAGGGCACCGAGATGGTGATGCCGGGCGACAACGTGACCATGGACGTGGCGCTGATCGTGCCGGTGGCCATGGAGGAGAAACTGCGCTTCGCCATCCGCGAGGGCGGCCGCACGGTGGGCGCCGGCGTCGTCGCCGCCATCAACGACTGAGCCTGTCGGTCCCGTCGCGTCGCTTCATGCGACGCGACGGACCATGGGCATCCCACCGTTTCCGCGGCCCTCATCGACACAGATTGATGTGACTTACGCCGGCCTTCGTCTTGACGGAGCGCCGGCGTTGCCTTGTCCTGTCTGCGCCTGGTCTTGGGGGAGACTCGGATGTCGATCGGATCCTTTTTCCGGACTTGGTGTTTCCTGGCCCTGATCTGCGTGAGCGCCGCGGTCCTGACCGGCGCGGCCTGGGGCGATGCGCTGACCGACGGGCGGTTCCGCGAGGAGGTGGCGGCGCTGATCCGGGGTATCCGGCCGGGGGTGAAGGTGCTGCTGGAGGCGGATCCGGCGCAGCTCAGCGTCGGTACGAAGACGATCGATCTGACCAACCTGTACCAGCGCGTCCATGGCCTCTCCGAAGCCGAACGCCGTCAGGAGGTGGAGGAGTTCCTCGCCGTCGCCTTCGCCAAGGCGGGCCCAGCGTCTGACACGGGCGACCTCGCGACGGTCCGGTCGCGCTTGCGCCCGCAGCTCGTGCCGGACGAGATCCTTCAGCAATACAAGATGCTCGCGCATCGTCGGTTCTCCGAGACGCTGCACGTGGTCTACGTGCTCGACGAGCCGAATCGCTATCAATACGTGACTCGCGATATGCTCGCGGGCTGGCGGGTCGATCCTGCAGAGGTGGAGACGGCGGCTATCGCAAACCTTGCGGCGACCTCACGGGACGCGCCGTTCCATTTGGTGGTCGGAGACGGGGCGCCCCTCTTCGCCATAGCCGATCCCGGCGACGACTTCGCCATCGCGCGGCTGCTCGTGCCGTCGTATCTCGACGAGATCCGGCACGCCCTCAAGACGGACAGCATCACGCTGGCCGGACCGACCCGCAACCTGCTCCTCGCTTGGCCGTCCGGCAGCTCTGCCCGGCGTGACTTGGCGGCGGAAGCCACGCGTTACCTGCGCGCCGGCCCATACGGCCGCAGCGACGAACTGTTCCGCTTCGACGGTCACCAAGTCCGGCCGCTGAACACGATGGAGCGGGCGGATCACGGCCGCTGATCTGCGGCGGGGGCGCCGTTCATCGTCGCCGCGAATGGCCGCCGGCCGATCGGCTGCAGCAACGCTGTATCGGATCCGAAGTCGCGGGGCCTTCGCGGAGTGCATCTCGATCCGGCTGGGATCGCGGGCGGCGATTTCCGGTGCTCCGACCCCGCTCAGGCCGCCGAACCTCTTGCAAGCCGGGCCGCGATGGGGCATTTGGCGGTGCGCTAGGAGTGTAGCTCAACTGGTCAGAGCGCCGGTCTCCAAAACCGGAGGTTGCGGGTTCGAGTCCCTCCACTCCTGCCAGACATCATGCCCGATCCCGCGCGGCGGCCCGGTCGACAAGCCGGCGGAGTTGCGTTAGAGCGGGCACAATCCGAGATCTGAAGCGACCGTCGGTGCGGGCCCATCCGGGTCCTCGGCGCCGTCATTCGCGTTCCCGGAGCGGTCTCCGCCCGGGGCCGGACACGCACAGACACTGGCGCCATGGCATCGAACGAAGCGACCAAGAAGGTGGATATGGTGCGCGGCGCGGCCCGTGGCCCCGCGAACCCGCCGCCGGCCCGGCCGGCGACCCCGGCCCGGGCGCCGCAGAAGCGCGCCACGCCGGGCGAGTTCTTCGCGCAGGTCCGCGACGAGGCCCGTAAGGTCACGTGGCCGAGCCGCAAGGAGACCACGATCACCACCATCATGGTGTTCGTGATGGTGGTGGCCGCGAGCCTGTTCTTCACGGTGGTGGATCAGGCCCTGCGGTTCGTGGTCGGCCTGATCCTGGGCCTCTGAGGCCGCATCACCGGACGAGGGAGACCTCGCGGACTAGTCGGAGTTGAACACAACCGTGTCGAAGCGCTGGTACATCGTCCACGCCTACTCGAACTTCGAGAACAAGGTCGCCCAGTCCATCAAGGACCAGGCGGCCCAGCGCGGGCTGACCGAGCTGTTCGACGAGGTGATGGTCCCGATCGAGAAGGTCGTGGAGGTGCGCCGCGGCCGGAAGGTCGATGCCGAGCGCAAGTTCTTCCCCGGCTACGTTCTGGTGAAGTGCGACCTGACCGACGAGGTCTACCACCTCATCAAGAACACCCCGAAGGTCACGGGCTTCCTGGGCGCCGACAAGTCGAAGCCGGTGCCGATCCCCGACTCCGAGGCCGAGCGGATCAAGGGCCAGGTCGCCGAGGGCGTCGACCGGCCGAAGCCCTCCGTCTCCTTCGAGATCGGCGAGACCGTCCGGGTCGCCGACGGCCCGTTCGCCAGCTTCAACGGCACCGTCGAGGAGATCGACGAGGCCCGCTCCCGCCTCAAGGTGGCCGTGTCGATCTTCGGCCGCGCCACCCCGGTGGAGCTCGAATACGCCCAGGTCGAGAAGGCCTGAGCGTCGAGCGAATAGGGAGTAGCGAATAGCGAGTAGGGCGGTCGAGCCCTGCGGGCCACCGGTGCCCCTATTCGCTATCCGCTACTCCCTATTCGCCAAACCCCCGCGGGAGATCCGCCCGGCCTCGCCTCCGGGATCGCCGGATCGCACCGCGACCTGCAACCGTCCGACCCGCCGCGCTTCAGGCCGCGTGGGGGCGGATTCTCATTGGGAGCAGTCCCATGGCGAAGAAGATCACGGGCTACGTGAAGCTTCAGGTCCCGGCCGGCGCGGCGAACCCGTCGCCGCCGATCGGCCCCGCGCTCGGTCAGCGCGGCCTCAATATCATGGAATTCTGCAAGGCCTTCAACGCGAAGACCGCGCAGATGGAGAAGGGCACCCCGATCCCGGTGATCATCACCGCGTATCAGGACCGCTCCTTCACCTTCGAGATGAAGCAGCCCCCGGTCACCTTCTTCCTGAAGAAGGCCGTCGGCCTGAAGATCGGCAAGAAGCCGGCCTCCGGCTCCAAGACCCCGGGCAAGGGCCCGACCGTCGGCAAGATCTCCGAGGCGCAGCTGCGCGAGATCGCCGAGAAGAAGATGCCCGACCTCAACTGCGACTCGATCGAGTCGGCCGTTGCCATGATCCGCGGCTCCGCCCGGGCCATGGGCCTTGAAGTCACGGCCTGAGGGAGGACGGCATGGCTAAGGAAGGCAAGCGCATCCGCGCCGCCCGCGAGGGCATCGAGGTCACCAAGCTCTATCCCCTCGACGAGGCGATCAAGCTGGTGAAGGAGCGGGCGACCGCGAAGTTCGACGAGACCGTCGAGGTCTCCATGAACCTCGGCGTCGATCCCCGCCACGCCGACCAGATGGTCCGCGGCGTCTGCAACCTGCCGAACGGCTCCGGCCGGACGGTCCGCGTGGCGGTCTTCGCCCGCGGCGCCAAGGCGGACGACGCCAAGGCGGCCGGTGCCGACATCGTCGGCGCCGAGGATCTCCTGGAGATCGTGCAGAGCGGCAAGATCGAGTTCGACCGCTGCATCGCGACCCCCGACATGATGCCGCTGGTCGGCCGTCTCGGTAAGGTGCTGGGCCCGCGCGGCCTGATGCCGAACCCGAAGGTCGGCACCGTCACCATGGACGTGAAGGGCGCCGTCGCCGGCGCCAAGGGCGGCTCGGTGGAGTTCCGCGTCGAGAAGGCCGGCATCGTCCATGCCGGCGTCGGCAAGGTCTCGTTCGACGCCGACAAGCTCGTCGAGAACATCAAGGCCTTCGCGGACGCCGTCGCCAAGGCGAAGCCCGCGGGCGCCAAGGGCACCTACGTCCAGCGCATCGCCGTCACCTCGACGATGGGCCCGGGTGTGAAGGTCGAGCCGAACACGGTTCTGACTGCCTGAGGCAAGGTAGAGCATCTACGCTGCGGAGCGCCCGGTCGGAAACGGCCGGGCGTTGTCCGTTGAGGGGCGCGGATGGAGCGGCTGTCCCACGTGTACATTCTGGCGAGCCGGCGGAACGGCACGCTGTACACCGGTTCGAGCACGGATTTGGCGCGGCGTGTTTGGGAACACCGTACCGGCGCCATGCCGGGGTTCACCCGGGATTACGGCGTGACCATGCTGGTCTGGTACGAAGCCTATCCGTGGATCATCGATGCGCGGGTGTGGGACTATGCGATCAAGCGCTGGCGGCGGGCTTGGAAGCTCGCGCTGATCGAGGAATTCAATCCCGCGTGGCGCGACCTGTATGACGATCTGGTCTGATGAGCCGCTTCGCGGCGAGTCTTGTGCTAGATCCCGGATCAGGTTCCGCTGTCGCTGCACCTGTCCGGGAAAGGGTGGTGCAGGATGAAACACCCACCCTTTCCCGGGCGCATGGAGCGCCAGCGGAATGCGACCCGGGACCCAGCACACGAGTCGCCGCGACAGAGGCGCCACTTTCCTCACGCCATTCTTAACGGTGAAGGGGGGCGCCAACGCGCATGGCTGTGCTAGATAGGCCGCCATGCGATGCACCCTGACGGTCTCCTCCAAGCGACGCATCCTGTGCGTCTTCCCCGCCTACACGCCGTCCTTCGGGACATTCTCCCACGCCTATCCGTTGATGGGCGGGGTGAAGGCGTTCATGCCGCCGCAGGGGCTGCTGCTGATCGCGGCCTACATGCCGGAGGCCTGGGAATGCCGGTTCATCGATGAGAATATCCGCCGCGCGGGCCCGGCCGACTTCGCCTGGGCCGACGCGGTGTTCGTCTCGGGGATGCACATCCAGGAGGCGCAGATCCACGACATCCGCGACCGTGCTTGCGCGGCTGGCAGGGTGACGGTGCTCGGCGGCCCCTCGGTCTCGGGCGCCCCGGAGAAGTACGGCGACTTCGACTACCTCCATATCGGCGAGATCGGCGACGCCACCGACCAGCTCATCGCGCGCCTCGACGCCGACCTGACCCCGCCGCCCGCCCAGGTGGTGCTGGAGACGAAGGACCGGCTCGCGCTCTCGGACTTCCCGGCCCCCGCCTACGAGGCGGCGCCGCTCAAGCGCTACCTGATCGGCTCGCTGCAATTCTCCTCGGGCTGCCCGTATCGCTGCGAGTTCTGCGACATCCCGCAGCTCTACGGCCGCCAGCCGCGCCTGAAGAGCCCCGAGCAGATGTGCGCCGAGCTCGACGCCATCATCAGCCAGCCCGGCCATCCGGCGGTGGTCTACTTCGTGGACGACAACTTCATTGCCAACCGCAAGGCGACCCGCGAGATGCTGCCGCACCTCGTGGAATGGCAGAAGAAGAACAACTACCCGCTGCAGTTCGCCTGCGAGGCGACGCTGAACATGGCCAAGCAGCCCGAGATCCTCGAGCTGATGCGGCAGGCGAACTTCATGACCGTGTTCGTCGGCATCGAGACCCCGGAGGCGGAGGCGCTTAAGGGCATCGACAAGACCCACAACGCCGCCGTGCCGATGTACGAGGCGATCGAGACCCTGAATTCCTACGGGCTGGAAGTCACCTCGGGCATCATCCTGGGGCTGGATTCCGACACCGACAAATCCGAGCAGAACCTGATCGACTTCATCGACCGCTCGGCGATCCCGGTCCTGACCATCAACCTGCTCCAGGCCCTGCCCAAGACTCCGCTCTGGGACCGGCTCACGCGCGAGGGCCGGCTCATCCACGATGCCAGCCTCGAATCGAACGTCCTGTTCAAGCGCCCGCACGATACCGTCGTGAGCAGCTGGCGGCGGGCTATCGCGCATGCCTACACGCCCGAAAACATCTTCGAGCGGTTCAAGCACCAGTGCGCGGTGACCTACCCGAACCGCATCACCACGCCGACGGCGGGCAAGCTGACCTTCACCAACCTGCGCCGGGGCCTGATCCTGGGCTTCAATATCATTACCCGGGTCGGGATTTTTTCCGACTATCGCAAGCCGTTCTGGAGTGCTGCGGGCTATGCCCTGAAGCGCGGGCAGATCGAGGCGGTGTTCAACATGGGCTTCGTGGCCCACCACCTGATCCGCTTCACCCGCGAGGCCCTGCGCGGCGAGCACAACGCGTCCTTCTACGCCGCCAAGGCCGCGGAGGCGAAGGAAGCCGAGAAGGCCGCCCGCGACCGGAGCTGGTGGGAGGCGGCGCGGCGCAAGCTGGTGCCGGAGCGCGAGGCAGCATAGCCTGGCAGTCTCGCTATCGGATGCGGAAGTTCGGTATGGCCGTGATCGACCTGACCCCCGACCTCGACCACTTCGTGCGAAGCCAAATCGAGGCCGGCCGCTTTCGGGATCCATCCGAGGTGATCGCCGCCGGATTGCGCCTCTTGGAGGAGGACCTCGCGACTCGGGCTGAGCATCGCGACCAGCTTCTGTCTTCGATCGTGGCTGCCTTCGATGATCCTCAACCCGGATTCAGCGTCGCTGTCGCATTCGATCGGCTGGAAGAGCGGCACGCACGTCGGGTGAGCAACGGCGGTGAGCCTTGAGGTCATTCTCCAGCCGGAGGCCCTGGCGGATCTCGAATCCATTTACGACTATATCGCCGCCGATAGCCCGGAACGGGCGATCGCCTTCATCCGTCGGATTCGGGGCCGTTGCGAGTCGCTCTCCCGACTTCCCAAGGCGGGGCGTGCCCGGGACGATCTCAGGCCCGGCTTGAGGCTCGTCGCCTTCGAGCGCTGCGTCGTCATCGCGTATGCCCTGCGCGAGACGCGTATCGATGTCCTGCGTATCCTCTATCGTGGACGCGACGTCGATGCGCTGCTCAGTCAGGCCTGAGTACCGTGGCGTGCGAGGGAGGCTCGGCGACCGCCTACAACCCCTTGCCTGCGGCGGAAAAGTCGCGCTTCGGCCCTTGGCAGGCGGCTTGCTAGGCTCTATACACCGCGCCTCACGCATTTCACCCTCACGGAAGGAGACGGCCGATCGGCCGGTTTCCGCTCGAAATGTCGCCCGGGCAACCGGGTGGCACTGGCCGGCAGGATCCAGAGGGCAACGAGCCCCGCGGAGCCTCGTCCGGCCATGTCCTGTCCGAGACTGCAGGTGCCGGTTCGCCGGCTTAATCTCCCAGCCTGCACAGACGGGGAAGACCGAATTCACTACGCCTCGCCTCGGCGCACGCCGCGGAGAGGATGTCGGTTTGAACCCACTCGCCCGAAGCGGCCCGGAAGGGTGCGCGCGGGGACAGGGCCGCGAAGCGTCGTTCGGACGTTCTCGGTCTTACGGCCGAGATCACGTCCGGGCGGCATGTGCAACCGGCGGACCCGAATTCGGGTTCCGCCAACCGGAGAGAGCCCAGTGGACCGGACAGCAAAAGCTGATCTCGTCTCGACGCTCAACGGCGTGTTCAATCAGAGCGCCGTCGTCGTCGTGGCCCACTACAAGGGCCTCACGGTCGCCGACATGCAGAAGCTGCGCACGCAGATGAAGCAGGCCGGCGCCACCGTGAAGGTCGCCAAGAACAGCCTCGCCGGCATCGCACTCGATGGCACGGACGTCGCCTCCATCAAGCCGCTCCTGAAGGGCCCGACCCTGCTCGCCTATTCCGGCGATCCGGTCGCAGCCGCCAAGGTCGCGGTCGATTTCGCCAAGGTGAACGAGAAGCTCGTGATCCTCGGCGGCGCGATGGGGAAGACCGCCCTGAACCCGGACGGCGTGAAGGCCCTCGCCTCGCTCCCGTCCCTCGACGAACTGCGCGCCAAGATCGTGGGCCTCGTGCAGGCGCCCGCGACCAAGATCGCTCAGGTCGTCAACGCGCCGGCGGCCAAGCTCGCCCGTGTGTTCGGAGCCTATGCCAAGAAGGACGAGGCCGCCTGAGGCCCTTCAAAAATCACCCGTTCGAACCGATATCTGAGAGGAATTGAAAATGGCTGATCTTGCCAAGCTCGTCGACGACCTGTCCTCGCTGACCGTTCTCGAGGCCGCCGACCTGGCCAAGATGCTCGAAGAGAAGTGGGGCGTCTCCGCCGCTGCTGCCGTCGCCGTGGCCGCCGGCCCGGCCGCCGGTGGCGCCGCCGCCGCCGTCGAGGAGCAGACCGAGTTCACGGTCATGCTCGCCGCCGCCGGCGACAAGAAGATCGAGGTCATCAAGGAGGTCCGCGCGATCACCGGGCTGGGCCTCAAGGAAGCCAAGGACCTCGTCGAGGGCGCGCCGAAGCCCGTCAAGGAGGCCGTGTCCAAGGACGAGGCCGAGAAGCTCAAGGCCCAGCTGGAGAAGGCTGGCGCCAAGGTCGAGCTCAAGTAAGCCGACGATGGGCCGGTCCCGGCCCATCACCCCACGGAGGCTCCCGGTGAGCCTGTCGTGACCGGAGCCCGCGGGTGCAACGCCCGCGGGCTTTAGGCCGCTTCGGCGGACGGTCCCGCGAGGGATTGGAAACGAGATTTACGTTCGGTGGCGCGGCCCGGCGGGGCGCGCGTCACGGCCCGGCGCGGGAGGTCCTTCCAGGGACGCTTCCCCGGGCGCGAGGCACGCGGGTAGGAGCGAGGTCACATGGCCAACACGCTGGTCGGTCGCAAGCGCATTCGGAAGTTCTTCGGCAAGATCAAGGAAGTTGCCGAGATGCCGAACCTCATCGAGGTTCAGAAGGCGTCCTACGACCAGTTCCTGATGGTCGACGAGCCCGAGGGCGGGCGCGGCGACGAGGGGCTGCAGAGCGTGTTCAAGTCGGTGTTCCCGATCTCCGACTTCGCCGCCACCGCCCTGCTCGAATTCGTGCGCTACACGTTCGAGGCCCCGAAGTACGATGTGGACGAGTGCCGCCAGCGCGGCATCACCTTCGCGGCCCCGCTGAAGGTCACGCTGCGCCTGATCGTGTTCGATGTCGATCCCGACACCCAGGCGAAGTCGGTCAAGGACATCAAGGAGCAGGACGTCTACATGGGCGACATGCCCCTGATGACGGAGAACGGCACCTTCATCGTCAACGGCACCGAGCGCGTCATCGTCTCGCAGATGCACCGCTCGCCGGGCGTGTTCTTCGACCACGACAAGGGCAAGACCCATTCCTCGGGCAAGCTCCTGTTCGCCGCCCGCATCATCCCGTACCGGGGCTCCTGGCTCGACGTCGAGTTCGACGCCAAGGACATCGTGCACGTCCGCATCGACCGGAAGCGCAAGCTGCCGGCGACGTCGCTGCTCTATGCCCTGGGCCTCGACGGCGAGGAGATCCTGTCGACCTTCTACAACCGCGTGGTCTACGACCGCGACGGCGCCGACTGGCGCGTGCCGTTCGATGCGGAGCGCATGAAGGGCATGAAGGCGACCGTCGACCTAATCGACGCCGATTCCGGCGAGGTCGTGCTGGAGGCCGGCAAGAAGCTCAACGCCCGCAACGCCCGCCAGATCACCGACAAGGGCACCAAGTTCCTCAAGGCGACCGACGAGGATCTCGTCGGGCAGTACATCGCCGAGGATCTGGTCAACGGCCAGACCGGCGAGATCTGGGCCGAGGCCGGCGAGGAGATTTCCGACAAGCTCCTGAAGAGCCTGGAAGATGCCGGCATCACCGAGCTGCCGGTGCTCGACATCGATCACGTCAATGTCGGCCCCTACATCCGCAACACGCTGGCGGTCGACAAGAACTCGGCCCGCGAGGGCGCGCTGTTCGATATCTACCGGGTGATGCGCCCGGGCGAGCCACCGACCCTCGACACCGCCGAGGCGATGTTCCACTCGCTGTTCTTCGATTCCGAGCGCTACGACCTCTCGGCGGTCGGCCGCGTGAAGATGAACATGCGCCTCGACCTCGACGCCGCCGACACGGTCCGCACCCTCCGCAAGGAGGACATGCTGGCTGTGGTGAAGGCGCTGGTCGAGCTGCGCGACGGCAAGGGCGAGGTCGACGACATCGACCACCTCGGCAACCGCCGCGTCCGGTCGGTGGGCGAGCTGATGGAGAACCAGTACCGCCTGGGCCTCCTGCGCATGGAGCGCGCCATCCGCGAGCGCATGAGCCAGGTCGATATCGACACGGTGATGCCGCAGGACCTGATCAACGCGAAGCCCGCGGCCGCGGCCGTGCGCGAGTTCTTCGGCTCGTCGCAGCTGTCGCAGTTCATGGACCAGACCAACCCGCTCTCCGAAGTGACGCACAAGCGCCGCCTCTCGGCCCTCGGCCCGGGCGGTCTGACCCGCGAGCGCGCCGGCTTCGAGGTGCGCGACGTGCACCCGACCCATTACGGCCGCATCTGCCCGATCGAGACGCCGGAAGGCCCGAATATCGGCCTGATCAACTCGCTCGCCACCTTCGCGCGGGTGAACAAGTACGGCTTCATCGAGACCCCGTTCCGCCGCGTCCGCGACGGCGTGGTCACCGACGAGGTCGCCTACCTCTCCGCCATGGAGGAGGCGAAGTACTACGTCGCCCAGGCGAACGCCCAGATGGACGAGGCCCGCAAGCTCACGGAGGACCTCGTGGTCTGCCGTCGGGCCGGCGAGGTCATCGTCGTCGGGCCTGAGCGCGTCGATCTCATGGACGTGTCGCCGAAGCAGCTCGTCTCGGTCGCCGCGGCGCTGATCCCGTTCCTCGAGAACGACGACGCCAACCGCGCGCTCATGGGCTCGAACATGCAGCGCCAGGCGGTGCCGCTCGTCCGCGCCGACGCCCCGTTCGTGGGCACCGGCATGGAGGCGGTGGTCGCGCGCGATTCCGGCGCCGCCATCGCGGCCCGCCGGGCCGGCATCATCGATCAGGTGGACGCCACCCGTATCGTCATCCGCGCCACCGAGGAGGCGGATGCGAACAAGCCCGGCGTCGACATCTACCGCCTCCAAAAATTCCAGCGCTCCAACCAGTCGACCTGCATCACGCAGAAGCCGCTGGTCCGCGTCGGCGAGTTCGTGAAGAAGGGCGAGATCATCGCCGACGGTCCCTCGACCGAGTTCGGCGAGCTGGCGCTCGGCCGGAACGTGCTCGTCGCGTTCATGCCGTGGAACGGCTACAACTTCGAGGACTCGATCCTGCTCTCCGAGCGGATCGTGAAGGATGACGTGTTCACCTCGATCCACATCGAGGAGTTCGAGGTGATGGCCCGCGACACCAAGCTCGGGCCGGAGGAGATCACCCGCGACATCCCGAACGTCTCCGAGGAGGCGCTCAAGAACCTCGACGAGGCCGGCATCGTCTACATCGGTGCCGAGGTGAATGCCGGCGACATCCTCGTGGGCAAGATCACCCCGAAGGGCGAGAGCCCGATGACGCCGGAGGAGAAGCTGCTCCGCGCCATCTTCGGCGAGAAGGCCTCGGACGTGCGTGACACCTCCCTGCGGGTGCCGCCGGGCGTCACCGGGACCATCGTGGAAGTCCGCGTGTTCAACCGCCACGGCGTCGACAAGGACGAGCGCGCCCAGGCGATCGAGCGCGAGGAGATCGAGCGGCTCGCCAAGGACCGCGACGACGAGCAGGCGATCCTTGACCGCAACACCTACGCCCGTCTGGCGGACGTGCTGATCGGTCAGGCGCCGGTGGCCGGCCCGAAGGGCTTCAAGAAGGACACCACGCTCACCCGCGAGCTGATCAACGACTACCCGCGCTCGCAATGGTGGCAGTTCGCCGTCATCGAGGACCGTCTCATGACCGAGATGGAGGCGATGCAGAAGCAGTACGACGAGTCGAAGAAGCGCCTGGAGCAGCGCTTCCTCGACAAGGTCGAGAAGCTGCAGCGCGGCGACGAATTGCCCCCCGGCGTCATGAAGATGGTCAAAGTCTTCGTGGCGGTGAAGCGCAAGATCCAGCCGGGCGACAAGATGGCCGGCCGTCACGGCAACAAGGGCGTCGTGTCACGGATCGTGCCGATCGAGGACATGCCGTTCCTGGAGGACGGGACGCATGCCGACATCGTGCTCAACCCGCTCGGCGTGCCCTCGCGCATGAATGTCGGCCAGATCCTGGAGACGCACCTGGGCTGGGCGGCTGCGGGCCTGGGTCGCAAGGTGTCGAAGGCGGTGGATGCCTATCTGAAGTCGCAGGACATCGCGCCGCTGCGGGAGGAGATGACGGCGATCTACTCCCCCGGTGAGCTCGACGGCCTGACGGACGAGGAGCTGGCCGAGGCCGGCAACAACGTCCGCCGCGGCGTGCCGATGGCCACTCCGGTGTTCAACGGCGCCAAGGAGGCCGACATCGAGCAGATGCTGGAGATGGCCGGGCTCGACCGCTCGGCGCAGTCGACGCTCTATGACGGGCGCACCGGCGAGCCCTTCGACCGCAAGGTGACGATGGGCTACATCTACATGCTGAAGCTCCACCACCTCGTGGACGACAAGATCCACGCGCGGTCGATTGGCCCGTACTCGCTCGTCACCCAGCAGCCGCTGGGCGGCAAGGCGCAGTTCGGCGGCCAGCGCTTCGGCGAGATGGAGGTCTGGGCGCTGGAGGCCTACGGCGCGGCCTACACGCTGCAGGAGATGCTCACGGTGAAGTCGGACGACGTGGCCGGCCGCACCAAGGTCTACGAGGCGATCGTCCGCGGCGACGACACGTTCGAGGCCGGCATCCCCGAGTCGTTCAACGTGCTCGTCAAGGAGATGCGCTCGCTCGGCCTCAACGTCGAGCTCACCTCCTCCAAGAAGGCGGCCAACGACCAGCTCGAACCGCCGGCGGACGCGGCCGAGTAAGAGAGCCGCGAACAACCTCCCGTGGCGGCCGAGCGCCGCCACGGTCGAGCACGGAGGGGCGGGGCCTCCGACGATGACGGCCAGCGGCGCCCGAGCAGGGCGCGGCGTCGGATGCATTCGGTACGCGGCGGCCCTGGCGCAGGGCTGTCGGCGTCAACAGGGAGCGGATCATGAACCAAGAGGTCATGAACCTTTTCAACCAGCAGGCCACGCCGGTCAGCTTCGATCAGATCAAGATCTCGATCTCGTCGCCGGAGAAGATCCTCTCCTGGTCGTACGGTGAGATCAAGAAGCCCGAGACCATCAACTATCGGACCTTCAAGCCGGAGCGCGACGGCCTGTTCTGCGCGCGCATCTTCGGGCCGATCAAGGATTACGAGTGCTTGTGCGGCAAGTACAAGCGCATGAAGTACAAGGGCGTCATCTGCGAGAAGTGCGGCGTCGAGGTCACATTGGCGCGCGTCCGGCGCGACCGCATGGGCCATATCGAGCTGGCCGCCCCGGTCGCGCATATCTGGTTCCTGAAGTCGCTGCCGAGCCGCATCGGCCTGCTGCTCGACATGGCGCTCAAGGACCTCGAGCGGATCCTGTACTTCGAGTCGTACTGCGTCATCGAGCCGGGCCTCACCCCCCTGAAGGAGCGTCAGCTCCTGACGGAGGAGGAGTACCTGCGCGCGCAGGAGGAGTACGGCGAGGACAGCTTCACCGCCATGATCGGCGCCGAGGCCATCCGGCGCATCCTGCAGGAGCTCGACCTCGACAAGATCGCCAACGATCTGCGCGAGGAGATCGCGGTCACCACCTCGGAGCTGAAGCCCAAGAAGCTCCTGAAGCGCCTCAAGATCATCGAGGCGTTCCAGCAGTCGGGCAACAAGCCCGAGTGGATGATCCTGACGGTCGTGCCGGTGATCCCGCCGGACCTGCGCCCGCTGGTCCCGCTGGATGGCGGCCGCTTCGCGACCTCCGACCTGAACGACCTGTACCGCCGCGTCATCAACCGCAACAACCGCCTGAAGCGGCTGATCGAGTTGCGCGCGCCCGACATCATCATCCGCAACGAGAAGCGGATGCTGCAGGAGGCGGTCGACGCCCTGTTCGACAACGGCCGCCGCGGCCGCGTCATCACGGGTGCCAACAAGCGCCCGCTGAAGTCGCTCGCCGACATGCTGAAGGGCAAGCAGGGCCGGTTCCGCCAGAACCTGCTCGGCAAGCGCGTCGACTACTCGGGCCGCTCGGTCATCGTGGTCGGTCCGGAGCTGAAGCTGCACCAGTGCGGCCTGCCCAAGAAGATGGCTTTGGAGCTGTTCAAGCCGTTCATCTACGCGCGCCTCGACGCCAAGGGTTTTTCCGCGACCGTCAAGCAGGCCAAGAAATTGGTCGAGAAGGAGAAGCCGGAGGTCTGGGATATCCTCGATGAGGTGATCCGCGAGCACCCGGTGATGCTGAACCGCGCGCCGACGCTGCACCGGTTGGGCATCCAGGCCTTCGAGCCGAAGCTGATCGAGGGCAAGGCGATCCAGCTCCACCCGCTGGTCTGCGCCGCGTTCAACGCCGACTTCGACGGCGATCAGATGGCCGTGCACGTCCCGCTGTCGCTGGAAGCGCAGCTGGAAGCGCGCGTCCTGATGATGTCGACCAACAACATCCTGCACCCGGCCAACGGTCAGCCGATCATCGTGCCGTCGCAGGATATCGTCCTCGGCCTCTACTACCTGTCGATCGTGGCCGAGGGCGCGCCGGGTGCGTTCAACGCGGGCGACACCAAGAACCCGATGCAGGGCGTCTACGGCAACATGGGCGAGCTGGAGCATGCTCTCGCCGCCAAGGCCGTGTCTCTGCACTCCAAGATCAAGTGGCGCTGGACCGGCATCGGCCCGGACAATGAGCCCCTGACCAAGACCTACGAGACCACCCCGGGCCGGGTGATCCTGTCCGGCGCCCTGCCGAAGCACGCCAAGGTGCCCTTCGACGTCGTCAACAAGCTGATGACCAAGAAGGAGATCTCGGCGATGATCGACACCGTCTACCGCCACTGCGGTCAGAAGGAGTCGGTGATCTTCTGCGACCGGATCATGGCGCTCGGCTTCAACCACGCGTTCAAGGCCGGCATCTCGTTCGGCAAGGACGACATGGTCGTGCCGGAGAACAAGTGGTCGATCGTCGACACCACCCGCGCGCTCGTGAAGGATTACGAGCAGCAGTACAACGACGGCCTGATCACCCAGGGCGAGAAGTACAACAAGGTGGTCGATGCCTGGGCCAAGTGCTCGGACAAGCTGGCCGCCGAGATGATGGGCCGGATCTCGGCCGTCCAGAAGGACGAGCACGGGGCCGACAAGCAGGTCAACTCGATCTACATGATGAGCCACTCGGGTGCCCGTGGCTCGCCTGCCCAGATGAAGCAGCTCGCGGCGATGCGCGGCCTCATGGCCAAGCCGTCGGGCGAGATCATCGAGACCCCGATCATCTCGAACTTCAAGGAAGGCCTGGACGTTCTGGAGTACTTCAACTCCACGCACGGTGCCCGTAAGGGCCTCGCCGACACCGCCCTGAAGACCGCCAACTCCGGCTACCTGACCCGCCGCCTCGTCGACGTGGCCCAGGACGCGGTGATCCGCGAGGTCGATTGCGGCACGACCAACGGCATCAAGATGCGCGCCATCGTGGATGCCGGCCAGGTCGTGGCAACGCTCGCCACCCGCATCCTCGGCCGCGCCACGGCGGAGGATCTCGTGGCCGCGGACGGCACGGTGATCGTCAAGACCGGCGAGACCATCGAGGAGCGTCACCTGCCGGCGATCAACGCCGCCGGCATCCAGGAGGTGAAGATCCGCTCGGTGCTGGTCTGCGCCACCAAGAGCGGCGTCTGCGCCACCTGCTACGGGCGCGACCTCGCCCGCGGCACGCCCGTCAATATGGGTGAGGCCGTCGGCGTTATCGCGGCGCAGTCGATCGGCGAGCCGGGCACGCAGCTCACGATGCGCACCTTCCACATCGGCGGTGCGGCCCAGATCGCCGACTCGTCCTTCATCGAGTCGAGCTTCGAGGGCACGATCAAGATCCGCAACCGCGCCGTCGCCAAGAACACGGACGGGGATCTGATCGCCACCGGGCGCAACGTGGCGGTGGTCATCGTCGGGTCGGACGGGGTCGAGCGGGCGGTCCACCGCCTGCAATACGGCGCCAAGCTCCGGGTTGACGAGGGTGACAAGATCAAGCGCGGGCAGCGGATCGCCGAGTGGGATCCCTACACCCGTCCGATCCTCACCGAGGTCGACGGCATCGTGGCCTACGAGGATCTGGTCGACGGCCAGTCCATGACCGAGACCACCGACGAGTCGACCGGCATCGCCAAGCGCGTCGTCGTCGACTGGCGCGGCTCGGCCCGGACCTCGGACCTGAAGCCCGCGATGGTCGTGGTCGACAAGGACGGCAAGGCGCTCAAGCTGCCCCGCGGCTCGGATGCCCGCTACTTCCTGCCGGTCGACGCCATCATCGGCTACGATCCCGGCGCGAAGGTGAAGGCCGGCGACATCCTGGCCCGCGTCTCGACCGACTCGGCCAAGACCCGCGACATCACCGGCGGTCTGCCGCGGGTGGCGGAGCTGTTCGAGGCCCGGCGCCCGAAGGATGCGGCGATCATCGCCGAGAAGTCGGGCACCATCGCGTTCGGCCGCGACTACAAGAACAAGCGTCGGCTCACGCTGACGCCGCATGACGGCTCGGAGGCGGTCGAGTACCTGATCCCGAAGGGCAAGCACATCCACCTGCAGGACGGGGACGTGGTCGAGCTCGGCGATTATATCGTCGACGGAAACCCGGCGCCGCACGACATCCTGGCGATCAAGGGCGTGGAGGAACTCGCGGCCTACCTCGTCAACGAGATCCAGGAGGTCTACCGGCTGCAGGGCGTGTCGATCAACGACAAGCACATCGAGGTGATCGTCCGTCAGATGCTGCAGAAGGTCGAGGTGACCGACGGCGGCGACTCGGACATCCTCTCGGGCGACCAGATCGACCGGACCGAGCTGACCGACTTCAACGAGAAGCTGCTCGCCGAGGGCAAGAAGCCGATCCAGGGCGTCCCGGTCCTGCTCGGCATCACCAAGGCGTCGCTGCAGACGAAGTCGTTCATCTCAGCGGCCTCGTTCCAGGAGACCACCCGCGTCCTCACCGAGGCGGCGGTCAACGGCAAGGTCGATACCCTGGAAGGCCTCAAGGAGAACGTCATCGTCGGCTCGCTCATCCCGGCGGGCACCGGCTCGATGGTGGCGGACATCCGCACCATCGCCCGCCGCCGCGACGCGATGATCCTGCAGCAGAAGCAGACCGAGAGCGGCGCGATGCCGGTCGAGGAGCTTCCGCCCGCCGCTGCCGAGTGAGGCAACCGGCATTCGTGAGATGACAGAGGGCGGCCTTCGGGCCGCCCTTTTCTTTGGGTGCGAGCCTTCCTCAACGGCGCCGTCTTCGTGAGCCAAGCGAAGCAATCCAGGGCGGCGCCACGCTTGCCGACGTCCGGCTGTCCTGGGTCACCCTGCTCTGCTCGCGATGACGGGGCGGGACGCGTCGACCGCAGCGTTCAAACGGAAACCGTATCGAGACAGGCGCAACCGATCGGCCTTAACGGCCGCTCAACCATACCGGGCGATAAATCTGAGGCGGCCCCGGAAACACCCTGGAAACGGGGATGCTGGGGCCGGTTCGGGTGCGTGAGTACGGGTCGGGCGTCGTGGGCACGAGACGAGGACGACGGGAATCGAGCCTGCGCTGGCTCTCGGCGGCGCTGACGCCCTGGATGGTCGGCCTCGGCCTCTTGGTGTCGTTCACCGCCGATGCCGGCACGGAGAACGCCCTCGGATCGAGCCGCCTCGGCCTGATCGACGCTGATACGGTTCCGCCCCTGCCGCCCGGCACCCTGCTGATCGGCTCCGCTCTGCGCCGCCTGGGCGACGAGCCGCCCCGGGCGGTATTCAAGACCGGCGCGCACGTCTTCCCCGTCGTGCAGCGCGCGGACAAGGGTAACCCGGCCCGCCCGCCCGCCGAGAGCTTCGCCCGCCGCGCCGTGAACCTCCGCGAGACCGGCGCCGCTCTGGTGTTCGGCGATGTCACCGGCAGCGTCACGGGCGTGCTCACGCAGGGCTCCGCCGTCTGGGACCCCCAATCCGAGCCTGAGGCCGCCTTCCAGCCCGTCCCCGATCTCGGTCTGACCACGGGCGCCGGCAGCGCCGCCTCCACGGGCGAGGGCACCGCCGATCTTACCGAGGACGGCGACCCCGCGCGCTTCGACGGCTCGACGCCGCCGGTACCCCGCGCCGTGGCTCTGTCGTCGACCACGCCGGCCCCGGCCGACGCGATCCCCATCGAGGTCGCGGCCGCAAGCCTTGCGCTGCCCGATTTCGCGATCCGCACCGAGCGTCCCGACAGCGCCCAGCCGGTCCCGGAGGATGCCCGCCGGCGCTACGCCGACCTGATCGATCCGGACTCCCTCGATAAGGAGCAGCGCTGCCTGTCCGAGGCGGTCTACTTCGAGGCCCGCAGCGAGCCTGAGGCCGGTCAGGCCGCCGTCGCCCAGGTCGTGCTGAACCGCGTGAAGAGCGGCCTGTATCCAAGCAGCGTCTGCGGCGTCGTCTACCAGAACCGGCACCACTACATGGGCTGCCAGTTCTCCTTCGCCTGCGAGGGCAAGTCGCTGCGCATCACCGATGCCGGCGCCTGGGAAACCGCCACCCGGATCGCCCGTTCGGTGATCGAGGGTCGGACCTACCTCGCCGAGGTCGGCGCCGCCACCCATTACCATGCCGACTACGTGCGGCCGGGCTGGGCCCGACGCCTGCGCAAGATGGACGTGATCGGCCGGCACATCTTCTACCAGCTCAAGGCCGGTCAGACCTGATCGTGTCTCGACCGGATTTTGTAAGAAATCCTGATGCGGAACCGTGCAATTCTACCTAGGTAGGCGACGCTTAAGCAGTCGAAACCAAGGGTTAATTTTACCTTCGTTTTCGATAAAGCTTGCGCGCAGGGCAACGAGTCTGGCCTCTGGTACGTCGAGACGGGTGCCGCCTTCGCGGTCCCATCCGCCGTATTGCGTACCAGAGGATTTCCATGACCGCGCCGGTCGCCAGCACCCTCGTTCTCGCCGCCCTCGGCGGCCTGCTCCTCGCCGCACCCGCCCAGGCCGGCGGCTGCTACGGCAGCGCCTGCTACCGCCACGTGGTCATGCCGCCGGTCTACGACACGGTGCAGGAGACCGTGCTGGTGCGCCCGTCGCGCACCGTCTACCGCACCGTGCCGCCGGTCTACGACACCGTGACGGAGAACGTGATGGTCTCGCCGGGCGGCCGGTTCTGGCAGACGAGCCGCGGCCCCGGCGGCGAGCTGATCGGCTGCTGGGTGACCACGCCGCCGCGCTTCGCCGTGCGCACCCGGACCGTGGTGGTCCGCCCCGCGCAGTCGATCCCCGAGACGATCCCGCCGGAATACGCCAGCGTGAGCCGCCGCGTCCGCGTGGCGCCCGCCCGGGCCGGCTGGGTTCCGGTCGGCGGCGGATATGGGGGCGGGTACGGCTACGCTCCCGCTTCCTATGGCGGCCCGCTGATCGGCTCGATTCCGGACGCCGTCGGCATGACCGGCGCCAGCTCGTCGGATCTCGGCGTCGCCCTCGGCTTCACCTACGGCAGCCAGTACGAAGGGTACTGACGCGCGCCCCGCGACCTTGATTCCGGGCGTCCCGGCGACACCTCTTCGCCGAACACGGGAGGGGACGATGGGGACGTTCAAGGCCTGGGTGGTCGAGAAGGGCGAGGCCGGCCAGAGCCTCGCATTCCGGGATTTCGACGAGGCCGACCTGATGGACGGCGACGTCACCGTCCGGGTGACGCACTCGACCCTCAACTACAAGGACGGCCTCGCGCTCACCGGCACATCCCCGGTGGTGCGCCGCTTCCCGATGATCCCAGGCATCGACTTCTCCGGGATCGTCGAGCGCTCGGATCATCCCGCGTACAAGCCGGGCGATGCCGTGGTGCTCACCGGCTGGGGCGTCGGCGAGACGCATCTCGGCGCCTACGCGCAGCGCGCCCGGGTGAAGGGCGACTGGCTGGTGCCGTTGCCCGACGGGCTCACCCCCGAACAGGCCATGGCGGTCGGCACCGCGGGCTACACCGCGATGCTGTGCTGCATGGCGCTCGACGCCCACGGGGTGAAGCCCGACCATGGCCCGGTGATCGTCACGGGCGCCTCGGGCGGCGTCGGCTCGGTGGCGGTGGCGCTGCTCGCGCGGGCCGGCTGGCACGTCATCGCCTCGACCGGGCGGGACGGCGAGAGCGCGTATCTGAAAAACCTCGGCGCCGCCGAGATCCTCGACCGGGCGGAACTGTCGAAGCCCGGCAAGCCGCTCGGCAAGGAGCGCTGGGCCGCCGGCGTCGATGCGGTCGGCTCGACCACACTCGCCAACGTGCTGGCACAGACCCGGGCCGACGGTGCCGTCGCGGCCTGCGGACTGGCGCAGGGCATGGATCTGCCGACCTCGGTCGCGCCGTTCATCCTGCGCGGCGTCGCGCTTCTGGGCATCAACAGCGTCACCACCCCGCAGCCGAAGCGTCGCGAGGCCTGGGCCCGGCTCGCCCGCGACCTCGATCTCGGCAAGCTCGCCGCGATGACCAGCAAGGTCCCCTTGGAGGAGGTAGGACGGCTCGGCGAGGAGATCCTCGCTGGAAGGGTCCGGGGGCGGATCGTGGTGGCGGTGGCGTAGCCGCGGGTTGCCGGAACCTGCGCCGCAGGCAGCGTGTTATCTCGCTCATGAGCGTCGCATTCGTCAAAGAGCCCGAGGGCGGGGAAGCGTTCGAGAACCTCCCCGACCGGCCGATCTCGCCCCATACCAACTTCGTCACCCCGGAGGGCCTGGCCCAGATCGAGGCCGAGGTTGCACGGCTGGAGAAGGAGGTCGCCTCGCTGGATCCGACCGACAAGGCGGAGGATTCCCGGATCGGGCGCGACCTGCGCTACTGGGCGGCGCGCAAGAACACGGCCCAACTCTTCGAGGCGAAGGGTGGCGACACCGTGCAGTTCGGCTCGACCGTTACGGTCCTGCGCGTCGACGAGTCCGGCAAGGAGACCCGCCAGACCTTCCACATCGTCGGCGAGGACGAGGCCGATCCGCACAAGGGATCGATCTCCTACGTGGCGCCGCTCGCTCGGGCGATCACCGGTAAGACGGTGGGCGACGTGGTCGAGGTGAACGGCCACGAGGTCGAGGTGGTGGAGATCCGCTGAGGCGGATCAGCTTCCTTCGAAGCGCGGCCGCAGGGGCAGGATCGCCTCGGCGATGTGCTCCATGAAGACCCGAACCCGGGCCGCGTGACGCAGGTCCGGATGCGTCAGCACCCAGAGATCGGCCCCGAGTTCCGGATGCGGCCCCGACAGGCGGCGCAGGGCGGGGTTGGCGTCGGCCGAGAAGCAGGGCAGGGGGCCGATCCCGATCCCTGCCGCGATCGCATCTTCGAGCCCCGTGACCGTGTTGATCCACAACCTGACGCGATCCACCGCCGTCTGCTCCGCCACGAACCGGGTGAATGAGCCGCCCGCGACGCTGGAATCGGGGCTGACCCAGGCTTCGCGGGCGAGATCGCCAAAATCCCGGTCGACCCGGCCGTAGAGGCCCCAGGCGACCGTGGCGAGGCGGCGTCCGACCAGGGTCTCGCTCGGGTCGCGGCTGGCCCGGATCGCCACGTCGGCGTCCCGGCGCGACAGGTTGAGCGCCGCCTCGGCCAGGATCAGCGCGATCCGGATTTCGGGATAGCGCACGGCGAAATCTGCCAGGATCGGCATCAGCAGGTCCGCCGCGAAGCTCGCTGGCGTCGTCACGCGCAGCTCTCCCGACGGGATATCGCCCCGCCCCGCCGCCGTGCGCTCGAACCGGGTGACCTCGGCCTCGATCCGGTTCGCCGCCTCGACCATGGCTTGGCCGCAGGCGGTCGGCACGTAGCCGGTCCGCAAGCGTTCGAATAGCCGCGCTTCGAGCTTCGTCTCGAGGGCGGTGAGCCTGCGGAACGCGGTCGAGTGATTGATCCCGAGCTGCGCCGCGGCCGCCGTCAGGCCGCCCCGCTCGGCGACCGCCTTCACGAAGCGGAACGTGTCCCAATCCAGCAACATGCCTGCCCCTTGCATAGGTGCAAGGTGTGTTTTGCGCCGCGGGGCATTTTTGCAAGACCCGAAACGCGCGATGGAGGTGACATCGCGCCGTCCGACGATTCGGGCGGCCGTCCGAAACGCGAACCGGAGATCCCGACATGGCCAAGGTTCTGGTGCTGTACTACTCGACCTACGGACACGTGGAGCAGATGGCCTACGCCGTCGCCGAGGGCGCCAGCGAGGCCGGGGCCGACGTGGTGGTGAAGCGCGTGCCGGAGCTGGTGCCCGAGGAGGTCGCCCGGCAGAACCACTTCAAGCTCGATCAGGCCGCACCCATCGCTACCGTCGATGAACTCGCCAATTACGACGCGATCATCTTCGGCACGCCGACCCGCTACGGCAACATGGCCGCGCAGATGAAGCAGTTCATCGACCAGACCGGCGGCCTGTGGATGAAGGGCGCGCTGGTCGGGAAGGTCGGATCGGTGTTCACCTCGACGGCCTCGCAGCACGGTGGCCAAGAGACGACGCTGACGAGTTTCCACACCGTCCTGTTCCACCACGGCATGGTGGTGGTCGGGCTGCCCTATAGCTTCCAGGGGCAGGGTGGCGTCGAGGCCGTGAAGGGCGGCACCCCGTACGGCGCCAGCACGATCGCGGACGGCAACGGTTCGCGCCAGCCGAGCGCGGTGGAGCTGGAGGGCGCCCGCTTCCAGGGCCGTCACGTCGCTGGGATCGCGGCCAAGCTGGCCTGAGGGTTTCGGCCAAGAAAAAAGGCTCGGATTGCTCCGAGCCTGAAAGGAAAAAGGCCATTGGGGGCTGAGAAGGCCTTCGTGACCAATAAACGGATGGCGGCGGGGTCTGTTCCGCCGCCGCCGAAAAAATTACGATCCCCCCTCACCGCGGGGCGGCGGCCCGGGCCAGCCGGTCGCGGATCGCCTCGCCGAGGCCTTCGGACGGGATCGGCGCCACCGCGATGGTGTCGGCCCCCGACGCGTCGAGCTCCCTCAAGGCGCCGAACAGGCGGGCGGCGGCCTCGCCGGCATCGCCCGCCGGGCTGAGGTTGAGCGCGGCACGGGCCTGTTCGAGTCCTTCGGGGCAGCCCGAGCCGAACAGCAGCACGGCCTCCCCCGGTTCGATGCGCACCGCGTCGAGGCGGACCCGCGCCCGGGGCGCGTAGTGCGAGGCGAGCATGCCGGGTCCTGCGGGCCGGTCGCTATCGGCCGCCTCCGGGGCGGCCGGATCGTGCCCGAGGACGGCGCGGAGCGCCGCCCGTGTGATCCCGCCCGGCCGCAATAGACGCGGCGGGCCGCCGAGGCAGGCCACCACGGTCGATTCGACGCCCACCGGCGTGTCGCCGCCGTCGAGAACGGCGGCGATCCGGCCCGCGAGATCGTCGAGGACGTGGCCAGCCCGCGTCGGGCTCACGCGGCCCGAGCGGTTGGCCGAGGGCGCGGCCACCGGCCGGCCGACCGCCACCAGCAGGGCCTGGGCGAGCGGATGCGCGGGCACCCGAAGGGCGACGCTCGGCAGACCGGCTCGGGCGAGGTCGCAGACGCGGGACTTCGGGCGGGCCGGCACGACCAGCGTCAGCGGCCCCGGCCAGAACGCCTCGGCGAGGCGCAGCGCCCACTCATCGAACGCGCCGTCGGCCAGGGCCGCGTCCGCGTCGGCCACGTGCGCGATGAGCGGGTTGAAGCGCGGCCGGTCCTTGGCGGCGAAGATCCGCGCCACGGCGGCGGGATCGGTCGCGTCCGCCCCGAGGCCGTAGACCGTCTCCGTCGGGAAGGCGACAAGCTCGCCCGCCCGCAGGAGCGCGGCGGCCTCGGCGAGGCCGTTTGCGTCGGGGGGCAGCCGGGGCGTCGCGGCCGGGACCGTTGACCCGGGATCGTTCATGCGGGAAGCCGTCTCAGAGACAAGGGCCGAGCGTGCGCCTACGCTCGGGCCGCCGTAGACCCGGGATGCGGGCGTGGTCAAACCCGGACCCGATCGAACGGGCGGGCCGCCGAGTGAGGATCGTCATGAGTTACCGCGCCCCGGTCCCCGAGATGCTGTTCACCCTCCGGCACGTGGCCGGGCTCGGCGCGTTCGATCCCGAGGATGCGGAGGCGATCCTCACCGAGGCCGGGCGAATCGCTGCCGGAGTGATCGCGCCGCTCAACCGGGTCGGCGACCGGCACGGCACCCCGTTCGCGGACGGGCAGGTCACCACGCCCCCGGGCTGGCGGGAGGCCTACCGCACCTTCACGGAGGGCGGCTGGAACGGGCTCTCGGCCGAGGCCGATCATGGCGGCCAGGGCCTGCCGAAGCTGATCGAGGCCGCCTGCACCGAGATGTGGAACGGCGCCAACCTCGCCTTCGGCCTGTGCCCGCTCCTGACCCAGGGCGGCATCGAGGCGCTGGCGGCCCACGGCTCCGAGGACCTCAAGGCGCGCTACCTCGAAAAACTGGTCTCGGGCGAATGGCCCGCCACCATGAACCTGACCGAGCCGCAGGCCGGCTCCGACCTCGCCCTGCTGCGGACCCGGGCGGTGCCGGCCGGCGACGGCACCTACGGGATCACAGGATCCAAGATCTACATCACCTATGGCGAGCACGACCTCGCCGAGAACATCGTCCACCTCGTCCTGGCCCGGCTACCCGATGCGCCGGCCGGCACGCGGGGCATCTCGCTGTTCCTGGTGCCGAAGGTGCTGCCGGACGGCAGCCGCAACGATCTGCGCTGCTCCGGCATCGAGCACAAGCTCGGCATCCACGCCTCGCCGACCTGTTCCATGGCGTTCGGCGACCAGGGCGGCGCCACAGGCTGGCTGATCGGTCAGGAGAACAAGGGGCTGGCCTGCATGTTCACGATGATGAATGCGGCCCGGCTCAATGTCGGCCTCCAGGGCGTCGGAATCGCCGAGGCCGCGACCCAGCGGGCGCTCGCCTACGCGCGGGAGCGCCGCCAGGGCCGGGCGCTCGGCGCCGCCGAGGCGACGAGCCCGATCGTCGCGCACCCGGACGTGCAGCGCATGCTGCTGACCATGAGGGCCTACACGGCCGCCGCCCGCGCGATCTGCTACCTCACCGCCGCCGCCCTCGACGCCGCGCAGGGGCCGGAGGGGCGGGACGCCCTCGACCGCGCCTCCCTGCTGACCCCGGTGGCCAAGGCCTTTTGCACCGATCTCGCCAACGAGGTGACCTCGCTCGGCGTGCAGGTCCATGGCGGCATGGGCTTCGTGGAGGAGACCGGGGCTGCGCAGCTCATGCGCGACGCCCGGATCCTCGGCATCTACGAGGGGACCAACGGCATCCAGGCCATCGACCTCACCGCCCGCAAGCTGCCGCTGAACGGCGGCGCCACCGTGCGCTCGCAGATCGCCTGGATGCGCCGGGCGGCCGAGGGCCTGCTCAAGGCGGGCGACCCGGCCTTCGGCCACATGGCGGCGCGGCTGCGGGACGGGATCGGCAGTCTCGACCGGGCGACGAGCCATCAGTTCGCGGCGCTGGCCTCCAACCGGCCGGAGGCGGCGCTCGCGGGTGCGACCCCGTATCTGCGCCTGTTCGGTCTGGTGCTCGGCGGCGCCGGCCTCGCCCGGAGCGCGCTCGCCGCGAGCGCGGCCCTGAAGGGCGGCGAGACCGACCCGGCCCATGCCGCGCGGATCGCGCTCGCCCGGTTCTATGCCGAGAATCTCCTGGTGGCCGCTTCCGGGCTGGAGCAGAGCGTGATCGCGGGTGGCGCCTTTACGGATGACGCTGCGCTGGCGCTGGCGGTTTGAGGAGGGGATCATGGCCGATACCGTCGCGATCGACGATCTTCAGGGCGGCGTCCGCCTGATCACCCTGAACCGCCCCGAGAAGAAGAACGCCCTCACCGGGTCGATGTACGACGCGATGCGCGAGGCACTGGCCGAGGCCGATACGTCCGAAAAAATCGGCGCCGTCGTGTTCGCCGGGCAGCCCGGCATGTTCAGCGCCGGCAACGACCTCGCCGACTTCATGGGTCATGCCGGCGACGGGTTCAGCAACTCGCCGGCGCTGGCCTTCATTCGCCAGCTGGCCCGCACACGGACCCCGATGGTGGCGGCGGTCGACGGGATCGCGGTGGGGATCGGCGCGACGCTCTGCCTGCATTGCGACCTCGTCTATGCCAGCCCGGCGGCGCGGCTGCGCATGCCGTTCGTGGAACTCGGCCTCGTGCCGGAGGCCGCGTCGAGCTACCTGCTACCCCTGCGGGTCGGGCGGGTCCGGGCGACCGAATTGCTGTTGCTGTCCCGGCCCTTGGAGGCCGACGAGGCGCAGGCGCTCGGCCTCGTCAACGCGGTCCTGCCGGCCGACATGCTGGTGGAGCAGGCGGTCGCGCAAGCCGCGCGCCTCGCCGCCCTGCCGCGCGGGGCGCTGGCGGCCTCGCGGGCGCTGATCCGGGGCGATCAGGCCCAGGTCGAGGCGGCTCTGGAGGCCGAGGCCAGGGCGTTCGACGTGCAGCTGCGCTCGCCGGAATCCCAGGAGCGGCTTTCCGCCTTCCTCAACCGCGCCAAGCCCGCCTCGGCGTGAGCGCGCCCGATCTGTCCCAGAAGATCTGCCTGGTCGCGGGCGCGTCGCGGGGCGTCGGGCGGGGGCTCGCCCGGGCGCTCGGCGAAGCCGGCGCCACCGTGATCGTCACCGCGCGCTCCAGCGAGACCGGCGCGCGCACCGAGATGCGCCCGGAATCGATCGAGGACACTGCCCGCCTGGTCGACGCGGCTGGGGGGCGGGGCCACCACTACCTCTGCGACCACCGCTCCGAGCGCGCCACCGACGCGATGATGCACTGGGTGCTCCGCCGCTTCGGGCGGATCGACGTCGCCGCCTGCAGCGTCTGGGGCGGCAACGAGGGCTACGACGGCGAGCGCTACCCGGACGGCGCCGGCTGGGGCACGCCGTTCTGGCGCCGCTCCGCCGAGCCCTATCTCGGCTTCCTCGAAGCCGGTCCTGTGCCGGCTTTGCTCCTCGCCCGCGCGGTCGCCCCCGCCATGGTGGCGGCGCGCTCAGGGCTGATCGCGCTAGTCTCCTTCGGGACGGAGGATTACCTCGGCGACATCTTCTATGATTCCGCCAAGGCCGCCACCAACCGGCTGGCGCTCGCCTTCGCCCGGGACCTGGCGCCGCACGGCGTCACGGCGGTCGGCCTCTCGCCGGGCTTCGTCGCCACCGAGCGGGCACGCGACCTCGGGCAGGACGGCCTCGCCACCGAGGGCCCGCTCTACGCCGGCCGGGCACTGGCCGCCCTGGCCGCCGATCCCGATGTCGCGGCCCGAACGGGCACGGTGCTGCATGCAGCCGACCTCGCGCGGATCTACGGTTTCACCGACGCTGACGGCACGCAGCCGGAGCGCTTCCGGGTCGGACCCTGATCAACCGCGGTGTGGCGGCTGTCGCCGAAATGGCGCAACCCCCGGATAAGGGACCGGAATTCCCCGCCGCGGTGCGACGAGGGGTTGATTCGCGGCGCCCGGACGGGCGTCCTGTCGGCCGCTGCGATCCGGATTGTTGCGGCAGCGAAAAACGGCCTCATTTCGCCCGCAAGTGAAGGTCGCTCCTGCGCCCGCTCCGACCCTTTCGGAGCGGACCGCCCGTAAGAACGAGGGAAACTGGCATGTCGGAAGCGAACACGGCCCCGCGCGTGCTCATGGTTTTCCCGAAGTTCTACGAGAACTCCATGTGGAACTTCAAAGAGGCCATGGAGATCCAGGGCGCCCGCGCCCCGGCGCCGCCCCTCGGCCTGATCACGCTCGCCGCGATGCTGCCGCCGGCCTGGCAGGTGACGCTGGTCAACCGCAACTGCGAGGAGCTGACGGACGCGCAGATCCGCGCGGCCGACCTCGTGATGACCGGCGGCATGCTGCCCCAGGAGCCGGACTGTCTCGTCGTGATCGACAAGTGCGTGGCTTTGGGTATTCCGGTCTGCGTCGGCGGCCCGGCCCCCACCTCGACGCCGGAAGTCTATGACAAGGCGGACTTCCTGGTGCTGGGCGAGGCCGAGGGCATCCTCGACACCTTCGTGGCGGCCTGGGAGGCGGGCGAACGCCGCGGTCGCTTCACGGCGGAAAAATTCAAGGCCGACGTCACCAAGAGCCCGATTCCGCGGTTCGACCTGCTGACCTTCAGCCACTACCTCTATATCGGCGTCCAGTTCTCCCGCGGCTGCCCGTTCACCTGCGAGTTCTGCGACATCATCGAGCTGTACGGCCGGTCGCCGCGGACCAAGACCGCGCCGCAGATGCTGGCCGAGCTCGACCGGCTCTACGGCCTGGGCTACCGCGGCCATGTCGACTTCGTCGACGACAACCTGATCGGCAACAAGAAGGCGATCAAGCTGTTCCTGCCGCACCTGATCCAATGGCAGGCGGATCACGGCTACCCGTTCAAGTTCTCGACCGAGGCCTCGCTGAACCTCGCGGACGACGAGGAACTGCTCGGGATGATGCGGGACGCGAACTTCTTCGCCCTGTTCACCGGGATCGAGACGCCCGACGAGGCGACCCTGATCCAGACTCAGAAGAAGCAGAACACCAAGCGCTCGATCGCCGACAGCGTCCACAAGCTCTACGAGAACGGGATGTTCGTCACCGCCGGCTTCATCGTCGGCTTCGACACCGAGCAGGACAGCATCTCCAAGGCGATGTCGCTGTGCATCAGCCAGACCGGCATCCCGATCGCGATGGTCGGCCTGCTGTTCGCGCTGCCGAACACCCAGCTCTCGCGCCGCCTGCGCAAGGAGGGCCGGCTCTACGAGAACTACGCGCACACCACCGCCGACCAGGGCGACCAGTGCACGCAGGGGCTCAACTTCGTGACCCTGCGCCCGCAGCGCGACGTGCTGGCCGATTATCGCGACGTCCTGCAGGAGGTCTACGACCCGGTGAACTTCTTCGACCGGGTGCGCGTCGTGGCCCGGCGGGTGAAGCGGCCGAAATTCGCGGCGCAAAAACTCAACTGGCGCCACATCGCCCACGATCTTTGGTCGCTCGCCCGGGTGTGCTGGCGGATGACCGTGCGGCGGCCGGAACTCGCCAAGCACTTCTGGAGCGTGTTCCTCGAGACCGCCCGCAACAACCCGGCGGCCCTGGAGGCGGTGGTCACCAACATGGTGATCTACCTGCACGTCTACCCGTTCTCGCGCTACGTCATCCGCGAGATCAACGGCCGGATCACCGAGCTCGATGCCGGCCGCTGGGTGCAGCCGCCGGTCCTCGCCCCGGAGGCCGAGACCGCCGGCAAGGCTGCGCCGGTGGGCAAGGTCGTGGCGAAGGCCGAAGTGAAGCACCTGGCCGCGGTGGCGTGACGGGCCTCGGCCCGCTTGATCCCGGGCGCGTTCGCGTCCGGGGAGGCCCCGCGGCTTTCTCTCATCCGGTGCGGGCTCCGATGTTCACGTATCTCCGGCCGAGGCGTGCTCTCCTCCCGGACGGTTTGTTGGGACTGGCACCGCGCTCCGGTACGCGCCCTCCCTGCCCCTCTACGGGGGAGAAGCGATGAGCGGCTCCGCTCCGCCCCCGTAGAGGGGGAGGGCGGGCGCGGATCCGCACGGCCGGCCTGATCGGCTCCGGGTTCGTGCTGATGACGCTGTCGAGCCCGGGCTGAGCGTCAGGCGGCCCGCACGGTTGCCAGGAACGTGTCGATCTCCCGGCGCAGCGCGGCGGATTGCTCCGAGAGGCCCGCCGCCGAGGCGAGCATCCGCGTGGCGGCCGTGCCGGTCTCGTCGGCGGCCTGCGCCACCGCGTCGATCGTGCCGGTGACCGCGCCGGTCCCCACGGCGGCTTCCGCAACGTTGCGGGCGATCTCCCGGGTCGCCGCACCCTGCTCCTCGACGGCCGCCGCGATCGAGGTCGCCACGCCGTCGATCTCGCGGATCCGCGCCACGATGCCGTCGATCGCGTTGACGGTCTGACCCGTCGCCCCCTGGATGCGGCCGACCTGGCCGGCGATCTCTCCCGTGGCCTTGGCGGTCTGCTCGGCGAGCTGCTTCACCTCGGCGGCGACCACGGCGAAGCCCTTGCCGGCCGCCCCTGCGCGGGCCGCCTCGATGGTCGCGTTGAGCGCGAGCAGGTTGGTCTGGCCGGCGATGTCGGTGATGAGCCGCACCACGTCCCCGATCCGGCCCGCCGCCGCGCTCAACTCCTGCACGTGGCGGGCGGTCTCGCCGGCCTGGACCACCGCGCCCCGGGCGAGATCAGCCGAGCCGTCCACCTGGCGGCTGATCTCCTGGACCGACGCGCCGAGTTCCTCCGCGGCCGCCGCCACGGTGCCGACATGCTGCGCCGCCTCCTGCGCGGCCCCCGCCACCGTCGCCGAACGCTCGGCCGTATGGGTGGCCGTGCTCGACATCGCTTCGGCGTCCACGCGCAACCCGCTTGCGGCGTCTGAGACGCGCGCCAGCACGCCGCCGACCGCGGCCTCGAAGGAGTCGGCCATCGCGTGGACCGCGCGGCGGCGCTGGGTCTCGGCATCCTGTCGGGCGAGGGCGGTGTCCCGCTCCAGCGCGCGGCTGCGGATGAGGTTGTCCTTGAACACCTGCACGGCGGCCGCCATCGCGCCGATCTCGTCGCGGCGCCCGGTATGGGGAACCGCCACGGTCCCGTCGCCCTCGGCCAGCCGCCCCATGGCGCCGGTCATGCGTGCGATCGGCCGGGCGATCCCGAAGACCGCGAACAGCAGAGCGGCCGCAGCGACCACGAGGCCGACCACGGTCGCGGCGAGCGCGATGAGCTTGGCGCGGGTCGCTTCCCGCGCGGTCTCGGCGACGCTGGCCTCCGTCTGCGCTCGGGCCGAGGCGATCGTCTCGGTGAGGCTCGCCACGGCCGCATCGTTCTGAGCCCCGGTCGTCGGATTCAGCACGAGCGCGAGGGCGCCGGCCTTGTCGTCCGCGATCATCAGCTCGACAACCTGGAGCTGGATGTTCTGGTAAGCGTTCCAGGCCGTGGTGAAGCGCTCGTAGATCGCTTGGTCCGCGGGCTTCGTCAGGCGGCTCTGGAAGGCCTGGCGCAGGTCGGAGAGGGTCCCGAGCGTGTCGGTGAGCGCGGTCTGGTTCCTGTCCAGGGCGGCGACATCGGGGGAGGCTACCGCGAGCCTGTAGAGGTTCAGACGCGCGTCCCGGACGGCCTTTCCGATCGATTCGGCGAGGTTCTGGGTGGGCAGCGCCCGCTCCGAGACCGTGATGGCGTTCGCCTCGATCTCCGACAGGGCCACCACGCTGGCAATGCCCTGCCCGACGGCGGCGAGCGCGAGCAGGCCGATCGCGCCGGAGAGCACGGTCTTGAGGGAGAACTGCATGGTCGCTTCCGTCCTCGCGTGCAAACCGCGGTTTCAGGCTGGGGCGTTCTCCCACAGGCTTCTTAATTATTCGTCGGCACTACACCAGCACATGTGCCTACAGCCACTTCTTCCAGCGGAAGAAAAAATATGGGAATACCGCGGCAATCACCATCATGACCAAAGCCATGGGGTAGCCGTACGGTAGATCTAGCTCAGGGATCGACTTGAAATTCATGCCGTAGATCGAGGCGATCAGGGTCGGCGGCATGAAGACGACGGCCATGACCGAGAACAGCTTGATGATGTTGTTCTGCTCGAGGTTGACGAGGCCGAGGGTCGCGTCGAGCAGGAATTGAATTTTGTTATTGAGGAAGGTCGCGTGCTCCTCCAGGGATTGAAGATCCCGCAGGGTCGAGCGGACATCCTCGCGCAGATCGCGCGGCGCCTTGTTGGTCCGGTAGGTCGCCGAGAGCGAGAGCAGGATTCGCTCCATCGAGACCAGGCTCTCGCGCTGTTTCGAGATGAGGTCGCCGTGCCGCCCCAGGGCGCGCAACGTGTCCTGAAGGGCTGTGTTGCGGGCCGAGGGGTCCTCCTGCGCCTCGAAGATCTTGCCCGAGAGGCGGTCGATCCGCTCGCCCTGGAGCTGGAGCACGTCGGCCGCCCGGTCGATCACCGCCTCGATCAGGCCCGCCAGGATCGACTCGCCGGAGGGCGTGGAGGCGCCGCCGTTGCCCATCGAGCGGCCGGCGCGCTGCGTGTACATCCGGAAGGCCTGCGGCTCCTCGTGGCGCACGGTCACGAGGCGGTTGCCCCGCAGGATGAAGGTGATGCCGGTGAGTCCCGGATCCTCGGAGTCGCTGACCTTCGAGAGCACCCGGCCGGTCATGTAGCGGGCGCCCTCCTCGACGTAGAGCAGCTCGGAGGGCTCGATGTCCTTCATCTCCTCGCGGGTCGGCACCTCGATGCCCGCGAAAGCCTCGACCTTCATCTCCTCCTCGCGGCTCGGGCGGATGAGATCGAGCCAGACGGTATCCTCGGGGATCGGGTCCTGCAGATCGATGACGCGGCGTTCAAGCAGCGTGGATCCGGAGCCGAGGGCAGGCTGGTGGATGAAGATCACGAACAGGTCTCGGGTGCAGGACGGTCACGGGACAGCGCTGGGATTGATCCGCATCCGGCACGGCGACTCCCGGCGCAAGCTGCGCCGCGGGTGTGGCGGTGTTTTCTGACGCTTCCGTGACATTGCGGCCCGGTTCCGAGCCGGCGCTTGCCGCGATGAGCCTAAAGCCGTGCCCCACGTGTTCCAAACGGTACATGACACGCATCAGGATGCTTCGGGTTGGTTGTCCAACCCACGACCTCATCCTGAGGTGCCGGAGCGTAGCGGAGGCCTCGAAGGAGCCCTCCAGCCAGCCGCGCGATCCCTGGAGCCCTCCTTTGAGGTCCGCTGGCGCGGGCACCTCAGGATGAGGGGCGGGTGGGATCCTTCGATGATCTTGCCACGCAGTGCGATTATGTGACCTGCGCGTTGCGATCGTGCGCGGCCCCGAGGCTTCGAGCTGACGCTTCTTCGCCAAACCGGTGCCCGATGCGGCATAGACACCTCTAATTGCAGCCGTCGCAGATGCTGTCGTCGATCTTGTCGGTGAGCGCCCGTTCGCGCCGCTGCTGCCGGCGGGACGGGACCTCGCCGGGGCCCATGGAGGTGCCGGGCGGCTTGGTGACGCCGTAACGGTTGGTGTTCGGCGCCGTGATCGTCGAAGCGGGGCCTCCGCCGGTGCCGGTCTGGTCGGGCGCGACGGTCTGGGCCGCCAGCGAGCCGGGCAGGGCGAGGCTCAGGGCGGCGAGCGCCAGCAGACGCAGGGATCCTCGGGGCATGGAAAATCTCCAATCGCCGGGGAGAACGTGAGACTCCGCCGCAGGTTGCGTGCCTCACCGACGCCGCGCGGCGCGCCGGAACACGCCGACCATCTCGACATGCCCCGCGTGGCGGAACTGGTCGACCGGCGTGACCGACTCCAGCCTGTAGCCGCCGGCCACGAGGGTGGCGGCGTCGCGGGCGAAGGTGCCGGCGTCGCAGGCAATGCCGATGACCAGTGGCACCTTCGCGGCGGCGAGCTGGCGGGCCTGGGCCTCCGCGCCGGCCCGGGGCGGATCGAGCACCACCGCGTCGAAGGCGTCGAGCTCGAGGGGCAGCAGCGGGCGGCGGAACAGGTCGCGGCGCTCGGTGGTGATGCTCCGCAGGCCCGTCGCCGCCCGGGCGGCCCGGTCGAGGCCGGCGAGCGCGGCGGCATCGGATTCTACAGCGTGGATCGCGGCGCGCCCGGCCATCGCGAGGCTGAGCGGCCCGCAGCCCGCGAACAGGTCGGCAACGCGGCGCAGGCGGGGGCCGAGGGCCGCGAGGGTCAGCTCCGTCAGGGCGGCCTGTCCCGCGGCGGTGGCCTGGAGGAAGCCGCCGGGCGGCGGGTAGAGGCGCGTGCCGTCGCCGGTCACCGAGACCGGCTCGGCTTCCATCAGGCGCTCGCCGTGGAGCGACAGCCGGGCGAGCCCGAGTTCGCCCGCGATCCGCACCAGGGCGGCGCCGACGCCCGCGCTCACCGGCCCGTGGCCGCGCAGGTCGATATCGAGACCCTGGTCGGTGGCGGTGACCGCAACGTCGAGGGGTTTGCGGCCGTGGCCCAGGGGGGCGGCGAGGCGGCACGCAACCTCGGGCGCCGGGTGCAGCGCCGGCACGGTGATCGGGCAGTGGTCGATCGGCACCAGCGCGTGGCTGCGCGCCGCCATCAGGCCGGCCTCGGCCCGGCCCTCGACGGCCCGGACATGGAGCGTGAGCCGCCGCCGCCCCGCGCCGTGGGCGTCGATGGTGGGGTCGGGCGTCACGTCGAGCCCGGCCTGCGACAGTGCCTGGGCGACGAGGCCCCGCTTCCAGGCGAGCTCGGCCGGCCGGGCGAGGTGCTGCGTCCGGCAGCCGCCGCAGCGCATGACGTAGGGGCAGAACGGTTCGACGCGGTCGGCGGAGGCCAGCTCGAGGCCCAGCAGCTCGGCGCGGCGTCCCTCGCGCCGGATCGCCACGTGCTCGCCCGGCAGCGCGTAGGGCACGAGGGTCCCATCCTCCGCGATGCCGTCGCCGCGGGCGCCGAGCTCCCGGATCGTGACCGTCTCGCTCAAGAAAACCTCGCGCCGATCAGGAATTCGGCATTGCCGTCGCCGCCGGTCACGGGGGAGGCGATCAGGCCGAGGATTGCGGCGCCGAGCCCCTCCAGCGCGCTGCGCACCGCCGCGCAGACCTCGGCATGGACGGCGGGATCGCGCACGAGGCCGCCCCGGCCGATCCGCTCGCGTCCGGCCTCGAATTGCGGCTTGATCAGCGCGACGAGGCCCGAGCCCGGTGCCAGGAGCGCCGGGAGCGCCGGCAGCACGAGGCGCAGGCCGATGAAGCTGACATCGACGCTCGCGAAATCCGGGCGCGGCATCAGCGCGGCCGGATCGAGGCTGCGGATGTCGGTGCCCTCCCGGTTCGTGACACGGGGATCGGCCGCGATCCGCGGATGAAGCTGCCCCCGGCCGACATCGACCGCGTGGACATGGCGTGCCCCCCGGGCGAGCAGCACGTCGGTGAAGCCGCCGGTTGACGCACCGATATCGAGGGCGACGCGGCCCGTCGGGTCCAGGTCGAACGCGTCCAGGGCCGCGGCGAGCTTGAGGCCGCCGCGCGAGGCGTAGGGGTGTTCCGGGGCGGCCTCGATCCGCGTCCCCGGCTCGATCGTCTCGGAGGCGCGCGTCAGCGGCCTGCCGTCGACCCGCACCTTCCCCGCCCGGATCGCGGCCTGCGCCCGGGCCCGGCTCTCGAAATGGCCGTGCTCCACGAGGAACAGGTCGGCGCGCCGCGGGGTCGGGGCGCGGTCCGGTATGGTCCGGTCTGAGGTCATCAGGGCTTCGTGCGGTCGCGGCAGATCTGCGGCATAGGTTCTCGCGCGCGGCCCTGTCGACGGCCGCCGCGCTCCCTAACTAGACCGGGCCTGACAGGAGAGCCACCGCATGATTCGTACCCTTCCGCTGCTCGCTCTGCTCGCGACCGCCGCCGCGGGCGGTGCCCACGCCCAGGAGCCGCCGAAGGAGGCCGCCAAGGCCACCGAGACCTTCTCGGCGCCGATCAAGAACGCCAAGGGCGACACGATCGGCTCGCTGGCGATCCGCGACGGCGCCAACGCCCTGGTGCTGCGCGTCGCGCTTCAGGCCGGCGCCCTGCCGCCCGGCTGGCACGGCATGCATTTCCACGCCGTTGGCGACTGCTACGATCCGAAGTTCATGAACTCCAAGGCCCACGTGAACCACGATCAGAGCAAGCACGGCCTGCTCAACCCGGACGGGCCCGACGAGGGCGACCTGCCGAACCTCTACGTGGCGCAGGACGGCTCGGCCAATGCGGAGGTCTGGAGCGAGACGCCGCTCAACGGCGAGGGCGGCCTGAAGGACGGGGACGGCTCGGCGCTGATCATCCACGCCAACGAGGACGACCACACCAGCCAGCCGATCGGCGGCGCCGGCGACCGGGTCGCCTGCGCGGTGATCAAGTAGCCGCCCGGGGCGCGGCGATGTCCGGCGGGATCGGCCGGGGCCGGCCCGCCTCGTCGATCGCCACGAAGGTGAGGGTGGCCTGCGTCACCCGCTCGCGGACCTGGGTGCAGAAGCGCCGCGCCCAGGCCTCGACCTCGATCTTCATCGAGGTCCGGCCGACATGCGAGACCCGGGTGTAGACGCACAGCACGTCGCCGACCCGGACCGGCCGGATGAACGTCATGGCATCGAGCGCCACGGTGACGACCCGGCCCTGCGCCCGGTCGACGCCCGCGATGCCGCCGGCCTGATCCATCTGCGACAGCACCCAGCCGCCGAAGATGTCGCCGTTGGCGTTGGTGTCCGCCGGCATCGCGATGGTGCGGACCGTCAGGTCGCCCTTCGGCACATCGAGCTCCGGAGGCGGCGCCGCGCCCGCGGCCGATGCGATTGCGACGTGCTCCATGCCGTCCACCCGTCCGTCGCGCGCCGTCAGGACAGAAGGCCGGCGAGCTTGAGCCCCGCCGCCAGCAGGATGGCGGCCGCGCTCAGAATGCATTCGAGCGGGATGGAATGCCAGAATTCCGGCGTCGCGGCCGCCCGCTCGGCGCTTTGCGCAAGATCGTTCATTAGGCGTCCTCCCGGGCCGGCCGATCTGTCGCCGACGGTCCCGTCGCCTGCATCATATCGCATGGCCTTCCCACGCGCATCTCGAATCGGGTCACTAAAAACCCGGCGGCTCGGGGAGCCGCCGGGTCGGTCAGGTCAGGATCGGCTCAGTAGTAGAACCGGCGCCGGAAGTAGGGACGGCGATAGTAGGGCCGCGGGCCGTAGAACCGGCGCCGGTAGAAGTAGGGACGGCGGTAATAGGGCCGCGGACCGTAGAAGCGACGACGGTAATAGTACTGGGCCTTCTCGGTCACCGCCGGGGCGGCATTGGCCGGCAGGGCGAGCCCCGGGCCGATCGGCGCGGCGGACGCGCCCTCCGGTGCCGCAGCCGCGAAGCCCAGCACCAGCAGGGCCGCGAGCAGGAATTTCCTCAGCACGGTCTCGACTCCCTTTGCGTGATTGCGTCTCGGACGACGAACCGCACGGGAAGCGAGAACCTCCGCCCGGTCCGAAACGCTGCAACGCATGGGCGAGGCGAAGCGTTGCAGCGTAACCGCTGCGGAGTTCGGACAGGGTTGATCCCGGGTTGAGACCCGAACCGTCAGGCGATCTTCGTGGTCATGTCCTCGATGCGCGCCTCGGCGCATTGGCGCACCAGGGCGATGCCGTGCTCGCAATCCTCGCGGCGGACGTAGCCCTCGCCCGAATCGGCGATCACCTCGCCGTTGCGCGCCCGCAGGCGCCAGCGCCACTCGCCCTTGGCGTCCCGGTAGAGTTCGAACCGCATGATGCCGATCCCCTGACAATCCGCTGGATGAGATGGGTTGCCGGCCCCGGAAGGGAAGACGCCTGTCGCGGTGCGGAAAAGCGGCGACGCTCTCCCGCACCGGGCGGGGAGCCGGGTTACTTCGCCTTGTCGGCGATGCCCTTGAGGCCAGCGTCGTAGACCCCCGCAATCGCCTCCTTGGCCTTGTCGTCGGGAGCGCCCTTGGCCTTGAACGTGCCCGTCCACGTCACCTTGGAGCCGCTGCCGGCCTTCGCGACCATGATGGTCGAGTGGTAGTCGGTGACGGGCAGCGGTCCCTGCAGGATCGTGTAGGTGTAGTCCATCTTCTTGTCGCTGCGGGATTCCTCCTCCTCGACGATCGTCCCGCCGCCCTTCAGGCTGAGCGTGCGGACATCCTTGCCGCCCTTCTTGGACAGGGCGCACTTCTCGATCACCGGATGCCAATCGCCGATCCCGCAGAACCCGCCGATGGTCTTCCACACCGTCTCCGGCGAAGCCGCGACATCGACGGATTTCGTTACTTCGAGGGCCAGAGCCGGCGAGAGCGACGCGGCGACGAGCGCGGCGGCCGGGACCAGAATCCTGAGCATAAGGCGTTTTCTCCGATGATTGGTTTGCTGGCCCTACGGCCGGCTGGATCAACTAGCGCGCGATCGAGCTGCTACGAGACGCACCTTTGGGGCCTCGCGAAGGTGTGAGCGCACGAAAAAACCGCCCGGGACGGTGGGGTCCCGGGCGGCTGTTTCATGTCCGGCGATGTCGCGGGTTCAGGAGCGGGGCGCCCGCTCCAGCCAGCCGATGTTGCGGCCCTCGCTACCGCCGCCGCCGTTGCGCGGGCGGGACTCGGCCCGCTGGGGCCGGCCGTCGCGGTTCGGGCGGCCCTGGCTGGGACGCTGCTCGCCCTGCGGCCGGGCCGGCCGGTCCGCACGGGCCTCGCGTGCCTGCGGGGCGGGACCGCGGTTGTCGTTGCGCCCGTCCGTCCGGCCATCCTGCGGCCGGCCCTGCCGGGGCGCGCCCTGGCCGCCGAAGCCGCGGCCGCCCTCGGGCCGGCCCTGCTGGGGACGGCCCTGCTGCTGCCGGGGCCGCTGGCCCGGACGGCCGCCGCCGGGGCGCTGCTGCTGCCGCTCGGGCCGGCGCTCCTCCTCGCGGGCGATCTCGGCCGCCTCCTGGCGCGAGGGCGGGGTGAAGCCCTCGGGGAAGCCCGTCACCGGCACCTTCTGGCGGGTGATGCGCTCGATGTCGCGCAGGTAGGCCCTCTCCTCGTCGTTGCAGAACGAGATGGCGAGCCCGTCCGCGCCGGCCCGGGCGGTGCGGCCGATCCGGTGGACGTAGCTCTCGGGCACGTTCGGGAGGTCGAAATTGATCACGTGGCTCACGGCCTCGACGTCGATGCCGCGGGCCGCGATGTCGGTGGCGACCAGCACCCGGCAGGCGCCGTCCTTGAAGGCGGCGAGCGCCCGCTCGCGCTGGGGCTGGCTCTTGTTGCCGTGGATCGCCGCCGCCGCGATCCCGACCTTGTCGAGGCCGCGCACGACGCGGTCCGCCCCGTGCTTCGTGCGGGTGAAGACGAGCACGCGCTCGATTCCCGGATCGCGCAGGATGTGGCCGAGCAGCGCCTGCTTGGCGCCGGTGTGGACGAAGATCACCTGCTGCTCGACCCGCTCGGCCGTGGTGGCGACCGGCGTCACAGCGACCTGCACCGGATCCTTCAGGTACTGGCTCGCGAGGCCGGCGATGTTCTTCGGCATGGTGGCCGAGAAGAACAGGCTCTGGCGCTTCTCGGGCAGCATCTTCACGATGCGCTTGAGGGCGTGGATGAAGCCGAGGTCGAGCATCTGGTCGGCCTCGTCGAGGACGAGGATCTCGACGCCCTCCAGCGTCAGCGACCGGCGCTCGATCAGGTCGATCAACCGGCCGGGGGTGGCGACCAGGATGTCGACGCCCGGGGCCAGCGCCCGCTCCTGACGGCTGATGGTGACGCCGCCGAACACCACCGTGGTGGTGTAGGACAGGTGGCGGCCGTAATCGCAGAACGATTCTGCGATCTGGTTGGCGAGCTCGCGGGTCGGCGAGAGCACCAGCACGCGGCAGCCGCGGCGCGGGGCGCGGCGGTCCGAGAGCGAGAGGCGGTGCAGGATCGGCAGCGCGAAGGCCGCCGTCTTGCCCGTGCCCGTCTGTGCGATGCCGCAGAGGTCGCGACCCTCCATGGCCGGCGGGATCGCCTGGGCCTGGATCGGGGTCGGCGTGACGTAGCCAGCCTCGCCGAGCGCCCGCAATACGGGCTGGGCAAGGCCGAAATCGGTGAATTGGGTCAAAGATGTATCCGATGCAGCAGGGCCGGCCGGGCGCCTCGCATCTTGTGCGAGCAGCGTCGTGTTCGGGCCGGTCCGTTGGCAGGGGGCAGCCCGCGTGATGGGGCGGCCCGGGTGCATGCACGTTATGAAGAGGGGGGCCGGATCACGCTGGGAGGCGCCCGATCCGTCACGCAGCCCCCTCAAGCGGGCCATGACGGCCGCTGACGCTGCATCGCCGATATGCGGGTGTGCGGCTGCGAAGTCAATGGAGCAAGGTCGGTCTCCGCGCATGGCACCGCCCCCGCCGGCGCAGATCGTCCTTCGCCGGTCGCAACCCGGTATAGAGGTGAGGCCTGGGTCCGAGGACCAGCGATCGCCCGCTGTTGAGACAATCCAGCGAGGCTCGAACGAACCTTGAATTGCCCCGTGTGATCCCTGAGGAAGCGCAGGCGGTGTCGCGGCTCCAAACAGGGTTCGGGCCAGCCGAAGAGGGGGGAGAATGATCCGTTCGGTTCTGTCGGTGAGCGCCGGTCTGGCGGTGATCGCGGTGATCTTCGCTGCCCTCTGGATCGGCTATGGCCCTCGTCCTCAAGGCGGCCCGGACAAGCGCGCCGCCGCGGCCGTTCCGCTGTCGCAACAGCCGCGAACCCCCGTGGATGCCAGGGGGCAATCCATTCGGACCATCGCGCCGGGATCGTCCTCCGGGCCGGGGATGGTGGCGACGGCGCCATCCCCGCCCGCCGCCGCTCCGGCCGGGCCGCCGGTGGCCCCCGGTTCATCGGCCGATCCCGGTTCTCCCGCGCGGCAACCCGACAATCCGTCGGCAACGGCTTTGCGAACGGAGACGGTGCCCAACGCGGCTCAGGATCCCGCCGCGTTGCCCGCTGGGAGCGTCGATCTCAACACGGCTTCGGTCGAGCAATTGAACGCGCTGGGGGCCGGCATGATCGGTCGGCGGATCATCGAGTTTCGCCCCTATACGGCACCTGACGACCTCGTGACGCGTCGGGTCCTGAAGCGCGGGGATTACGACACCATCAAAAACGCGATCACCGTCCGCTAGCCGGATGGGTGATCCAACGCAGTGAACGGGCTGCCGGCGTGGACGTTGATGCGCAGGTCACGCGCGAGACGTGATCGTGGAACGCTCGAGGAGATTGCCATGCGCAAGACCGCAGTGATCGCGGCTGTGGCCCTGTTGTCGATGGGGAGCGGGGCCTGGGCCGCCGAGAATACCGGTGCCGCCGGCACGCCCGGCACGACGCCCCGTATGAAGGGCTCGCCCAATGCTGCGGGCTTCGGCAAAGCCGAGACCACCGGGACTGCCGGCACGACGACCCCGGACAACACAGCCAGCCAGGACGGCAAGATGAAGGGGCCGCCTAACGCGTCGGGATTCCAGCACGGCACATCCGGCGCGCCCTCGGGCCGCTGAGCCTGGGCGAGTATCGGCCGCGCGTCTTGCAGGGCTGTGTCAGGTTGCTGCGTGGGGGCCGGTCGCCCGCGTCACGTCACTGTGCACCAATCTCTTCTCGTTGTTCGGGAAAAGATTGGTGCGGCCAAGAGGACTCGAACCTCCACCCCTCGCGGGACTAGCACCTCAAGCTCAGCCTTGGTGCTGTTCCGTAACACGAATTCCAGCAAACCGCTGAGAAGCCCCCAATTGAAATGGTTCAGGATTTTCCCGCGGCTGCAAACCGCCAGAACCGCCATGCCGGAGAGGGTACGAGTAGGCCCCCACAATAATAGGCCTTTGAAGACATTAAACTTCATTCCTCACAAGCGCATTCGATAAATCAGCCTCTCAGGGTCGATAGACAAAATCTTTATCCTCCTGGCTAAATTCGAAACTAGAAAATTCAACGATATCCGCTTCGCCGTTGTTGACCTCAAACCTCAACGAATTGATCCAATTGCCGTTTGATGAGTGGAGCATACAGGCAGTTCCGCCAACGATCAGGATGATGTCGGCGGCATCAACATAATACTGGCGATGAGTGTGACCACATATTAGATATTTGATTCCACAGTTTCTGGCCGCATCTAATAGGAAGTGGCTATCCACGAGTTCCAAAAGGCGGCCAACAGGTTCATTTGGGAAGGATGGCGGGAAATGACTTACCCAGATTATGCCTCTACGAGGATATTTCACCCTCGAAGCCAACGTCACTCTTGAGAGTTCTCTCACTACATCCTCGATGCAGCGGCCTTGGCCCGGAAAGAATGCAGGCGGATCAGCGTGCTGAGCTGACGGCAGCGTAAAATCAGCGCATATAACGTTTATAGTAGTTCCATCTAACCCACACACCGCATTTACTTGAACTGATTGTGGTCCCTTAGTCCATTTATCTCCGAATACGCTATCAAACATCGTGCCGCCAGGAACGCATTTCGAGTCTTCAAATCTATCGTGATTGCCTGGCAGTAGGACCACTGGTCTGTTTCCAACGCTCAACGTTGGCCGGCCAGTCGATGTTTGATAGGTTGTGCCATTTGCCGATGGCGAGAGAACGTAATCACGAGCTGTTTGTAGATCCGATTGGGTCCCCCGTGTGGCGAGATCTCCCGTCAGCAATATGCAATCGTGATCACCTAGTCGTCGCTGGATAAAATCCGCGGCAATTTCAGCAATCTCAGGCGAGTGCCGCCCGTTAAAGAAATCCTGAACTATGCCGACGCCTGCTTGGTAACGCTCCGAAAGGGCGGCGCCAATGAAACTATATACTCCCGGCGTCGCCGAGAAATGAAGATCAGTTATGTGCACAAAGCTAAGCAATTTTCTACAACTCTTCGATAACAACTGTTGCGCCTGAATTGACGGGCTCAGGGCGAGTTTCCATCTCTATGATTAGGACGATCTCACCCTCATGACTCCGAGCGATCCGTCCCCAGCTACCTGACATCTTTTCTAAAATTGAGTGGTTTTGCATTTGTGCAAAGATCTGATCACTGAGATGACCCATATATCTTGGCGGGAACGGAATTCTACTCTGAATCAAAACATCTATCTCCGGCAAAAACTCGCCAAACGATGTTAGATTTATTGATTGAGTCTTTTCCTGAGCAAGACGGCGGGCGAGCGCCGCAAAAATAAGACCGAGTTGATCGAAAACTAATCTAGTTAGCTCTTTATCCGTCAGGATCACCTGAGGCTCTGAAAATAAGAACTTGTCTGAATGGGGCAGTTTTCGATCCGAGTATATCAAAATCGCAGATCTAAGTAGCGCCATTGTCTCAGGAGAAAGAGCGAATTCCGAAGCCTCTCTGATTTTTGGCTCTAGCAGCGGAAAAACTGGCCATCCTTCGAACCCGCTGTGTGCAGCTGGCACCACAGAGATCCAACCTCCAGCGATCAAATCAGATAGATCAGTTCCGTGAATGGCAGGATTTTGAACTAGACCTACCCTTGGTCTAGCAATTGGCCGGCGCCTGACAGGGATATTTATCGTATTCTTGAATTCTTTTATTACATCCGAGTTCTCATCAGACGGATCAGGTAATTGAATTGATCGAGGATCGGTCCGCCGTTCCTTGAGAGGTTGTTTGCCATATAAATCATAGAGATCTGTCATGGGCGGCGCTTCGTCATCAGTTTTTTCAGATCATCGTTATTCACAATATTTGAAAGCTTTCTTTCAGCCCGTTCGATTTCGTCTTTCAATTTTTTTAGACTTCTTGGATCCATTTGGAAAACAAAATTCTTCTGAGCTGGATCGACCGCATCGGTCCTGATCAGGCATTGTATGACCGGGATAAGTTCGTCAATTGCGGTCATATCTTCTGATAGATTGGGCCGTAAATCAATAAACGTTGAAAATGTTGTCGCGGCAGGCAAGAAGCCCCATCTCAATCTCTCGTGCTTGTTGAATACATCGACGCTATCTCTTTTTTGCAGAAGATTTGACAGCCTATTTACTATAATTTTGCGCTGATCTTGAGAAGGAATGTCTTCAGCTTCGAGTTCATCTTGGTCTATTACTGAGTCCACGAAGCCCTCTAATGTCTCTTCAACATTAACTTCATTATTTGTTTCCTTGTGTAATTGCTGGTAAAAATAATTTAGTGCAGTCATTATAAATTTGACGCTATCTTCATCTGTTCCCAATAAAGGTGCGACGGTTTGAATGCGCTCTTTCTCGGAGTCAAAAGCGTTGGGTCCGTCGGTCTCTGCTTTCAGCTTAAGAAAGGCTACGTCATCGAGACTTGCTATCTCGACGAGAACTGCTGTAAGGGTTGGTGGCTGAAGGGGTTTTTTCTTCATCGAGCTGCCTGCAAAATTAAATTTGTGGTTTGCTCCTAAGCTGAAGCTTGACTGTTTCGAAAGGCTTAAACCTGTGGATAAGCTCGGCTCTTAGTACGTGGGAGCTTGCATACCATGTTGGCAATGATCGCAAACCCCTGCCGCTCGAGGATGGGGCGTTGGTCACAGAGGTCCATTGCCGCGTGGTGACATCGGATCGCGTAGTTCTGCCGTCGAACCCCAAGCCAGAACTGTAGCGCTGTCAGCGGCTTCAGCCTCTGAAACCTTGACAATTCGCGGGCTGTAATGCAGAATTAATGCAGGGTCGCGACGTGCGGCCGAAAGAGATGAGCCCGGCGGAGCGATCCGCGCGGGCTTTTTTATTGCCCGGAGGGTTCGGTATGCGGAGGGCAGGGCGCAAGCGCAACGCGGCCCCGGTGACGCTCGCGACCGTGCGTGCGCTGGCGGCCGAGCCAACCGTGACGTCGGGCCGGGACGCGGACGCTGCGCCGGCCCGACAGGCGAAGGTCGGGTTCACGGCTGTGCGCGAGGCCGGCGGCCGGGTGCGGATCATCGGATCTGGCGCTGCCGCCATCGTCCAGGGCGAGGGCATCGTGCGGCTGGCGCCGGCGCCCCTCGACGGGCTAGCGGCCCGCAACCGCCTGGACGAGGCTGACCCGGATCGGAACCGTCTGCTGCACGCGGCCGGCGAGCGGCTCCGTCATCACCACTACCGCGCCGGCCTGTCGGGTTTCGTCGGTGCGGCCAACGATGGCGGCTCGAATGGGCGCTCCGATCTGACGGAGCGCGGCACCATCACCGAGACGATGGAGGCCTCTCGGCGGGCGTTCTACCGGGCTGAGGCCACGGTGCATCCGGCGGATTGGACGGTCGTTCATGGTGTGGTGATCGCCGAACGGACGCTCGACGCCATCGGCCAGGATCTCGGCTACGGCAACCGCGTCGCCGCATCGGTCGCGCTCGATCGCCTCCGCCGCGGGCTCCTGTCGCTCGCCGAGCTGTGGGGCTTCCTGGTGCCGGAACACCGGGACGAGGCGATGCCGGCCGACGCCGCGAACGTGAATGCCGCCCGGTCGGATGGCGCGGCGGTGAAGGTCGGAACGGCTCCGAAGCCTGCCGCCGGCCGCGGTTGCGCACGAGGTCGGATGCCCGATCGCATCCGTGCCGCGATGTCTCAATCCGGAACCCAAATCCGTAGCGGGAAAAACCATCCATAACCGTTGTTGTCGATGGTATTCGGGCCCCTGATCTAAAGCCTCTATAAGCAGAGAGATCGCAATGAACTTGCCGGTGCCGGTTGCGCCGGCAGAGCGCGCGAGCGCTGAACTTGTCGTCTACTCCCCGAGCTTCCAAGAGGCTCTGGCCGGAGCCAAAGCTTTCGCCGTCTCGGCCCGTTCGGAGCGGACCGCCGAAGCCTATCGCGGCGCTTTCACAGCGTTCCGGGCCTGGTGCGCGGTCAACGGCGTCTCAACCGAGCTGCCGGCCAGCGTCGAGGCGACTGTCGCCTACTTGAGCCACATGGCCTCGACCGGCCGTAAGCCGGCGACGATCCGGCTGCATGTCGCCGCGATCGCCGCTGCCCACAAGGCCAAAGGGTTCGAGCCGCCGACGAACAACGAGGTAGCCAAGGCGACGGTGAAGGGTATCCGCCGCACCCTCGGCACCAAACCAAACCGGAAGGCACCTGTCACGGCGGATGCGATGAAGCGGATGCTGCGAAAGGTCCCGGCCGACTTGATGGGTAGGCGCGACCGCGCGTTGCTCCTCATCGGCTTCGCGGCGGCGCTGCGCCGCTCCGAGCTGGTGGCGCTCCAGGTCTCGGATCTCGAATGGGCCGATGAGGGCGTCATCGTCACCATCCCGCGGTCCAAGACCGACCAGGAGGGCGCCGGCCACACGGTCGCGATCCCGTCCGGATCGAAGCTGAAACCCGTCGAGGCCCTGGAGGCATGGCTCAAGGCCGCCGGCATCGCCGAGGGCCCGGTGTTCCGGTCGATCGCCAAGGGCGGCCGCATCAGCCCCCACGGCCTCACGCCGCAATCCGTGGCCGCGGTGGTGAAGTCTCGAGCGGAGGCGGCCGGTCTCGATCCGGCGATCTTCTCCGGCCACAGCTTGCGAGCCGGCTTCGTGACCTCGGCGCTGGCCGCTGGCGCCGATGTGCTGAAGGTCATGGACGTGACCCGGCATCGGAGCGTCGACACCCTCAAGGTCTACGACCGGCGCTCGCGAGCCTTCCGCGACCATGCCGGGGCGAAGTTCCTCTGAGGAGGCAGAGATCCGCGCCAGGCCGTCGAGAGACGGCCGCGCGGTAGGGCCGCCGCCGGCCGGACATCTTCGCAGGCCGTCAGGGGCCGGCGGCGGCCCACACAGGATCCGGCCTCACCGGCCGGACACAGACGGCGCGAGGCATCTCATGACGGAGCCCGCGGCCCCTTCGAACAGCGACAAGCACGGCTCCCCGCCTCGCGCCCAATGGGCAATCAGGGGTCAAGCCGCGCGCGGGCCGCACCCACACCCAACCGACCGAGGATGATCCCATGGCCCAACGCCCTGCCGCTACCAGCGTCTTCGCCCATCTCGCGCGCTCCCAGCGCGCGGCCAAGAAGGCCGAGGACAACGCTCCGGACACCGACGAGCCGGAGGACGACGAGGACGAAGGCGACGACGAGGACGACGACGCCGAGAAGGCTAAGCGGGCCAAGAAGGCCCGGAAGGCCGCCGACGACGAGGACCGGAAGGACGAGGCCGAACCCGACGCCCGCGCCACGCGCCGCCGCGAGCGGGCCCGTATCCGCGCCATCGTGAACTCGGAGGCTGGCAAGGCCAACCCGGCCGCTGCGCTCCACCTCGCCCTGTCGACCTCGATGCCGCGCGGCGAGGCGATCGAAGCGCTGGGCGGCGGCGGCTCGACGTCGGCCCCGTCGAGCCGCGCGATCACCGCGACCGCCGCGGCGATCATCGCCGCGGGCAAGAAGCGCCGCGGCGAGGGCTGACGCTTCCCCCGGCCGGCCCGCACGGGCCGGCCGCCACCCCAAACCCTGAGGATGAGATGGCGAACCTGGACACGCGCATGAGCGCGCTCGAAGCGCAGATCGCGCGCCTCACCGATCGGCTCGCGGCCCTCGAAACCCCGCCCGCCGCGGCCGTACCGACGCCCGCCGCGCCGCGCCCGGCCGCGCCCGAGGGCATGACGGTGCACACCGCGATCGCCGGATCGGGCTACGTGATGCCGACAGAGGCGCAACTGCGGGCCCTGCACGACATGGTGGTCACCACCTATCCGGTGTTGAAGGACACCGCCGGCCGCCTGGACGGTCCGGACGAGCCGTTCCGCCGGTTCGCCGCCGCCTTCCGCGCGCTCGGCGCGATCGGCCGCGCGCCCGCGCTCAACCGCGACCGGGCCGCGAACTGGTGGGTCGACCACGCGCAGGAGCGCCTGGCCGGGCTCGGCGCTGTGTCCGATCTGAACCTAGCGAGCTTCACGGCCGCGGTGGTGGCGCATGGCGACATCCCGTTCCGCGCGCTCGATCGCTTCCCGTACGAGCTGGAGTTCGGCCTCGTGGCCCACGGCGGCGGCCGACCGGCGGGCGACGCGTGGCGCCGACTGCTGGCCGGCGACCGGCTGCCCGCGCCGGCCGAGGGCCTGATGAGGCACGACGACCTCCGGGCGCACGCGCGCTTCGCGTAGGCTCGGCGGGAGGGATGCGCCTCGCGGGTCCCTCCTGGGGGTGGGCGAAGGTGCGGGGACGTTCGACCTCAGGTCCTCTCCGTTTCTGAAATTTCGAAAACGGGTTTTATGTTTATGTCCGACCTCGGAAACAGCGGCCGTCAACTCGAGCGGTCGGAAATCGCAAGCCTCTACAATGTAACGGTTTCTACCGTCGACGGATGGGTCGCCAGAGGGTGCCCGCAGATCGATGGCGGAAGTAAAATTGGGCCCGCCCAGTTCGATGTCGCGGCCGTCTTCCGCTGGCGCATCGGACGGGCGGTCGCCGACGCGCTCATGGCCCTCGACGGCGACGCTGCCGGGATGACCCGGGAGGAGGCGGAGGGCCGCAAGGCCCTCGCGGAAGCCCGATTGGCCGAGCTCGACCGCCACGAGCGCGCGGGTCGCATCATGGCGCGTGCCGATCTTCCGAAGCTCCGGCGCATTCTAGATCCGTTCAACGCCATCATGCTGCCCGTAGGCTGAACTCGGCGCGCCGCGCCCGCGCAGTCCCTGGGAGCGCATAGGCGCCCCGCACAGCCCCTCCGACCTATCCGGCGGCTCTAACCTGACACCTGCCAATAGGGCTGTCCTCGCCTTTGCGTAAGCGGCGCGGTAGCCTCGCATCACGCGGAGCAGGCGTAGGAGGGCCAGCGACCGGCCCGATAGCGGTAAATCCGGCTCCCCGCTCCGCCTGGACCCGATGGCGTCCGTGCACGGGGGACAAGCCGGGTGTGGTCGACGTGAACGCCCCGTGGCTCCGGCCGCGGGGCGTTTCATCGTTTCTGAGACGAGGCAAAAGCGGCAATCCGGCGATAAAAGTTCGCCGACAGCGAAGAAAGTTGTTGCGCGGGGAAACGGCTGCGGTATGTTCGCCTCGTCGTACTGATATGGGGATCACCATCACTCACTGGAGCTTCCTCGGGAGCTTCGCGGGAGGCGCGAGCCTCCTAAATTCCGGCCGGTAGACGCAACCCGCTACGGGACGCGCCTGCGGCGCGGGCGTGCCCCCGAAGGTGGGGGCACGCCCGTACAAGTAGGGTTCACTGCTTCCGCCCCCGTTCTTCTCCGCGCGATGGCGCCGCAACAATTCGGTTGCGGTGGATGGAGAAGGAGAGCCCCGATGTCCGCATCGGATCAGCACGATCGGAAGCAGCAGCGAGTTAAGACGAAGGGTCGGGTGAGCTGGGCGAAGTGCCTGGTAACGCCGCGGACCGCGAAGGTCCTCTTGGAGGTCGCCCCGAAGATCGCTCAGGCGTTCTACTGGGTCATCCGCCTTGTCGAGCTTTTTCGTTCCTAATTCGCTGCCCTACTTTGTATTTGAAGCAGGAGGAACAAATGCTGAACGAGGCGCTTCGATTGATACGCGTGTATCACGATCTGCGCCAGGTTGATGTGGCGGATCAATTGGGTATCTCTAAATCTTACATTTCTGAGATAGAGAAGGGATCTAAGAGGCCTTCTTTAGATCTCATTGAAAAATACGCGAACCAATTTCAAATACCTGTTTCTTCCATCATGTTTTTTTCTGAAAACATCAACAACACGAAAGCCTACGAAAAGGCTAGAGGTGCTGTTGCCGCTAAAATCATCAAGCTGATGCAGTTTCTCGAGGAACGAGGAGGGTCACGCCATGCCGACTAGTCCGGATAGGCACCCACTCGATCAGTCCCCCTTCTACAAGCTTTGCTCGAAGCGGAAGCTCGCGGATCTTCTGCGCATAAGCCAAGCCGAGCTGAGGCAGATGTGTCGTACGGCTGATGAGGTCTACCGCGAATTTTCCGTGCCGAAGAAGGACGGGGCCTTGCGGCGCGTCGAGGATCCGGCGCGGCAGCTCAAGCTCGTGCAGGCGCGGATAGCTCGGCGACTGAGCAGGATCAGGCCGCCGGACTATCTCTTCTGTCCGGTTAAAGGGCGCTGCTACGTGAGCAACGCGGCACGGCACCGGGGGAACCGGGTCGTTCATTGCCTGGACGTGCGGAAGTACTTTCCCAGCACGCCGTCGCGACGCGTGTTCTGGTTCTTCCATAAGGTGATGCGATGCGAGCGCGACGTCGCGGCCGCGCTGGCGAAGCTCGCGACCTACCAGGGCCACTTGCCGACAGGCAGTCCGCTCAGTCCCATCTTGGCGTACTTCGCCCACTACGACGTTTGGGAGGCCGTAGCCGCGATCTGCCGCGAGCACGGTTACACCCTGACGGTCTACATCGACGACGTGACTATTTCGGCACCGAAGATCTCGCCGACCGTGATGTGGTCGGTGAAGAAGGCGATCCACGCCTCAGGCCTTCGCTACCACAAGGAGAAGGTCTTCCACGACCGGCCGGCCGAGATCACCGGCGTCATCGTCGACGGCGAGCAGCTGGCGGCGCCGAACCGCCAGCTGAAGAAGATCGCGACTTTGCGGACGGCGATCCGGACCGAGGACCGGCGCGGCCTCCGAGGTGCGGACACGAAGCAGCTCCGTCTTAAGCTCAGCGGCCTGCAGGGACAGATCGGGCAGATATCTTCTCAGATGCGGCGTCGGCCACCGTCGGTGGTCAAGGCCTCAACATTGCAACCGGGACACCCAACTGCACGCTCGGCCAACCAATGAAGCGTCTCGGGGCTCCGGGCCTCGAGGCGTTTCGTCGTTTTAGGGCCTCGCAAGGGCGTGAAACCTTCATGGGCTTTCCGGCCGGTGCCGACGATCCCACTCGGCCGCGAGCCGCGTGAGCGAGCGCTCCACCAACCGTTCAAAGGTCGCCCGGTGGACACCCACCTCCCGGCAGAAGTCCGCCACCGTGCCGCCGGCCGGCGGGTTCGGTAGATTGCGGGCGAGCGCCCGGCGGCGCGCCTCGCACCTGGCCCACGTCAACAGCCATAGCCGCTCCCGGGACCGTGAGCCGAACACGTCGGCGGCGAGGGCCGGCCAGTCGAAGGCGGACGGCGACTTCTCCGGATCGATGAACCCGACCTTGCTCCGGCTGGCCGCATAGACCGACGCTCCTGGCAGCTCCAGGAATAGGCCCACGAGCCAGCGGCGCACGTCGTCGGCCGTGGTGGCAGGCGGCGCATCCTTCAGTCGAACAAGAGGCCGATCTGCACACACCCCTCGACGGGGTACGGTGCGGCCAGAAGGGCTTCGCATCGCTCTAACAGGTCGAGTTGTTGATCGAGATCGTCCGACCCGCTCAGCTCCGCAGCGCGGATAAGTTCGTCCGCCTGGAAGATTTGGCCGTACCGCTGCCGGCACCGCCAGGCGACCATCAGCAGCAGTCGGACGGCTGCCGGCTGGATCCGAGCGTCCGGCCGAAGTCGGGACAGCGTTCGCAGGGCTTGATCGAGCGCCTGATCCTGCGTCACGGGCGGGTTGGATCCGGGCAGAAGCTCGATTGTGTAGGGTCCATTCGGCTCCTCTCGGCTCCACCGCAAAAGGCCTCGGCGCGCCAAACCATCGAGTGCCCGCACCTCTTCGTCCGGACTGCCGATGTGGAAAGGCAGATCGTGGATCGAGGCTACAAAGCGACCCGTCGACGTTCGCTCCCCACAGCAGCCAGCTAGGCCGCAAAAGGCGTCCTCCTCACCCTTCTCGGTTGGCCCGAAGCGATGGTTCTGTGACCAGCACAGCAGCTCGAAATCGATTCCGTGCCAGCTCACCCGGGCAGCTCCATGCCAATCTCTGTCCCGCAGGTTGCCGGTGGTGGCCAGCGGGCCGGCATATTCCAGCCAACTCCCTTGTCGAGCGATAACCAGGTCGCTTGGGTTCCGAATCTGGCGAAGTGCTCTTCCCACGCCCGCCCTTCCGCCGAGTCCCTCTCCACGAACACGCTGCCACCTCGGGGCCATTGCCCGCTCTCGGCCATGCGGCGGGCCTCGTCGTTGCGGGTCGCCCTCACGTCCTCCGGCACTGCCTGACCGTGCCCATTCATGCGCTCCAGCAAGAGGCCGATGGCACCGTTGGCGTAGCGCTTGGGCCCTTTCCGGGACGCTTTCTCGGCCGCTTCCCGAAGGGCTCGGTCCAAGATTCCGTCGAAAGCGAGCGGCCAGTCGGCCTTCCAAGCGATCGACCGGTGTGCGTTGGCGTGCGACCAGGCGTGCATGCTGCGAGCTGTCTGCCGGACGAAGGCAGCGTCGAACCCGAGCGCCTCGGCCGCCGCGTAGTGGCTCCCGTCAGGCTCGAAATCATTTGGACAAAGGGCAGCTGGGGGAGGGAGAGCCCCCTCGGGGGCGCGCTCGCGTATGCGGGCGTGGGGGGCTGGCGCTACGCTGGGAATCTCTCTCTTGGGGGATTCCCCTTTGACGGATTCCTTCTGGGGGATTCCTCTAGGGGTGACAGCAGTGTCACCCTCGGGGGTGACAGGCGTGTCACCCATGGGGGTGACAGAACCGGGCTCGACGGGTGACTGTGCGTCACCCTGGGGTGACCCTCTGTCACCCCTCTTTTCGGAGGTTCGGGACGCCGCCTGGTCCGGTCCAGATCCAGCGGCGCCGTCGTCGGACTCGCTCACCCAGGGAAGGCGGAAGACGTATAGGTTCTCCCGCTGTCGACCCGTCGCGCTGTCCTGCCGATGGACCTTCAGGACCTCCATTTTCTGGAGCAGGCGGATCTTGCGCTGGACGGTGCGGACCGACTGCGAGCACTTGCGCGCCAGCGTCTCAAGCTTCGGCCAGGCATGCCCGGTCTCAGCGTTGGCGTAGTCCGCGAGAACGAAGGCCACGAGCTTGGCGACCCCATCGGGGATGTCCAGGCGCATGACGTGGCTGATGACTTCGACGCTCATCGGCCGGCGTCCTTGATCAGGGCGTGCCGCTTGAGCTCAGTCAGCCGGGCGTCGAGAGCGCCGACGTTCTCGCCGTAGCGGTCCAGCAACTCCTGGCGCCGGATGCCGCCGCGGGCCGCGGCGATCACGACGTAGATCCCGAGGGCCGCCGGCGAGAGCCGCGGCAGGTCCAGGATCTCGGCATCGATGACGACAGGCCGCAGCGCGGCGCGCCTGCGATTGACCATGCGTATGACCATGGTGCCCTCACGAGACATAGCTTCGCCGTTCCGTGCACGAGGGGTCGCGCGGCGGTCGGGCCGGTTGATCGGAGGCGGAGGCTCAGGCAATGTCTCAGCGTTCGCCCCGACGCGGATGCGCGGGGCTGGCGAGTTGCGACGACGGGTGTGGCGCGGCGGTGCGCTGTTCAGCCGTCAGGCGCGGCAGAGCACGAGCTCAAGATCCGGCCCGGCGCGGGGGGCCGCGCGGGATCGGTCTGGCGTGGCGGCGCAGGTGCGCGGCGATCGGCGCCCTCATGCGGCAGCCTCGCTGGCCGGCGCGGGCCCGTACAGGTTTACGAACCCTTCCCGGGCTTGGCGCTGGAAGGCCTCGCCGTACGGGCCAGGGCTCGCCTCACGCACGAGGCTGTAGAAGGCGTCCGGCTTCTCGCTGTGGGATCCTGCCGGGCCTTCGAAGATGGTCGCGAGATCCTGGCGCGCCAGCATCAGGCCGCCGCGCGTACCGAACAGGATGTGTTCGCCGATGGGCCTGAAATATCGGCCCATCGAGATCCGCGGTTTCCGCCAAGTGAGAAGCTGCTTGTAGGAGAAGCCCCACCTCTCCAGCAGCTCGGCCGCGGTCGGCACCCACGGACCTGGCGCATGGCAGTAGATGTGGGCCTGATCGCCGATCCAGCTCGGGACCGGTACGGCCGCGATCTCCTCCACCGTCATGGTGGCGTAGGGCGGTCTCTGGTTCTCCGATACCGATTCGTCCTGCCAGGGCGGGTCGAGGATGACGGTGGCGAACAGCCCCTGGGTCGGCGCGAGGCGCCGGACCCGATCGATGTCCGCGACCCGCTTCATGCGGTTATGCGCGTCGTGGAAGTTCTCCGACCGCTCCAGGTAGGCCACCACCTCGCCGAACAGCTCGGGGTCGCGCTCGGCCGCCTCGTACACGGCGATGCACTTCTCGACGGTCCGGCCGGTGACACCGCTCATGTTCGCGATCACGTCGCGCAAGCGGCCGGTCTCGGGCCTCGGACCTGCGGGCAATTGCCCGGTTTTCCCGACCCGTCCTTTGCGTGCCGCTGCCTCGGCCCGCTTCGCCGGTGCGAGGCTTTTCCAGAGGTCGCGGATCTGGCGAGGCGACAGCTTCGAGGGCGTCGGCATGCAGGCGAGGATCAGTGCCCGAATCGGAGTGGTAGTCGGAACTGAATCGGGGGCGAGGAACGCCCCGGGCGTCACGTGAGGGAGCGTCCTACGGCCGGCACGGTCAGCCCGCGTCCGGCGCGATCCAGGGGGCGATGCGAAGCGCCAGCCGCTGCGCCCACCGCATCAGCGCACGGGCCAACAAGGTCCGCGGCCGGAAGGCGAAGGGCGGCCTCACAGGCGGCGAGCCGGGCGCGGAGGGTGACGAGCTCATGTTGGGCGTCCTCGACTGCGCGGGCCTGCCGCGCCGCCGCGCGAAGCCGATCCATCTCCTCGGCCCGGATCGTCCGCGCCTCCCCGTTCCAGATCCCGCGCACGCGCCGATCGCCGAGGCCGGTCGCCTCCGCCACGCGGGACAGGACGGCCTTCACGTTGTCGCCGAGCCGCACCGGGCCGGCGATCAGCGACACGAGCTCGCGGGCCTCTGCCTTCGCGCCGATCATGCCGCGACCGCCCTTGGGTGAGATTCCCAAGCTCTTGGGTGACTCTCCCGACATCGGGGCCCGCTCCTGTGGTCGAATGCCTTCGACCACGGCGGGAGACGGGAACGATGGAGCTCGGTTACCTGCGGAGGTTGGACATGAGGACCGCCGGCCGCATCAACTTTGGCGAGTGTGCACGGCCGGCGGTCCAATTCGATGCTGAGCGCAGCGCGCTTGAGCTGGCAGCCAACGCCCTGGACGACTTGGCGCGGGAGCCAAGCCTTAGCCGTGACGTACGGCAGGTGATTGCGGCGGCAGCCCTCACGCTGATGAAGGCGGGATACTAAAGAGCCGTTCACCGGGCATGCTCCGCTATAGCGGTCGCATGCTTAGATCTCGGCTTTCGCGTAGGAGATATGCGCTCAAGCAGATCGTAGCTGATGCTCTTAATCTTCCTCTTGCGGGCTTCAGCTTCGATTTTACGCCAATATGCATGAGGAATTGCCCCTCGGGACTTCCATGCGCTCACGGTCCCCACAGGCACATCAAGGGCTGCGGCAAGCTGCGCATTCCCGAACGCATCAACAATTTGACGGGCGGACTCCATGCAGAGAAGCTCTGCACATTGCATGAGGCACGTCAACCAATTCCGTGCGACTTGCAGAGTGAAATTATGCAGATTGCACGGATGCTCAAGCTTGCCACGAAAAGCGAGCGCCTCCGCTGGGCGCGCATAAATGCTGGGTTTCCGTCGGCCGCTCAGGCTGCGCGACGACTAGGGGTTCCCTATGGGACGTACGCAGGTCACGAAAATGGCCTTCGTGGGGTGAAAGAGAGTGAGCTTGAACGGTACGCAAAAGCGTTCGGTGTTACGGTCATTTGGCTGATATACGGGGACGAGCAAGAAGACCTCGAAAACCAACTCGTCCCGTACTTCGGACTAGCCGGATTTCACCCCGAAGGCCGATTGGACGGTGTTGTCGAAGCGATGAATACCAATTGGCTAACTTATCCAAGAATTTCTGATAGACCCTTAGCGTACATTGTCGTTGCCGGCAATCTAGCGCGAGGGATAGCCGATAGAGAATGGCATATTACTATTGAACGAAATTTTACGCCTCCCGACGAAGACCACATCGGGTGCCTTTGCGTATGCAAAATCAAGGGTGGCAATTATTTTTTAAGAACGTTGCAACGCGGTAGGAAAAATGGTCGCTTCGACTTGGAGGGGCCGACATTCGAAACGCGCAGGGATGAGCAAGTCGAAAAAGTGTCTTTTGTTTCCACTATACTAACCACAGCAGCTGTGCGAGAGCTGAATAAGCTTAATAAAGACAGAGTAACGACGCTCATGCAGGGGATCGAGTTTGACGTAGAGCCCGGCAGCTAGATCAATGCATTTTGCATTGACAGACTAACGCAAAAAGCAGAGGTTCGGCGCCGTCATCAGGATGGAGAGCGCCATGCTGCAGGTGATGCCAGCGCCTGGGTTCCAAGCTGTACCGAGGTCAGGACTACTTCAGCCCGACACCCAACTCCTCGCCCTCGCCTCCGAGCTCGAAGTCGCCGCCCGTCCCTACCTCGCCTACGATCGCGACGCGGAGGTCACCAGCGCCGATCCGGACTACAAGGAGGCTTTGGCAACAGGGCAGCGCCTCTTTCAGGACGTGAAGGCGGTCGCGGACCAGATCTTCGCGCAGGAGCCGCAATCGATCACAGGCGTCCTGGTCCTCGCCCACGCCGCGGCTCTGGTCGCCGAAGAGTGCTGGGACGATACCACCGAGATAGTAGGTCCGGACGGCCGGTATCTCCGCTTCGTCTGCAACGGCCTGTTCCGCCTCGCTGGCGTCGATTGGCGAGGCAGGGCGCTTCCCGGCCGCGAGCCGCCGCCCGCGCCCGCCTTTTCCCACGACTCCGCCTTGATCCCGCTGGCCGAGGCGGCGATCGCCGAAGAGCGCACGGCCACAGCCCTTTCAGAGGCGACCCATCACGACAACCCACCCGGCACCTTCGCCCGGTCCATGCAGCTCCTCGAGCTCGTGACGGGGATGGACGCGCGGACACCGGCCGGCCTCGCTGCCAAGGCCCGGGTTCTGCTCACCCACATGCCGGAAGTCGATGAAGCCAGCTACGACTGGCGGTGCGAGGCGCTGTCGCTGTCGATCGCCCGCGACGCCGCGCGCCTCGGCGCGGCCGAGTAGACCATGCCCCGCTCGCGTGCGTCGGTGCCGCTGCCGCTGAACATCCCCAAGCGCGGCCTGACGGCCGAGCAGGCGGCCGAGTACTGCGGCTGCGAATCCGTGGATGCCTTTCAAACGTGGGTGAAGCGCCGCATCGTGCCCGGCCCGATCCCGGGCACCCATCGGTGGGACCGCAAGGCAATCGACGCCGCCCTTGATCACCTGTCGGGACTCACGAAGGATGCCGCCTCCTCATTCGAAGACTGGGCGCGGCGAAATGCGCGTGGAGCTCAAGGGCATCAATAAGGTCCGGCGCAAGCTCGCGGACGGCTCCTACAGCACGCACTTCTACCACCGCCGCACGAACACGAAGCTGCCCGGGGAGCCCGGCTCGCCGGCGTTCGTGGCCGCTTGGCACGAGGCCGAGAAGAAGCCGACGCGCCCGCCGGAGAGCGACACGGTGGCCGGCCTGATCCGGCAGTACTGCAGCTCGCACCAATGGCGGAAGCTTGCCGACTCAACGAAGGAGATCGGCCGGCTGAACCTACGCGCCGTCGAGGATCGCTGGGGCGACACGCCGATCGTCCACGTCCAGAACCGCAAGAGCCGGCCGATCTTCCTCGGCTGGCACGACGAGATGGCGGAGACGCACCCGCGGGCGGCCGACAACAAGATGGCCGCGCTCCAGCGCGTATTCTCATGGGCGCTGGGGCGCGGCCTGATCGAGCTCAACCCGATCGATACGTTCGAGCGCGCGTACCGCTCGGACCGGGCCGAGCTGATCTGGCTTCCGAACCACGTTGCGGCGTTCGCTGGCGCGGCCTCGGCCGAGCTGCAACTCGCGCTCGACCTGGCGCTGCACACCGGCCAGCGCCGCGGCGACCTGCTACGTCTGCCGTGGTCGGCCTACGACGGCGAGGCGATCTCGCTGCGCCAGGGCAAGACGGGGAGGGCGGTCTGGATCCCGTGCACGGACGCGCTGAAGCGATCGCTCGACGCGGCGCCGCGCCGGGCGACCACGGTGCTGACCCGGCCGAGCGGCGTGTCTTGGACGGATGACGCGTTCAAGAACGCCTGGGCACTCGCCTACCGAAAGGCGGCGATCGGCGATGACCTGCACTTCCACGATCTGCGCGGGACGGCCGTGACCATGCTGTCCGAGGCCGGCTGCACGCCGCAGGAGATCGCAGCGATCACCGGCCATACCGTGGCGTCGGTGAACCGCATCATTGAGGTGTACCTGGCGCGGACGAAGGACCTAGCGCGGGGCGCGATCGTGAAGCTCAACGCCCACCGGCGGAACACGGCTTGATTGGTGTGGGGTGGGGAGTCGAACCCCAACGCTCATCTGGTCAGGAATTTACCTTAGCGGCTTCGCTGCGTCGTCACTGATGCGGCTTGGTAGGCCAAGGCCCCACACGAGCGCCCTCACCGTGCACCTCTAACTTCACGTGCAGTTTTTCCATGGAGAACTCCAACGTTTTCACGGTGGGGCCCTGGCCGATGAAGACGCACGCAATGACGACCGTAGCTATGCCTACGAGGTAACTTCCTATCCAGCTCGATACGCAGCTCGTGACCGGCCGCGGAACTCAAAAAGAACAGCTGCTGCAAACCGACCTGCAAACCGTGGTTGCGGTGCCAAGTCCGCAAACCGCCGCCAGATCTAAATCACCAGTAAAAAGAAGCTGGTGCGGCCAAGAGGACTCGAACCTCCACCCCTCGCGGGACTAGCACCTCAAGCTAGCGCGTCTACCAATTCCGCCATGGCCGCATCGGACGCGACGATCCGTGTCCGCTCGCTCGACAGTGGCGGCCTGCGGGATTTCCCGGAGGCCGCTTCGGTGTCGGCGGCGCAGCGGATAACAGATCACTCCGCCGTCGACAAGCGCCTCACTCACCGCGTCGGCGCAAGCGCGGCGCGGAGGCCAGCCTGCCCTGCGTCGACGCCGCATCAGCCATCGGTGGGGCGGCCCATGGGGAGGATGGGCTGCACCTGTCGCCGGACGATCATCGCCGGCGGGCAAGCGCCCTCGCGCTGGCCATCCGGACGGTCCTCGGCACCGAGTGCAGCAGTAGGATGTGCTGCTGCAGCCGCTCACGCGGAGTCGTAGCCAGTCTCCAGAAGCGAGGCCGCGCCGTCGCCGATGCTGGCGCCGGGCTCCACGATCGAGGCCGCCTTGCGGATCAGCTCCACGATCTCCACGGAAATCCGGTCGCCCGTCACCACGATCTGCCCGCGGGCGATCGGATGGTGGTTGGCCAGGATCTCGACCATGTCGCTGTCGCTGGCCTCCAGCTCGATCACGGCGCCGCGGCCCATGCGCAGCAGCATGTGCAGCGGCATGCGCGTGCGGCCCAGCACCACCGTCAGATCGACCTTCAGCGTCTCGAAGACCGCCACAGCCTGCCATCCCGTCTCGCGGCCGTGCTCTTGCAAGCGCCGGCCGCGGATGTTGAAGGCTTCGACCATCGACGCAGGATGGTGAACCCTTGGTAAACGCGCTGCGCCTCACGGTCAGTCCACATGCCTTCCCGAAGCGGACCGGCTCCGATCCGGTCGCGGGGCCGGTGGCCTGGCGGGTGAGCGACGCGCCCGTCGGGTACGAGGCCGCCATCGCCTGGATGGAGGCGCGGGTCGAGGCGATCGCCCGCGGCGCGGCGCCCGAATGCGTCTGGCTGCTGGAGCACCCGCCGCTCTACACGGCCGGGACCTCGGCCCGGCCCGAGGATCTCGTGACGCCCGACCGGTTCCCGGTCCACGCCACGGGGCGGGGCGGGCAATACACCTATCACGGGCCCGGCCAGCGGGTCGCCTACGTGATGCTCGACCTCGACCGCCGCAGCCGCGACCTGCGCGCCTACGTGGCGAGCCTGGAGGCGTGGCTGATCGCGACGCTCGCGGCCTTCAACGTCCGCGCCGAGCGCCGGGAGGACCGGGTCGGCGTCTGGGTGCGCCGCCCCGAGAAGGGACCGGAGGTCGAGGACAAGATCGCGGCGATCGGCATCCGGGTGCGCCGCTGGGTGAGTTTTCACGGCATCAGCCTGAACGTCGAGCCGGATCTCTCGCATTTCGACGGGATCGTGCCCTGCGGGGTGCGTCAGCACGGCGTGACGAGCCTGGTCGATCTCGGCCTGCCGGTGAGCCTGGCCGAGGTGGACATGCAGTTGCGGGCGGCGTTCGAGGATATCTTCGGGGTTACGGCGATGGACGTTGTCGACTGACACGGCTGCCGGATGAAACCTTCGGTTCAGGTGCCCTATCCGTCATCACGCGCGAAGCGAAGTGACCGCGGGCAGCGCGACGCTTGCCGGCGTTGCGCGGAATGGATTGCTTCGCTCCGCTCGCAAGGACGGCTGCGCTTCCGCGTCCTTCAGCCGGATGCCGTATCACCCGCTGCGATCAGAAATCCGCGTGCAGCCGCGACGCGAAGAAATGCGCCGGCCCACGGTCGCGGTTGTAGCCGGGGTTGTCGATGAACTGATAATCGAACGTCAGGGTCACGAACTTGGTCAGGTTCAGGGCGTAGTAGGTCTCCAGCGCCCGCTCGGTGCCGTAGTTGAGCTGCCCGTCGCCGATCAGCAGCCCGTAGAAGCCCGCCGCGAAGGCCGCCCGGTGCGACGGCGAGAGCCCGTTCATCGCGGCGCCGATCCCGATCGTGTCGTCCGGCCGGTCCCAGGCCTTGCCCTTCAGCGACAGGCCGCCGGAAAAGCTCTGGTCGATGTCGGTGAAGGAGATGTTCTCCGTGCGGCCGTCGTTCAGGCTGGCGCGGGCGAACAGGCCGAGTTCGGGCGTCAGCGCCTGCTCCAGGTTGATGTAGCCGCCGGTCTTGCGGCGGGGGCGCCGGGTCGCGGTGGCGGCATCGCTGGCGTTGTCGAAGAAACCGAGCTGCGTGAGCGTGACGCTCTCCCGGTTGTCGGCCGAGACGCCGACATTCGAGAACAGCCCGAACCGCAGCTTGCCCGGCTGGTCCAGCCACGGCAGGACGTAGCGCTGCTCGAACTCGGCGTTGAGCCCGGCACGGCGGAACACCCGCGGGTCGAGCACGTCGCTCGACGGTTCCTTGGGCACCTGCGTGTAGGCGGCGCGGATCGCGAGTTCGGGCCGGTTGAACTCGGCATAGACCCCCTGCGTGAAGCCGGGGAGGTTGGCCGGGAAATCCCAGGCCGAGGAGCCCCAGAGCGACCAGTTGAAGAAGTCCACCCGCGGATCGTGCGCGTAGATGTTGCCGTCGAAGAAGTCGCCCAGCGCGAACTTGCCGGCGATCAGCGTGATCCGCTCGGCATCGTAGCGGGTGGCGACCTGGTTCGGCCCGTCCGGCACCTCCACGGTCTCGCCGCCGAGGTTGATCGTCTGCTTCACGTAGTAGCGGTTCGAGCGCAGCTTCGGGAACGGGGCGCCGGCCTTCTGCGCCTCGCCGTTGACGAAGCCCGCCACGCCCAGCGTCCGCGACAGGCCGAATCCCTGGCTGAACTCGGGGTTGTAATAGACCTCCGTCGTGTCGGTGAGCTTGAGCCCGAGGAAGATCGTGGCGGTGGTGGTCTGCCGAGCCTGGTGCGGAATCAGGCTCTGCGCCCCCGCGTAGGGCGAGCGGAAACCCGGCACCCCCTGCGCGATCAGGGTCGTCTGCCCGTGCAGCGAGAAGCGGCCGGTATCGCCGTTGTCGGGATCGTGCGGGGCGGTCTCGTCGGGGTCGGGCGGCACCGTCAGCCCGTCCGGGAACCACATCAACCGCAGGAACATCTGGTTCGACGTGAAGCTCGCCCGGGTCGAGACCGGGCCGCCCGCATCGCCGGGCAGGACGCCCAGCGGAAAGCGCCGGCTGCCGCCGAGATCGATGTAGCGATAGTCGATCCCGAGGGCGAGATGGTCGGTGACGGCGTATTGCACGCCCGCGCCCAGGGTGAAGCCGAGATAGCCGAGTTCCCGCTGGGCCGTGGTCTGGCCGCCCGTGTCGAGGTCCGGATAGGTCGCCAGGAAGCGCGCGTTCGCACCGGCGAGGCCGAAGGCGCCGTAGATCAGGTAGCGGTCGAAGCTGTAGCCGAGCCGCGCGCGCAAGGTGCCGTAGAGCTCGGTCTTGGCGCGCACGATGTTGAAGGCCGGGTCGACGTCCGCGTAGCCGAAGCCCGCGATGGTCGAGGGGACCGGCCGCTTCAGGTTCGCCGCATCGAGACTGGCCTCGACGCCGTAGACCCAGGGGCCCGCCTGCCAGGTCCAGCCACCGAACAGCCCGCCCACCGCCGTGGTGGCGTTCCGCCCCTGGTCGCTGCGGCCGGTCGCGTCGCCGCTCTTGAACGCCGGGACCGGCCGTCCGCCGATCGTCGTCGGGCCGAACGTGTAGGCCCCGTAGGAGCCGCCCGCGCTGCCTTCGAGGCCGACATAGCCGCCCGACCAGTCGGTATAGGCCGACGCTTCCGCCACCGGACGCGGTGCCGCGAGATCGGCCGCGCCCGCGGGGGCGATGACCAGCATGAGCGCCGTCGCCTGGGTCAGGACCGCGAGTCGGGATCGGATTTGCGTTTGCGCCCGGGGCGCGGAACGGGTTCTCATGCGACTCGCAGCAACAACAGGGCGTTTGCTCAAATCAGGCGCGCCGTCGCCTAAGCCAGGGCGCGCGGGGGCTGCGAACACGGTGTCGCAGGGGTGGCGGCGCGGTTTCCGTTCGTCGGCCACGTTCTCGGCCCTCAGCATGGCAGTTGCATGACGATCCCGAGTTCTGCAAATTGGTCAAGAACCGGGCGGTCACAGACGCGCGAAAAGTCTTTGCCGGGCAGGTTATGATCGCACGAATGCGGGATCGAGACTAAGAAATACGAAGACATCACCTTAGAACGTTTTCAGATTAGAATTGTTATTATTTGATGGTGGTGCGATTCCTGTTTGAACTTCTGCCGCGGGAGTCTATGTGCTGAGGCATGCGCGCCTCCACCGCCCCATCGCTCTTCCGCGGCCTCGCCGCAGCCGCCGCCCTCGTGATCGCGGGATCCGCCGCGGCCAAGGAGGTGCCGATCGGCCCGCACGTGACGCGCAACGGGCTGGAGGTCGCGGCCGTGTACCTGCAGCCGATCGAGATGGAGCCCGCCGGCATGATGCGCGCCGCCGCGCAGTCGGACATCCATCTCGAAACGGATATCCGCGCCGCCAAGGACAACCGCAACGGCTTCGCAGAGGGCGACTGGGTCCCAGCCCTCGACGTGCATTTCGAGGCGGTGAAGCTCGACGGTGACAAGCCGACCGACCAGAAGGCCGCCGGGATGCTGATGCCGATGGTCGCCAATGACGGGCCGCATTACGGCGACAACGTCAAGCTGTTCGGCCCCGGCCGCTATCGCCTGACGGTCACCGTCGCCCCCCCCGGCAAGGACAGTCATTTCGGCCGCCACGTCGACAAGGAGACGGGTGTCGGCCCGTGGTTCGAGCCGTTCGACGTGGTGCAGGACTTCACCTTCGCCGGGGTCGGCAAGAAAGGCGCCTACTGAGAGCTCGGAGCTGTTCGTGACCCGCCCGCCGCGTCTTGCCCGCTTCGTCGCCCTGCTGCTCGCCGCCTGTGCGGCCGAGCCCGCGCGCGCGGACGACATGCCGGTGATCAAGGTGGAGATGCGCGACGGCGTGATCCTCCCGGCGGTGATCGAGGTGCCAGCCAACACCCGGTTCAAGCTGGAGATCTCGAATACCGGCCAGTCGCCCGTCGAATTCGAGAGCACGGAGCTGAAGCGCGAGAAGGCCCTCTCCGCGGGGTCGACCTCGGCGATCGTGTTTCGCACCCTGGATGCCGGCACCTATCAGGTGTTCGACGACTTCCACCCCGACGCCAAGGCGACCCTGGTGGCCAAATGAGCGCGTCGACGACAGCGCCTACGGCCCTGCCCGCCGCCTCCGGCCCCGCGCGCCGCGCCTGGATCGACGCGCGTCTCGCCGCGTTCGGCGATGCGATGCGCCACTACGGCTGGGTGATCCGGTCCGTTCAGTGGCTGATCATCGCCGTCTACGCGGTGCTGGTGATCGTGCCCGCGGTGCTGCCGCTGCCCGACAACGCCGCCCACATCTGGACCAACCTGACGCTTGCCGCGCAGTTCGCCTTCTGGGGGATCTGGTGGCCGTTCGTGCTGCTCAGCATGGTGCTGGTCGGCCGGGCGTGGTGCGGCGTGCTCTGCCCGGAGGGCGCGCTGAGCGAGTTCGCCAGCCGCTGGAGCCGCGGCTATGCCGTGCCGCGCTGGATCACGTGGCAGGGCTGGCCGTTCCTGGCGTTTGCCGGCACCACGGTCTACGGCCAGATGACCAGCGTGTACGGCTATCCGAAGCCGGTCCTGGCGGTGCTCGGCGGCTCGACCGCGGCGGCGATCGTCGTGGGGCTGCTCTACGGGCGCAACAAGCGGGTCTGGTGCCGCTATCTCTGCCCGGTCAACGGCGTGTTCGCGGTGCTGTCGAAGCTCGCGCCGATCAGCTTCCAAGTCGACCGCGCCGCCTGGGCGGCCTCGCCCAAGCCCGCCCGGGGCAGCGAGGCGTTCAACTGCGCGCCGCTCGTGCCGGTCAGGACGATGCGCGGCGCCGGGTCCTGTCACATGTGCGGGCGGTGCAGCAACCATCGCGGGGCGGTGCGTCTCGCCCTGCGCTCGCCCAACCACGAGATCGTGCACGTGGCCGGCACCGAGCCGGACCTCGACCAGACCGTGCTGATCCTGTTCGGCATGCTGGCCCTGGCGGTCGGCGCGTTCCAGTGGTCGGCGAGCCCCTGGTACGTCGCGGCCAAGCAATGGGCCGCCACTTGGCTCATCGAGCGCGGGGTGACCTGGCCGCTGGAGATGTCCGCGCCCTGGTTCGTGCTGACGAACTATCCGGACCGCAGCGACGTCATGACCCTGCTCGATGGCGGGCTGCTCCTGGCCTATATCGGCGCGGCGACGGTGATCCTCGGCCTCGCCCTGTCGGGGATCGTGGCGCTGGCGACCGTGTCCCTCGGGGGCTGGTCGCTCCGGCGCTTCCATCATCTGACGCAGACGCTGATCCCGGTGGCGGGCTGCGGCGTCTTCCTGGGTCTCTCGGCGCTCACCGTCACGTTCCTGCGCGGCGATGGCATCGTGATCCCCTACGTGCCGGAGATGCGCGCGGGTCTGCTCGCCGGGGCGAGCCTGTGGAGCGTCTGGCTCGCGTGGCGGGTGGCCGGCCTCGGCGCCGGCGGGATCCGGCGCGCGGCGGCCACGACCTGCATCGCCGGTGCGGCGGCCCTGTCGGTGGTCAACTGGGTGCTCATGTTCTGGATCTGGTAGCGCGGTCCGCGCGCCGTCACGCAACACCTCGAAAGTTCTGGAGACCGCCATGATCGGCGCCTTCGTCATCGCCTTCCGCGAAGTCATCGAGGCGGGCCTCATCATCTCGATCGTGCTGGCGGCGACCCGCGGCATCCCCGGCCGCATGCGCTGGGTGCTCCTGGGCATCGCGGGCGGGCTCGCGGGCGCCGGTCTGGTCGCCCTGTTCGCGGAGAAGATCTCCGATGCCTTCGAGGGCAGCGGGCAGGACATCTTGAACGCCGCGGTGCTGATCGTCGCGGTGCTGCTGCTGGTCTGGCACAACACCTGGATGAGCAAGCACGGCAAGGAACTGGCGGGCGAGCTGCGCGCAGCCGGCGCGGCGGTCCGCTCGGGCGAGCGCGAGGCCGCCGCCCTGTCGATCGTGATCGGCGCCGCGATCCTGCGCGAGGGCGCCGAGCTGGTGCTGTTCCTCTACGGCCTCGTGGCCTCGGGCACCTCGGGGGCGGATATCCAGTTCGGTGCCGTGGCCGGCATCGGGGCGGGCGCGCTGCTCTCGGCGGTGACCTATTTCGGGCTGGCGTCGATCCCGAGCCGCTACGTGTTCTCGGTGACGAGCGTGCTGATCATCTTCCTGGCCGCGGGCCTCGCCGCGCAGGCCGCGCAGTTTCTGGCCAATGCCGGCGTCGTCGACATCCTCGGCCACACCCTCTGGAACAGCTCGGGCGTGATCGCCGAGAACTCCTGGCCGGGCCGCATCCTGCACGCTCTCGTCGGTTACACCGATCGGCCGACGGCCCTGCAGGGATTGGTCTACGTGGCCACCATCGCCATCATGGTCGGCCTGATGCAGTGGAGCGCCGCTGACAAGCGCCGCATGGTGCGGGCGGCGTAAGTCCCGGTTTCGAAAAGCCGAGACCTGTCGCGGGTTCAGGGCGGAGCCCGGCATCGGATCCGTTCGTCGGGGTTCACCCCGACACCCCACCAAAGGGCTGAGCCCCTTGGAAACCCGAACCGGGGTCGCGCTAGGGGGCGCCCGTCGCGACCGGGCGGGCCGGGTCCGCGCCCCATTCGGACCAGGAGCCGTCGTAGAGGCCGCGGGCGGGGCGACCCATCGTCTCCAGGGCCAGCGCGATGATGGCCGCCGTCACCCCGGAGCCGCAGGTGGTCACGATCGGCCGGTCCGGATCGACGCCGTTCTCCGCGAAGACCGCGGCCAGCTCGTCCGGGCTCTTCATCCGGCCGTCGCGCTGCAGCGCTGCGTAGTGCAGGTTGCAGGCGCCCGGCATATGGCCGGGCCGGACGCCGGGGCGCGGCTCCGGCTCCTCGCCGCGGAAACGCGTGGCCGAGCGGGCATCGACCACCTGAGCCGAGCCGCTCGCCAGGGCGCGGGCAACGTCGTCCGCATCCGCCACCGCGCCGTGGTCGAGGCGGGCGGTGAAGTGCCGGCGCTCGCGCGGATGCGGCTCGCCCTCCTCGATGGGGTAACCTGCGGCGATCCAGGCCGGCAGCCCGCCGTCGAGCACCAGCGCATCGCGCACCCCGAAGGCCTTGAGCATCCACCAGACCCGCGGCGCCGAGAACAGACCCATGCCGTCGTAGACCACGATCTGCTGCCCGTCGCCGACACCGAGCGCCCGCATCCGCGCGGCGAACACCTCCGGGCTGGGCAGCATGTGCGGCAGGTTCGACTCCGTGTCGCTCATGGCGTCGAGGTCGAAGCGCCGGGCACCGGGGATGTGGGCCGTGCGGAACTCGGATTCGGGGTCCCGGCCGGCGGCCGGCAGATACCAGGAGGCGTCGAGGATCACGAGGTCGGGGGCGGTGAGGCGGTCGTGCAGCCAATCGGGTGACACGAGGGGCGCGTGGTCCATGGGCGGCGGGTCCGGCTCTGGTCGCGGGAGCCCGCACCAAACCACAGGTCGATCCGGCTTGCACGTCCGGAGGATCGCCGATTCGGAGGGTCCAGGTCGTTTCGTCAGCCCGGCGAATGCCAATCGAACGGGCGCCCCCTGCGGCGAGCTACGCATCCTGCACCGTGCTCCGATGCAGAGGGCGCAGGTTGGTCTTGTTTTAAATTGCTGTAACCCCAGTTACGACAACACGATGACGCCGATCGCGCCGGCCAATAGAGGCCGGCATCGCGCGAGCCGCCCCGGGTGTCCGCGGGGTCGGTGCCGGAGAGGCGTCTCACCCGACCGTCTGCCGGGGCCTCAGGCCCCACCGAGCAGGATGATATTGAGCCGATCGACACCATGAATCAACTCGTTCGCATGTCCCAGATCGGCGAGGCCGAGACCGTCAAGGAGCCGTCGGCCGACCTGCGCGTGCCCTTCGCGCAGTCCGGGGCCTTCGTGTGCAAGTACATCATCGGCGAACCGAACGACCGGGCGATCTGTTGCGGCGCTCCGGTGGCCGACGGCAAGAGCTGGTGCGCCTATCACCGCCGGATCGTGTTCGAGCCGACCCGTCCGGGCCGCATCCGCTGAGCCGAGCGGTTCGCCCGTCCGTCACTGCGTCCGCATGATCTGAATGACGGCCGGGGTGATGATGACGACGAACAGCACCGGCAGGAAGAACAGGATCATCGGCACCGTGAGCTTGGGCGGCAGACCGGCGGCCTTCTTCTCGGCCTCGGTCATGCGGTGGTCGCGGCTCTCCTGCGCGAGCACGCGAAGCGCCTGCCCGACCGGCGTGCCGTAGCGCTCGGCTTGGATCAGGGCGGTCGCCACGGCCTTCACCGGGTCGAGCCCCGTGCGCAGCACGAGATTTTCGTAAGCCTGACGCCGGTCCGGCAGGAACGACATCTCGGCCGTCATCAGGGCGAGTTCCTCGGCCAGAACCACCGAGGAGGTGGCGATCTCGGTGCTCACCTTTCGGAAGGCGTGCTCGATCGCCATGCCGGACTCGACGCAGATCAGGGTCAGGTCGAGGGCGTCCGGCCAAGCCTTGCGGATCTCGGCCTGACGCTTCTTGGCCGCGTTGACGAGGAACAGCTCCGGCGCCTTGATGCCGGCATAGGCGGCGCCGATCACCAGCCCGAACCGCATCAGGTACGAGGCGTCGAGCGCCTCCAGCACGAACAGGTAGAACAGCGCGCCGATCACCGAGGCGACCGGCACGACGAGGCGGAAGAACAGGAACGCGGTCTCCGCCCCCTGGCCGCGATAGCCGGCCTGCATCAGCTTGCGCTTGGCCGAGCCGGTGGCGAGCCAGCGCTGGAGCTGATAGCGCTCGACGATCGACTTCATGTAGGCCTTGGGCTCGACGCGCAGCGTGCCCCGGGTCGCGGCCTGGTTGCCCTTGGCGCGCTCGCGCCGCCGGATCTGCTCGCGCTCGTCGCCCACGAGCTTCATCCGCTTCTCGAGCTTGTCGGTCTCGAAGAACGGCTGCGCCACCGCGAAGGCGGTCGCGGCCGCCGCGACGGCGGTCAGCAGCGTCCCCATGAACCGGGGATCGAACAGTCTCGCGGCGATGTCGTCGATCATGGGACCGGATCCGGTAATGGGTCGGCCTTACGGCCTGCGTGGCGAGGAATATCCTGCGACTCGGTGCATCCCAATCCTTGCCCTCATCCTGAGGTGCCGGAGCGCAGCGGAGGCCTCGAAGGAGCCATCCAGCCAGCCGGGCGATCCCTGGAGCCCTCCTTCGAGGCCCGCTGACGCGGGCACCTCAGGATGAGGGTGGGGATGGGAGATCCACCGATCGTGAACGTTCTCCGAGGGACAGGGTGGCGTCAAACAGGCTGTCAGAAGTCGAAGGCGATCATCTTCTTGATGGTGAAGACGCCGATCGACATCCAGATCGCGGCGCCGACGAGCGCGATCTTGCCGATATCGGTCGTCCAGAGCAGCGAGATGTAGTCGGGGCTCGTCAGGGTGGTGATCCCCGCGACCCCGAAGGGCAGGCATGCGATGATCGAGGCCGAGGCCTTGGCCTCCATGCTCATCGCCTGGATCTTGCCGCGCATCTTGGCCCGGTCGCGCAACACCGTGGAGAGGTTGTTCAGCGCCTCCGACAGGTTGCCGCCCGACTGCTGCTGGATGTTGATCACGATCACGAAGAAGTTGACCTCGGGCGTCGGCACCCGGTCGAACAGGCGCGTCACCGCCTCGCCGAGCGACAGGCCGAGCGCCTGGGTCTCCACCACGGTCCTGAACTCGCTGCGGACCGGTTCCTCGGCCTCGCGGGAGACCATGCGGAAGCAATCCCCGACCGGGATGCCGGTGCGGATGCCCCGCACCACCACGTCGACGGCGTTGGGCAGTTCCTTGTTGAATTTGGCGATCCGCTTGAGCCGCATGCGGCGCAGCAGCCAGGCCGGCAGGCCGAAGCCCCCCGCGAAGGCGGCGCCGAGCCCCGCGATCGGGCTTTCGGTGATCGTGAAGAGCAGCAGCCCGGCGACCACGGCGCTGACGGCCGAGGCCATGTAGAAGGTCCGCTTCGTCCAATCGAGGCCCGCGCGGGCGAGCTTCAGCTCCACGGTCGCCTTGGAGGCGCCCTTGGCCTTCGCCTCGATCTCGCTCAGCGTCTTGGCGACCTGCTCGCGGCGGTTGACCTGCACGCCGCGCAGGGCCGCCCCGGTCGGCGAGACGCCGATCGCCTTCAGGCGTTTGTTCGCCCGGCGCTCGCCGTCGAGCAGGGGCAGGACCGCCACGTAGGCGATGGCCGCCACCGCGATGCCGATCAGGCCCGCGACGACCGGCAGGTTCGAAGCGCCGATGGCGGCGAGGTTCGGCGAGAGGCCCGGCATGCGCTCAGCTCCGGTCGACGACTTCGGCAGCGTCGAGCGCCTCGCCGAGCCTTCGCTCCAGGCCGTAGTAGCGGGCGCGCTCCCAGAATTTCGGCCGGCCGATGCCCGTCGAGCGGTGCCGCCCGACCAGCTTGCCGTTCGCGTCCTCCCCGACGATGTCGTAGAGGAAGATATCCTGGGTGGTGATGACGTCGCCCTCCATGCCGAGCACCTCGGTGATGTGGGTGATCCGCCGCGAGCCGTCGCGCAGGCGCATGGCTTGGATCACCACGTCGATCGAGCCGCAGATCATCTCGCGCAGCGTCCGGGACGGCAGGGTGAAGCCGCCCATCGAGATCATCGATTCGATACGCGACAGGCACTCGCGCGGGCTGTTGGCGTGGAGCGTGCCCATCGAGCCGTCGTGGCCGGTGTTCATCGCCTGGAGCAGGTCGAAGGCCTCCGGCCCGCGCACCTCGCCGACGATGATCCGCTCGGGCCGCATGCGCAGGCAGTTCTTCACGAGGTCGCGCATGGTGACCTGCCCCTGGCCCTCCATGTTGGGCGGGCGCGTCTCCAGGCGGACCACGTGGGGCTGCTGGAGCTGGAGTTCCGCCGCGTCCTCGCAGGTGATCACCCGCTCGTCGAGTTCGATGAAGGCGGTGAGGCAGTTGAGCAGCGTGGTCTTGCCCGAGCCCGTGCCGCCCGAGATCACCACGTTGCAGCGCGACTGGCCGATGATCTTCAGCACCTCCGCGCCCTCGGGCGAGATCGCCCCGAAGCGGACGAGCTGCTCCAGGGTGAGCTTGTCCTTCTTGAACTTACGGATGGTGAGCGCCGGGCCGTCGATGGCGAGCGGCGGCGCGATCACGTTGACGCGGGACCCGTCCGGCAGGCGCGCGTCGCAGATCGGCGAGGCGTCGTCGACGCGCCGGCCGACTTGGCTGACGATCCGCTGACAGATGTTCATCAACTGCTGATTGTCGCGGAACCGGACGCTTGTGAGCTGGATCTTGCCGTTGACCTCGATGAAGGTCCGGTTGGCGCCGTTGACCATGATGTCGGCGATGTCGTCGCGGGCGAGAAGGGGCTCCAGCGGGCCGTAGCCCAGTACGTCGTTACAGATGTCGTCGAGCAACTCCTCTTGCTCGGCGATCGACAGGACGATGTTCTTGAGCCCGATGATCTCCGTGACGATATCGCGGATCTCCTCGCGCGCCGTCTCGGCGTCGAGGCGGGAAAGCTGGGTGAGATCGATCGCCTCGATCAGGGCGCCGAAGATCAGGCTCTTGGTGCGATAATAGTCCTCGGACCGCACGGTCTCGACCACCACGGGGGTGGTCGGCTCCGGCCGCCGGGGCGCGGGTGCGGCGTCGCGCGGGGACAGGGCCGGCGGCGGGGCAGCCTGGGTCTTCTGGAGCGGCGCGGGGGCGGCCGCGCCGCCGATCTGGCGTCTACCGAACATGGGCCGGCTCCGGGGCGCGGTCGGGCCACATCACGAGGCCTTTCCGCCGGCGAGCTTAATGCCGCCGAGCTTCGTGCCGGCGAACTTCGCGAGCAGCGGCTCCAGCAGGCTCCCGCGACCGCTGCGCCGGGTCTCCGGGCGTCCGAGGGTCAGGGCGGCGAGGTCGTTGAACAGCTCCGCCACCTTCGAGCCGGCCTGGATCTCGGCGACCATCTGGCCGTTGTTGGCGGCGGTGCCGAACAGAGCGGGCTCGAACGGGATCGTCAGCGCGACCGGAGCCTCCAGGGTCTTGGCGAATTCGGGCGTGCCGATCTCGGGGCGCTTCGGCACGCCGACGCCGTTGAGCAGGATCCGCGGCGGCGCGTCGTTCGGGCGCCCGTGCTTGAGCGCGCCGAGGATGTTCTTGGCGTTGCGCAGGCTGGCGAGGTCGGGCCCTGCGACGATCAGGATCTCGTCGGCCGCCGTGAGGACGCGCTTCGACCACGCGTTCCACTGGTGCGGCACGTCGAGCACGACGCAGGGCACGCTCGCCCGCAGGTACTCGATCAGGGCGTCGAAGGCCGGCTCCGACAGGTCGATCGTGCGGTCGAGGCTCGCGGGCGCCGAGAGCAGGCTCAGGGTGTCGCTGCACTTCGACAGCAGCCGCTCGACCAGGGCCGAATCCAGCCGCTCGGGGGCGAACACCGCCTCGGCGATGCCCTGGGGCGGGTCCTGGTTGAAGTTCAGCGAAGCGGTGCCGAAGGCGATGTCGAGATCGGCGATCACCGTCTGGACGCCCTGGCTGCGGGCCACCGACCACGCGAAATTGTGCGCCACCGTCGAGGCGCCGATGCCGCCCTTCACGCCGTAGACCGCCACCGTCCGACCCACCGGCTTCACGCCCGGGGCCGTGAACAGGTCGGAGATCGCCGCGATCAGGGTCAGTGGATCGACCGGCGCCATCAGATAGTCGGACACCCCGCGCTGGATCAACTGGCGATAGAGGATCACGTCGTTGAGGTGTCCGATCACGAGGACGCGGGTGCCCTCGTCGCAGACCTCGGCCAGGGCGTCGAGGCACTCGACCGGCTTCGAGCGCGGGCCCTGCGTCTCGATCAGGACGACGTTGGGCGTCGGCGCGTGGCGGTAGGCCTCGATGGCGGCGGCGCCGCCACCCATCCGGACCTTGACCTGCGCCTTCTGCATGCGCCGGTCGAGGGCCGCCCCCTCGATCATCGCGGCGGTCTCGCTGGTCTCGCAGAACGCCTGGATGGTGATCCGGGGCACCGGGGCAATCGTGCGCTCGGCTGTCTCGGACAGGTCGGCCATGACGGCACTTTCAGGTTCGCGTTCGGGGTGCGGCGTCGGGTTAGATGAGGCTGACCGGGCGGCCAGCCTATTGGGCGACCTGCGATTTCACGTCGGTCTGCCCATCTTGCCGCCATGTGGTTGATGGATCCTTGCCTTCGCGCAACTGGCCAATGTCCCGGACCCGCTTGACCGTGTCGATGCGGCCCTCGGGCCGTCCGCGCACGAGGTCGACGGGGTCCGCGACCTGGGCGGCCACGGTCGATTGCGTGGCGCAGCCGAGGTTCCACATCGGACGATTGCTGTAATCGAGCGCGAAGTTGCTGGTCCCGGTGTCCTGGGGCCAGAGCCCGCAGGCATCGGACACCTTCGCCTGCATGCGCTGGAAGCTCAGCCGGATCGGCGCGGCGAGGCTCGGGGCCGCCACGGCGTAGGCGCTGACCGCGATCTCGCGGGGGCCGACGCGATCCTGCCCGGCCAGCCGGGTGAGGGCAGCCGCGGTGCGCTCGGCGGCCGCAGCCTGGGCCGGCGGCCCGCCGCGGGGGACCTCCATCAAGAGGATTCCACGCCCGTAGCGGCGGTATTCCAGCAGGAAGGCGTCGATATCGGCGCTCTGGCGGGGATCGAGATGGCCGACGCCCGTCGGGAACACGTCGAGGCTGCGGGTGCCGTCGGTCAGGACGATCGGGTGCCGGGCGCGGTAATCCGAGACCTCGATCGACCCGGTGGTGGCGGTCGGATGGCTGTTGCAGCCGGCCGCCAGCGCCCCGAGCGCGCAGGCGGCGACCAGGGGGGCGAGGCGGCTTTGGCGGGCCGTCGGCCGGGCAGGCGGGTGGCGTCCGATCATGGATCCGATCCTGGAAGGCGCTACTCGACGATGAAGCCGACGCGGCCGCGATAGCTCTGTCCGAGCGGGGCCGCGCCGGTGGGGGCGACCTTGCCGTACAGGCGGTTGATCTGGCCGAGCAGCACCGCCTGGCCGTCGGTGGCGTCGACGAAGTTGTCGTCGGGCCGGCTGACCTGCTTCGGCTCCATCGCCCGGGCGATGTAGGGGGTGACCATGATCATCAGCTCGGTCTCCATGCGCTGGTAGTCCCGGGAGCGGAACAGGGCGCCGAGGATCGGCAGGTTGATCAGGCCGGGCAGGCCGGAGATCGCCTGCTTGTTCACCTGCTGGATCAGGCCGGCGGTCATCATCACGCCGCCGGACGGCAATTCGACCGTGGTCTCCGAGCGGCGGACCCGCGTGCCCGGGATGGCGGTGGTGACGCCGTCGTTGGTGTAGTTGAAGCTGGTCTGGGGATCGATCTCGGTCACGTCGGTGGCGACGCGGATCGAGATGCGGTTGTCGGCCAGCACCACCGGCGTGAAGCTCAGGGCGACACCGTAGGGCTTGAAGGTGATGCCGGGGGCCGAGCACAGGCCGCCGACGCAGCTCGACGCCGCCGAGGGCACCGGGAACTCGCCGCCGGCCAGGAACTTGGCGGCCTCGCCGGAGATCGCCGTCAGCGTCGGCTCCGCGAGCACCCGGGAGACCCCCGCCTGCTCGAAGGCCTTCAGGGTCGCCTGGAGCGAGAAGCCCCCGGCCTTCACCGAGGCCTGGATCTGGTTGCCGGTGGGCGTCGTCCCGCCGGTGATCGGGAAGGGCAGCTGGTTGTTCAGCGAAGGGATGTTGGATGCGTTGCCGAGCGGATTCAGGGCCGACCAGTTGCCGTTCAGGTTGATGCCGAACTGCTTCAGGACGTTGCGCGACACCTCCACCACGGTGACGCGCAGCATCACCTGATCCTTGTTGCGGATGGAGAGGTTGTTGATCACCGTGCCCCGGGCGCCGGCCGCGACGCCGCCGCTCGGCGCGCCCGATGCCGCACCCGAGGTCCCCAGCCCGACGAAGGCGTTGGCGATGTCGATCGCCTGCTGGGCATCCGCCGAGGAATTGACCGAGCCCGACAGCAGGACCGAGGCCCCGGAGGAGCGCACGTCGAACCGCCCGCCCGGGATGCTCTGGTTGAGCAGTTCGCGGAGGGTGCCGAGGTTGAGGTCGCGGGCCACCGTCACGTCGAGGGCGGCGATCTGGCGGCCCTCGGCATCCATGATGAAGATCGAGGTCGCGCCGTCGGCCATGCCGATCACGAAGACCTTCCGGGTGGAGCGGACCACGGCGTTGGCGACCGCCGGGTTGGCCACGAACACCTCCTTGGCGTCCCGCGGCAGGTCCACGATCACCGAGCGTCCGGCGGTCAGCTCGACGCGGCGGGTCGAGGCCGCCTCCGCGGCGCCGACCGTCAGGACCGGCGCCGGGCCGTGGATCGGCCGCTCCTGCGCGGCGGCCGGGTTGGCCAGGGTGGCGAGGAGGGCGAGCAGGCCGGCCGAGCGACAGGCTTGGCGGGCGAGGGGCAGCGGAGCGATCATGGCGGTCACGGCGTCTGCTGCCGCGCGACGCCGAAGCGCACGACGGTCAATTCGGAATCGGGCGTCTCCGCCGGGGGCGGCTCAGTGGGCTGCCCGGCATCGGCGAGGCTGCGCAGCGACAGCGACAGCACGCCGTCCCGTCCGGCGAGGGTCAGGACCTCGGCTTGGGCGGGGGTGACCGCCAGCGTCGCGGTCTCTCCGGTCACGACGTTGGTGCCGTTCTTCTCCTGGATCAACTGGCCGATCGCCAGGACGCGGATGTCGGTCAGGATCGTCTCCGAGAGCTGCACGTCGCGGTTGTCGGTCCGTCTGGTCTTGTGGAAGGTGCGGATCACATCGACGCGGTCGTTGGGCAGGATGAAGCCGCCGGCGGAGTTGGTGCCGCGGCTGTCGGTGGTGATCGCGACCGCGCGCTGACCCGCCGGCAGGATCGCCGCCATGAAGCCGCTCTCGGGACGCACGAGCTTCTGTGCGCGGATCGGCTCGCCGGCGAGGAAGCCCGAGCGCGCGGAGGCGCCGACGGTGTCCTCCAGCCCCTTGGGGTTGGCCTTGCGGGTCACGAATCCGGAATTGACGGCATTGTCCGGCCAGGGCTGCCAGCGCAGATCCGCCGGGCGCAGCACTTGGCCCATGGGCATGTCGGCGGCGGCCACCAGCACGTCGGTCGTCGGCATCGGCGGCGCCTCGACCTTCATCGGCGTCGGAGGCGGGGTCGGATCGCCGCCGCTCATCAGGAAGGCCGCCCCGCTGCCCGCCGCGAGGGCGATGCCGAGGACGGCGAGACGGGCTGGTTTCATCGCATGGCCACGCGCCGGAGACGGCCGAATTGCCGCCCATGTCCGGAATTTGCGCGGGGATTCGTGTAATTATGGTTAAGGTTTAATAACCCCGGTACCTAGACGGTCCGGAAACGGACATCGGGTCGAACATCCGTCACAACCGGCGCGATCCTTCAGCAACCGGTGCAGCGTGGCCGTGGCCGGCCACCCCCGCGTGATCTATCTTGCATTTTGAATCGCCCCGGAAGCGGGCGCCCGGACGAATCGGGGGGAGACATGATCAGGATATTCGGCGGTGCGGTGCTGGCGGCGGCGCTGGCGGGGACGACGCTCGGGGCGATGACCGGCGGGGCCGCCGCCCAGGGCGGCGCGGGCGCGTTCTCGGGCAACGCGGTGCGGATCGGCATCCTCAACGACCAGTCCGGCCTCTACGCCGAGTATGGCGGTCAGGGCTCGGTCGAGGCGGCCCGCATGGCGGTGGAGGACATGGGCGGCAAGATCGGCAGCACGCCGATCGAGGTCCTGACGGCCGATCACCAGAACAAGCCCGACATCGCCTCGGCGATCGCCCGGCAGTGGTACGACCGCGACGGCGTCGACGCGATCATGGAGCTGACCACCTCCTCGGTCGCACTGGCGGTCCAGGGCCTGTCCAAGGAGAAGAAGAAGATCACCATCACCACGGGGGCGGCGACCAGCGACCTCACCGGCAAGGCCTGCACGCCCTACGGCTACCATTGGGCCTTCGATACGCGGGCGCTGGCGGTGGGCACCGGCGGCGCGCTGACCCGGGCGGGCGGCAACACGTGGTTCTTCCTCACGGCCGACTACGCCTTCGGCTCGGCCCTGGAGGCCGACACCAGCAAGGTGGTGATCGCCAACGGCGGCAAGGTGGTGGGCAGCGTCCGGCACCCGCTCTCGAACCAGGATTTCTCCTCGTTCCTGCTTCAGGCGCAGGGCTCGAAGGCCAAGGTGATCGGGCTTGCCAATGCCGGGCTCGACACCTCGAACGCGATCAAGCAGGCGGCCGAGTACGGCATCGTCGAGGGCGGCCAGAAGCTCGCCGCGCTGCTGTTCACCCTCTCGGAGGTGCACGGGCTCGGCCTGAAGGTGGCCCAGGGCCTGACGCTCACCGAGGGCTGGTACTGGGACGCCAACGACGAGACCCGCGCCTTCGGCCAGCGCTACATGAAGCGCACCGGCCGGATGCCCAACATGATCCAGGCCGGCACCTACTCGGCGGTCCTGTCCTACTTGAAGGCCGTGAAGGCGGCCGGCACCGACGAGACCGACGCGGTCAACGCCAAGCTCAAGGCGCTGCCGGTGGACGACGTTTTCGCCCATGGCGGGGTCGTGCAGTCGGACGGCCTCATGGTGCACGACATGTACCTGTTCGAGGTCAAGAAGCCGGCCGAATCGAAGGGCGAGTGGGACCTTTACAAGTTGATCTCGACCATCCCCGGCAAGGAGGCCTTCGCGTCGCCCACCGAGAGCGGCTGCCCGCTGACGGCGGCGGCGAAGTAGGGCTGCAGGCTATCCGAAGACTTCGCTGTGCGCGCCGTACCAAGTGTCGAGGCTACGCTCGGATCAGGCGGTGGCGCATAGCGGCACAGAGAGGCCAGTTCGACAGCGTCGATCCAATTCTCATCCTCATCCTGAGGTGCCGGAGCGCAGCGCAGGCCTCGAAGGAGCCCTCCAGAACACACTGCGACCCCTGGAGTCCTCCTTCGAGGCCCGCTGACGCGGTCACCTCAGGATGAGGCTGAGGGTTGGGTATCCATTCGCTTGAAGCCCCGCCTGAACTGGGTCGACCGTTCAATCGTCCGCATGCAAGTCGGCCATCAGGGCATCGACGTCGGCGAAGCGTTTGCCCTGCCCGGCATCGAGTTCCGCGATGGCCTCGCGCGTCGTCGCGTTCGGCACCTTCACGGTGAACGGAAGGCGCTGCTCATCCGCGATCTGTACCATCAGAAGCCTGATCGCGTCCGAGATCGAGAGGCCCATCGATTCGAGGGCCTTGGCCGCACGGTCCTTCGTGGCAGCGTCGATGCGGGCCCGAACAACCGTATCGGTCGCCATGGCTTTCAGCTCCTGTTGTAGCCTCGATGTAGCTACGCACCGCGCGGATTGCCAGCCTCCGCAGCCCTGGCTTCCCCCGGGTTCACCCCGCCCAAACCCGCCGATAGAGCGCCACGATCTCCTCGGCGCTGGGCTCGACCGGGTTGTTGGCGGGCGATCCGGAGGCCAGCGCCTGGGCCGCCATGGTGGGGAGAAGCGCCTCCCAGCGGGCCGGGTCGATCCCGTATTCCTTGGGGCCGGGCACGTCGAGGTCGTCGTTGAGCGCCTCGAGTTCGGCCACCAGAGCGGCGGTGGCGGATCGGTCGTCGGTCTCCGGCTTGGCGACTCCGATCGCCCGGGCGCAGGCGGCGTAGCGGTCGATGGCGGCGGGCGCCGAGAACGCCGTGACCGCCGGCAGCAGCATCGCGTTCGAGAGCCCGTGCGCCACGTGGAAATGCGCGCCGATCGGCCGGCTCATCCCGTGCACCAGCGCCACCGAGGCGTTCGAGAAGGCGATCCCGGCCTGGGTCGCGCCGAGCATCATCGCCTCGCGGGCCGCCCGGTCGCCGGGATCGGTCCAGACCCGGCGCAGGTTCGGGGCGATCAGCCGCATCGCCTGGAGCGCCAGCCCATCCGCGAACAGGTTGGACTTTCGCGAGACGTAGGCCTCGATGGCGTGGGTCAGCGCGTCGATGCCGGTATCGGCGGTGAGCCGCTTGGGCTTGGTCAGCGTCAGCTCGTAATCGACCAGGGCCGCCACCGGCAGGTAGGCGAGCCCGATGCACAGCATCTTCTCGTCGGAGGCTTCGTCGGTGACGATGGTGAAGCGCGTCGCCTCGGAGCCGGTGCCCGCGGTGGTGGGGATCGCCACGACCGGCAGACCGGGCTCGTCCTGCTGGCGCGGCGCCTTGTAGTCGCGCATGTGGCCGCCATGGCGGGCGAGCACCGCCACCGCCTTCGCCGTATCCATCGGGCTGCCGCCGCCGAAGCCGACCACGCAGTCGAAATCCCCGGCCTGAAGCGCGGCGAGCGCCGCCTCCACGGAGGCCACGGTCGGGTCGGGCACCGTGTCGGCGAACACGGTCGCGCGCGTGCCCGCGCTCGACAGCCGTTCGAGCAGCTTCTCCACCCGGCCGCTGCCGGCGAGGTAGGGGTCGGTCACCACGAAGGGGCGCGACAGGCCGAGCTGGGCCAGCACCTCCGGCAGGAGCCGCGAGGCGCCGGCGCCGACGCGCATCAGCCGGGGCAGGGCGATCGAGGCGACCATGGTTTATCCTCCCGCCCGGTGCCTGTGCTGATCGTCCGGGCTCACGCGATCTTACGGTGCCGCCCCATTCTGGGAAACCGCCGGCGCCGACAGCGCCGGCCCGGCGAACAGCGCTCCGGCCGCCTCCACCTCGGCGGCGATGAAGCTCGCCACGGCGCGGATATGGGTCGCCTTCCGGTGGTCCTCGTGGATGTGCATGTGGAACGCGCGCGTCAGCGAGACCCGTCCGGGCAGCACCGGCACCAGCCCGGGATGGGCCGCCGCGATGAAGGCCGGCAGGACGCACAGGCCCGCCCCGGCGCGCGTGGCGTGGACCTGCGCCAGGAGATTGGTCGAGCGCAGACGGGCGCTGAGCGGAGGCCCCAGGGCCCCCAGGTAGTTCAGCTCGCGCGAGAACAGCATGTCCTCGATGTAGCCGACGAAGGGATGGGCGGAGAGATCCGCGACGTCGACGATCGGCGCTGCCGCGGCGCAGTAGGATTCGGCGGCGTAGACGAACAGCCGGTAATCGGTCAGCCGGCGGGCCACCACCCGGGCCTGCTGCGGGGCGGACAGGCCGATCACGATGTCGGCCTCGCGCTTGGACAGGCTGAAGATCCGGGCGGTGGCCATGATCTCCACCTCCAGCCCCGGATGCCGCGCCGTCAGGCGGTGCATGCGCGGGGCGAGGAACACGCTGCCGAACCCGTCCGGCGCGCCGATCCGCACCGTGCCGGAGACCGTCTGGGCGGTCCCCGTGGCGGCGCTCGCCGAGAGGAACGCGCTCTCCATGGCCTCGGCGACGCCGAGCAGGTTCGCCCCGTCCTCGGTGAGCGCGTAGCCCAGGTTGCTGCGGTGGAACAACCGGGCGGCGAGGACCTCCTCCAGGGCGCGGATCCGTCGGCCGATCGTGGTGTGCTCGGTTCCGAGCCGCGCGGCCGCGGCGGTCAGGGTTCCGGTCCGTGCTACCGCCAGGAAGTAGCGGAGATCATCCCAGTTGGGCCCAGCCCGGACCATGGCCGCATTCCCGCTGTGCATCGATGCACAGCGGCTGTAAGCGCATCCGGCTTTATCGCTCAAGCGATCCTGTTAGATTGGATCAAAATCACATCTCACAGGGAGGCGCGCATGCGCACGATCGGGCATTACATCGGCGGCCGGAACGTCGGCGGCGAGAGCGGGCGGTTCGCCGACGTGTTCCACCCCTCGACCGGCGAGGTCCAGGCCAAGGTGGCGCTCGCCAGCAAGGCCGAGATGCGCGCCGCCATCGAGAACGCCGCGGCGGCCCAGCCGGCTTGGGCGGCCACCAACCCGCAGAAGCGCGCCCGGGTGATGATGCGCTTCCTCGAACTGATCCGCGCCGAGAACGATTCGCTCGCCGAGCTGCTGGCCTCCGAGCACGGCAAGACCGTGCCGGACGCCAAGGGCGACATCCAGCGCGGCGTCGAGGTGGTGGAGTTCGCCTGCGGCATCCCGCACCTGCTCAAGGGCGAGTACACGGAAGGCGCCGGCCCCGGCATCGACGTCTACTCCCTGCGCCAGCCGCTCGGCGTCGTCGCCGGCATCACGCCGTTTAACTTCCCGGCGATGATCCCCCTGTGGAAATGCGCCCCGGCCATCGCCTGCGGCAACGCCTTCATCCTGAAGCCGTCCGAGCGCGATCCGAGCGTGCCGATCCGCATCGCCGAGATCTTCTTGGAGGCCGGCCTGCCGCCCGGGATCCTGAATGTCGTGAACGGCGACAAGGAAGCCGTGGATGCCATCCTCGACGACGAGGACATCAAGGCGGTGGGCTTTGTCGGCTCCTCGCACATCGCCGAGTACATCTACGTGCGCTCGGCCCAGACGGGGAAGCGCGCCCAGTGCTTCGGTGGCGCCAAGAACCACATGATCATCATGCCGGACGCCGATATGGGCCAGGCCGTCGACGCGCTGATCGGCGCCGGCTACGGCTCGGCCGGCGAGCGCTGCATGGCGATCTCGGTGGCGGTGCCGGTGGGCGAGAAGACCGCCGACCGGCTGATGGAGCGGCTGATCCCGCGGGTCGAGTCGCTCAAGATCGGCCCGTCGCATGACGGCTCGGCCGATTATGGCCCCCTGGTCACCGCCGAGGCCGTGCAGAAGGTCGCGAGCTACATCGACAAGGGCGTGGCCGAGGGGGCGCAGCTCGCCGTCGATGGGCGCGGGTTCAAGCTCCAGGGCTACGAGAACGGCTTCTACATGGGCGGCTCGCTGTTCGACCGCGTGACGCCCGACATGACCATCTACAAGGAAGAGATCTTCGGCCCCGTGCTCTCGGTGGTGCGGGCCAAGGATTACGAGGAGGCTTTGGCGCTGCCTTCGACCCACCAGTACGGCAACGGCGTCGCGATCTTCACCCAGGACGGCGACGCGGCTCGGGACTTCACCGCCCGGGTGAACGTCGGCATGGTCGGCGTCAACGTGCCGATCCCGGTCCCGATCGCCTACCACACCTTCGGCGGCTGGAAGCGCTCGGGCTTCGGCGACCTGAACCAGCACGGGCCGGACTCGATCCGATTTTACACCAAGACCAAGACCGTGACCCAGCGCTGGCCGAGCGGCATCAAGAGCGGGGCGGAGTTTTCCATCCCGACGATGCGCTGAACCAAAACCCTCCCCCTCTGCGGGGGAGGGGGCCCTGCGCATGCAGGGCGGGAGAGGGGCAGCGCGACGCTGGGGGGTTCGGCGCCAGTCTAGACCTTTCCGGGAGCGTCGCTCCCCTCTCCCGACCCCCTTCGGGGGCCACCCTCCCCCGCAATGGGGGGAGGGAGCACCCGTCTGAACTGTCGGAGTATCGCCCATGCGTTTCGGGCTCGACGAGGACCGCACCGCGATCCGCGAGATGGCCCTCGGCTTCGCGGCCGAGCACATCGCGCCGCACGCCCTCGACTGGGACCGGGACAAGACCTTCCCGGTCGCGACCCTGCGGGCGGCGGCCGCCCTCGGCATGGCGGGCATCTACGTCCGCGAGGATGTCGGTGGGTCGGGGCTTTCGCGTCTTGACGCGACCCTGATCTTCGAGGCGCTGAGCACCGGCTGCCCGACCGTGGCGGCGTTCCTGTCGATCCACAACATGTGCGCCTGGATGATCGACGCCTATGGCGACGAGGCGCAACGCCAACGCTGGCTCCCGTCGCTCATGGGGATGGAGCGGATCGCCAGCTACTGCCTGACCGAGCCGGGCTCGGGCTCCGACGCCGCGGCGCTCCGCACCCGCGCCGTGCGCGAGGGCGACCACTACGTGCTCAGCGGCGAGAAGCAGTTCATCTCGGGCGCCGGCGCCAGCGACCTCTATGTCTGCATGGTCCGCACCGGCGAGGCCGGCCCGGCGGGGATCTCGGCGATCGTGGTCGAGAAGGGCACGCCCGGCCTGTCCTTCGGGGCCGACGAGCGCAAGATGGGCTGGAACGCCCAGCCGACCCGCGCGGTGCGCTTCGACGGCTGCCGGGTGCCGGTGGCGAATCGCCTCGGCGCCGAGGGTCAGGGCTTCCGGATCGCCATGAGCGGCCTCGACGGCGGCCGGCTCAACATCGCCGCCTGCTCGCTCGGCGGCGCGCAGGCGGCCCTCGACAAGGCCCTCGCCTACATGGGCGACCGCCGCGCCTTCGGGGCTAAGCTCACCGACTTCCAGGCGCTGCAGTTCCGCCTGGCCGACATGGCGACCAGCCTGGAGGTGTCCCGCACCTTCCTGCGCCACGCCGCCTCGGCGCTCGACGCCAAGGACCCGGGAGCGACGCAGCTCTGCGCCATGGCCAAGCGACACGTCACCGATGCGGCCTTCGCAGTGGCGAACGACGCGCTGCAACTGCACGGCGGCTACGGCTACCTCGCCGAGTACGGCGTCGAGAAGATCGTCCGGGATCTGCGCGTCCACCAGATCCTGGAGGGCACCAACGAGATCATGCGGATGATCATCGCCCGCGCGCTGACCGGGGGCCGCCGATGAGCGACGTGATCGTCGAGCGGGTGGGCGCCCTCGGGCGCCTGCGGCTCAACCGGCCGAAGGCCCTGAATGCCCTGACCCACGGGATGGTCGGCGCGATCGACCGGGCGCTCGACCGGTTTTCCGCCGATCCCGGCATCGCCGTCGTGCTGCTGACCGGCGAGGGCGAGCGCGGCCTCTGCGCCGGCGGCGACCTGCGCACCCTGTACGAGAGCACCGACACGGTCGCGGCCGAAAATTTCTGGCGGGACGAATATCGCCTCGACGTGCGCATCGCCCAGTTCGAAAAGCCGTTCGTGGCGGTGATGGACGGCATCACCATGGGCGGCGGCGTCGGCCTCGCCGGGCACGCCGCCCACCGGATCGTCACCGAGCGCTCCCGGGTCGCCATGCCGGAAACCGGCATCGGCTACTTTCCGGATGTCGGCGGCACGTGGCTGCTGCCCCGCGCCCCGGGCGAAATCGGGACCTATCTCGGCCTCACCGGCGAGCCGGTCGGCGCCCCCGATGCGATCTTTTGCGGGTTTGCCGACGCGCTGGTGCCCTCCGCGGCGCTGCCCGACCTGATCGACGCCCTTGCGGCGCTCCCGCCGGATGCCGGCGAGGCGGGCGTGCGGGCTGTGATTGCGCGGCTGGCGCAGGATCCAGGCTCCGCGCCCCTGGCCGCGCATCGGGACGTGATCGACCGCTGCTTCGCCTTCGACATGGTCGACGAGATCCTGGCGGCCCTCGACGCCGACGGCTCGAATTTCGCGGTGGCCACGCGAAAAACCCTGCTGACCAAGGCGCCGACGAGCCTCGTCCTGACGCTCTGCCTGCTGCGCCTCGGCCGCGCTTCCCCCAACCTGGAGGCCTGCCTGGAGCGCGAGTTCCATGGCTCGCTGGCGGTCCTGGCGGAGGGCGATCTGCGCGAGGGCATCCGCGCCGCGGTGATCGACAAGGACAAGAGCCCGCGCTGGAACCCCGCGACCCTCGACGCGGTCGATCCGGGGCGGATCGCCCGCTGGCTGGAGAAGCGGGCGGAGCCGGTCTTTCCGGAGTCGCGCACGGGGGCGGTGTGACGGGGGCGGTGTGATGGAGCGGCGCCTGATCCCATCCGCGCTTTCCCTCTCCCCTCTGCGGGGGAGGGTGGCCCCCGGAGGGGGGTCGGAGAGGCAGCGCGACGGTGCAGGATGAAGCGTAGCCCTCCATGAAGCTCATGCGTCTTCCTGAAACCGGGTTCCCCTCTCCCGACCCCTGCTGACGCTGGGGCCACCCGCCCCCGCAGAGGGGGGAGGGCGCGTGGGGATCCGGTCTGCCCTCAAGATGAGGGCGCGGGTGGGACAGGCGATCAACAACGCAGGGAGGATTGGATGGCACAGACCATCGGGTTCATCGGTCTCGGCAACATGGGCGGGCCGATGGCGGCCAACCTCGTGAAGGCGGGCCATACGGTGCGCGGGTTCGATCTGGCGCCGGCCTCGCTGGAGGCCGCTCGCGGCGCCGGCGTCGCGGTGGCGGGCTCGGCGCTGGAATCGGTCGCGGGCGCGGATACCGTCATCACCATGCTGCCCGCGGGCCGGCACGTGGTCGAGGTCTGGACGCAGCTCGCCGAGGCCCTGCCGGCCGGCACGCTGCTGATCGATTCCTCCACCATCGACGTCGAGAGCGCCCGCAAGGCTCACGCCCTCGCGGAGGCGCGCGGCTGCCTATCGGTGGATGCGCCGGTCTCGGGCGGGACCGGCGGCGCGAAGGCCGGGACGCTGACCTTCATGGCCGGCGGCGCCGCGGCGGCCTTCGCCAGGGCCGAGCCGCTGCTCAAGGCCATGGGCAAGAACGTGTTCCATTGCGGCGATGCCGGGGCCGGGCAGGCGGCCAAGATCTGCAACAACATGATCCTCGGCATCTCGATGATCGGCGTTTGCGAGGCCTTCGCGCTGGGGGAAAAACTCGGCCTGTCGCATCAGGCGCTCTACGACGTGGCCTCGGTCTCCTCGGGCCAGTGCTGGTCGCTCACCACCTACTGCCCGGTGCCGGGTCCGGTGCCGACCTCGCCGGCCAATACCGGCTACAGGCCGGGCTTCGCCGCCGCGCTGATGCTCAAGGACCTCCGGCTCGCCCAGGCCGCGGCCCTCGCCTCCGGCGCCGCGACGCCGCTCGGCGCCGAGGCCGCGCAGATCTACGGCCTGTTCGAGGGCGCCGGCCACGGGGGCGAGGACTTTTCCGCGATCATCCGTATGCTGCGCGGGCAGGGAGGCGAGTCGTGAGCGAGTCGTACGAGACGATCCTGACCGAGACGCGCGGCCGCGTCCGGCTGATCACGCTCAACCGGCCGAAGGCGCTCAACGCCATCAACCTCCAGCTCACCCGGGAGGTGATCCGGGCGGCGACCGACGCGGATGCCGATCCGGCGATCGGCTGCCTCGTGCTCACCGGCTCGGCCAAGGCCTTCGCGGCGGGCGCCGACATCAAGGAGATGCAGCACGCCACCTATGCCGAGATGTATGCGGGCGACCGGTTCGGCGACTGGGAGCGGTTCGTGGCCGTGCGCAAGCCGATCATCGCCGCGGTGGCGGGCTACGCGCTCGGCGGCGGCTGCGAGCTCGCCATGATGTGCGACATCATCCTGGCGGCCGACACGGCGCAGTTCGGCCAGCCGGAGATCAAGCTCGGGGTGATGCCGGGGATCGGCGGCAGCCAGCGGCTGACCCGGTTCGTCGGCAAGGCCAAGGCCATGGAGATGTGCCTCACCGGCCGGATGATGGACGCCGCCGAGGCCGAGCGGTCCGGCCTCGTCTCCCGGGTGATCGCCGCCGACCAACTCCTCGACGAGGCCATGAAGGCGGCCGAGACGATCGCGTCGATGTCGCTGCCGATCGCCATGATGACCAAGGAGGCGGTCAACCGCTCCTACGAGACGACGCTCGCCGAGGGCATCCGCTTCGAGCGGCGGGTGTTCCATGCGATGTTCGCCACCAGGGACCAGAAGGAGGGCATGGCCGCCTTCGTGGAGAAGCGGCCGCCCCGGTTCGAGAACACCTGAACGGGGAGCCGGCGATGGATGTCCTGGACCATGACGAAACCCGGTTCGAGATGGACTTCCCGCGCGCGATCGTCGCCCAGAAGGCGCGGGGCCGCGAGGAGACCATCAACGAGCACCTCGTGAAGCTGCTGGCCTTCGACGTGGCGTCGGAGACGCGGGCGGTCTGGCGGAAGGAACTGGCGCGCCACTTCCGCTTCCCGGCAGCCTTGCGGGTCAAGCCGGGCGCGAGCCCGATCCCGGCCCGGGACTGGTGGACATGGCTTTATGCCGATCCGTTCGAACACAACGAAGCCGGCTACACGGCTGGCCTGATCGCGCTGGACGCCGACGATTTCACCCGCAACGGGAGCAGCGTCGGGGCGATCGCCGGGCAGATCCGTGACTTCCACGCCGCCCTGGTCCAGCGCCTCGGGCGCGGCGAGGCCTGTGCGGGTCTGATCCCGGCCTGAAGAAGCCGGGCAGGACAGGCAACCAAGACGAGGGGGGACGATCATGCCGAGCTTCCGCGAGGCCCGCGATCTGCTGCTGGCCCAGCGCACCGATTACGCCGCCGCCGTCGCGGCCTTCACGTGGCCCGAGCCGGTGCCGTTCAACTGGGCACTCGACTGGTTCGACGCCGTGCTGGCCGGCCCCGAGAGCCGCGACCGCGCGGCGCTCCGGATCGTCGAGGCCGGCAGCGGCGCCGAGCAGAGTTTTTCATTCGGTGACCTCGCCCGGCGCTCCAATCAGGTGGCCAACCACCTGCGGCAGCTCGGCTTGAGGCGCGGTGACCACCTGCTCCTGCTGCTCGGCAACGTCCCGGCCCTGTGGGAGACCATGCTGGCGGCGATGAAGCTCGGCGCCGTGGTCATCCCGGCGACCACTTTGCTCACCGGCGACGAACTCGCCGACCGCCTCGCCCGCGGGCGCCCCCGGGCGATCGTGGCCGGGCCGGAGCAGATCGCGCGCTTCGCCGGTCTCGACACGGGTGGCGCAATCCGCCTCGTCACCGGCGCCGCGCAGGAGGGCTGGGGCGCCTACGACGACGCCTCCGGCGCCTCCGAGAGCGTCACGCCGGACGGGGCGACCGGGGCCGACGACCCGCTGCTCCTCTACTTCACCTCCGGCACCACGGCGAAGCCGAAGCTCGTGCGCCACAGCCACCGTTCCTACCCGGTCGGGGCGCTCTCGACCATGTACTGGCTCGGGCTCCAGCCCGGCGACATCCACTGCAACGTCTCCTCGCCGGGCTGGGCCAAGCACGCGTGGTCGTCGTTCTTCGCGCCCTGGAACGCCGGCGCGACCATCCTGGTGATCAATCAGGCGCCGTTCAACGCCGCCGCCCTTCTGTCTCAGCTGGAGCGCACCGGCGCCACAACGCTCTGCGCGCCGCCCACCGTCTGGCGCATGATCATCCAGGAGGATCTGACGGGGCGGAACCTCGCGCTGCGTGAGGTCTGCGCGGCCGGGGAGCCCTTGAACCCCGAGGTGATCGAGCGCGTGAGGACTGCCTGGGGCCTGACGATCCGCGACGGCTACGGCCAGACCGAGACCACGGCGCTCATGGCCAACACGCCGGGCCAGCCGGTGATGCCCGGTGCCCTCGGCCGGCCGTTGCCGGGCTACCGGGTGCGCGTGCTCGACGGCGACGGCCAGCCGGCCGCCGAGGGCGAGGTCTGCCTGGAACTCGGCGTGCATCGCCCCGCCGGCCTGATGCAGGGCTACGACGACGGCCAGGGCCACCTCTCGGGCGCCGACGGCGACCTCTACCGCACCGGCGATGTGGCCTTCGTGGACGGGGAGGGCTGCTTCACCTTCGTGGGCCGGGCCGACGACGTGTTCAAATCCTCCGGCTACCGGATCAGCCCGTTCGAACTGGAGAGCGTGCTCATCGAGCACCCGGCGGTGGCGGAAGCCGCAGTGGTGCCGATCCCGGACCCGATGCGCCACACGATCCCGAAGGCCTACGTGTCGCTGGTGGCGGGCGCCTCCGCGGGACCCGAGACGGCCCTCGACATCTTCCGCTTCACCAACGCGCGGCTCGCGACCTTCAAGCGCCTGCGCGGGCTCGAATTCGTCACCGAGCTGCCCAAGACGATCTCGGGCAAGATCCGCCGGGTTCAGCTGCGCCGCCTGGAACATGCGGGCATCACCGAGGATCCGCATCGCGGCCGGGCCTACACGCAGGCAGATTTTCCGGAGTTGAAGGGCGAGGCGGAGCGCAGGCTCGACCAGACAGCGGGGTGAGGCCGCCCTTGCCGTCGCATGGCGCAGCGCTCAGACCATGAGGATCGGATTGCTTGAGGATCCGGGCCGATGGCCGAGACCTTTACGCCGGACTCGCTCGATCTCGCTGAGCCGATCACACGGGTTCTCCGTGTGATGGACGAGCCACACAAATTCGTCGCCGAGCAACAGACGTTGATGGCCGAGGCAGCAAAGCTGGAGCGGGATCGGGCACTCGCCCCTTGGCGGGTCGCCCTGGCCGGCATGACCGCTGGTGCTGCCTTCTTCGGAGCCGGCTTCGCCTATGTGAAGCTCCTGGGGCCTTGAACGAAGCCTCAAGGTTTCCGCTTCCCAAAACCGAACCCGCGGATTTGCCAAGCTTCCCAAGCCACCCGTCGACGCTGTCGCGCATGACCCGAGGCCCGGCGGCGAATCGATAAAATTGCGCGCATCGCCTTCAGCGCCGCGGAGGCTCTGCGGCGCAATCCTGGCTTCGGCAACGGGGACGGGTTCGATGGGCGCGGGGGTTCTCAGGACGGTTCGGGGGGCGCTGGCGGGAGCCGCGGTGCTGCTCGGTCTCGCCGCCGCGGCCGAGGCCCAGACGCTCGCCAGCCTGCCCACGGAGACGGGCACCACGGTCCTGGGCGAGGCGAAGCCGATCGCGGCGTGGGTGACGTTCTGCCAGAGCTACGCGGCCGAGTGCGGGGTCGACCGCACGGAGCCCGCGCGCATCAGCCTGACGCCGGCCATCTGGGCGACGATCGTGTCGGTCAACCGCCGGGT
>NZ_JAKSYM010000044.1 GCF_022829545.1 Methylobacterium sp. J-030 | reverse complement strand
CGAACGCGGCGCTTCTCGCCTTCCCGGGACGCCTGCCACTGACGGGCGGGTTGCCGCTGCTGGTGGGCGATGAGATCGTGGGCGGCGTCGGCTCGTCGGGTGGCGAGCCCGAGGACGATCTAGCCGTGTGTCACGCCGTGTTCGTAGCGCTGCGAGAGCTGCCCCTCGCTGGCTGAGCGATTGTGCGCGCGGCCCGGTGATGGCTCGCCATCGGTTGCCCCGGCCTCATCAGGCTCGTGCTGGATCCCTGTCAGGCGGCGTCGGCCCGTGCCCAGCCCGGGATGCTCACCGGGTCAGACATCAGTGCTTCCTCGCGGGCCTCGTGGTCGGGCTCGTCACCGAACCCGGTGAAGCCGGTCGGCAGATCCACCCGCGTGAGGACGACGAGGGCGCGAGCGGCATGGGCGTATTCCGGTTCGCAATCGCCGCGACGGCCGTTCAGGTTGCCTTCGGCGTCGATAGCCATGGCCAGCGCGAGGGTACCGAGGCCGTCCAGCGTCGTCGGCGTCGGGGCCTCAATGATGGCTGCCAGCACTTCGCGGAGACGCCGCTCGACGCGAAGCCCGGCGCGGTATTCCGGGGTGTCGCTGTCAGCCATCAGATCGAACAACGGCATGACGGCGCGCTGCTCAGCGTAGGCGGCCAGCAACTCGGCGCGGATCTGCGATAGGGCAGGCGCCTTGCTGACGCGGGACAGGGCGGCGCGGGTTGCGGCGAGGCGGTCCGAGAGCGACGTGCGCAGCAGCGGCGTGGGGCGGGTGACGGTGAGGGCGTACGTCATGGGTCGTGCTCCGTGAGGGCTCGTTGCAGGGGTCTCAGGTCGGTGGTGAAGGGGTGCGAGCGGCGGCACGCATCGAATGGGTGCCAGAAATACGGTGGCCGCCGCCCGCGTCCGGCCGAACCCGGATCTCGTGAACTCAGTGTGCCGTGGCGTTCCGCGCCATCCGCGCGGCCTGCCAGGATGCTTTCAGACAGACGGACATCGCCGCCTGCCACGTACCGCCGTGGCGCTCCTGATGTGCCTTCGCGGCAGAGGCGGCCGCAGCCATCACGGCCGAGCGGTCGAACTGGCCCGCCACCACCAACGGGCGATGACGGAACTCAGCGAAGCCCTGGCAGCGAGCCCGGGCCGAGAGGAACCCGACCGGCACGACAGTCCGGTCAGAGCGGATGTCGCGGAGGGCGGCGTTCCAGGAGATGCTGCGGTTAGACATCGGCGTTGATCGCTCAGTGACCGTGTGATAGTCTGAATATCACTCGATCAATCGGTGGTCAACCGGCGCTCAGGTGATATTTTGACAATCACAGGCCAACAGCTTCGCGCTGCCCGTGCCATCTTGCGCTGGACCGCTCAGGATGTTGCCGATGCGGCACGCGTAGGCGTCGCAACCGTGCGCCGAGCCGAGATGCAGGAGGGTGCCCTTGGTGTGACCGCCGCGAACGAGGCTGCCATCCAGCGCGCCCTCGAAGCAGCCGGCATTCAGTTCATCCCGCAGAACGGCGGGGGCGCTGGTGTGCGCACGCGCGCGGCCGATCCCGACTGATGGCCGAGAGCGCTCCCGAGATTGCTCGCCAGATCCTGGTCCACAACGAGCAGACCAAGATCCGCGCGACGCTGCTCAATACCGTCGCCGCCGGCTTCATCGTGGCGGGCGTCATCACCCTGATCGTCGCGGCGTCCCGCGACGCGTCCAGCCCGACAGGCGCCACCCTGCTCCTAATGGTGGTTTGGTTCCTGCTCGCCGTGGCCCTACATTCCGCAGCGTTCCTGACCCTGGAGCGGCTGAGATGACCGACGCAGTTCTGCTCACGATCGCCGCCGCCGCCAGCGCTACCGTCATCCTGGCGGGAGCCAGCCTCGCCATGTCGAAGCGCAGCGCGGCTCGGATTGATCGCCTTGTGGCCGAGCGTGCCAGCGCGGATCGCTCGAAGCTCGAAGCCTCCATCAAGGGCCCCGGCCTCGCGCCCAGCGCGGCGCGCCCCGAGGGAGCCTGAGGCGCCAGCCGCCTCGACAGCTTCGGGCTTGATCGCCATCTTGCGCGCATGCCCGACCATCGAGGCCAGAGCTTCAACCCGCAGCAGGAACCGACGCCCCGCGGCGGCTGGTTCCGCTTGGAAGAGCGGCCGTACCCTAAGCGGCTGGACCGCGCGTTCCGGGCGCTCGCTATCCGACGCGCGATCCAGGGTGCCCGGCGGTCTTGATGCCGGCCTGCTGCAGGGTGCTGTAGAACTGCGAGGGGTCGAACATGGCCCGCGCCTGCTGCAGGCCGATCGGACTCGGCCGGTAAGGCTGGGCCAGTTTCATCTGCGGCGCCTTCTGGCCCTGCTGTTGCTGTTGCTTCACGGCGCCGAGCGCCTTGGCGACGTTGCTGTAGTAGCCACCCTGCGGCTGCTCGCCCAGGCTGAGACGGACCCCGCCGCTCTTGAGCCCGCTTGCTGCGCCCTCGACGCGCTCGCCGCCAACGACCGCCGCCAGATCCTGGCGAGCTACGCCGCCCTCACCCGTCCCGCAGCCTGAGAGGTCACCATGCCGAATGTCGTCCAGTTCCCCCCGCATGCAGGTCGAAATCCGAGACCGCACGTCCGGTATGCGCGTCGCTCTCCTCAACGGCCGCTGGTGCATCGAGCGGCTAGAGGCCGGCGCCATCACTGACCGGAGGTTCATGCCGACCCAGGCCGACGCCGAACGGAGCGCGCGTCGCATCGCCAGCCGCGACAAGGTGATGATGATCACGGCGCGCAGAAGCCGTCCGCGCCCTCGGCCGAGCTTCCACCAGGACACCCCTGACGATGCTGCCTGAGAGGAATCGCCATGCCGTCACCAGTCACAGCCTCGCGCACGCGCGCACCCGTGAGTTCGCAAAGTTGGCAGAGTGCTGCCGCCGCGACCATCGAGGCAGCCGCCGACGCCCTGCTGCGCATCGTCGTGACCGGCGAGCGCAAGCGGAACGCCGCTGCCAATCCAGAGTGGTTGCCCGGCCGCCCCTGGACCGATACCCTGGCGCAGGCATCGACCGATGCCCTCGACGTTGCGGGGCTAGCCGTCGATCCGATCGGCACCGCCTGCCGGGCCGAACTGCGCCGCATCGGTCACGCCCTGCACGCCGCCAACCCGCACGAGGTTTTTACCGCCCTAGAGGTGGAGATCGCCGAGATGGACCCGAGCCACGCCGGTTGGCGGGCGATCGTTCTGGAGATGGCCTGGCACGGGATCGGGAGGCCGCAGCCGTGATTGCCGCCCTTCCCGATTCGCCGACGCCGGCCAGCGTCCTCGCCCTGGTCCAGGGCATCGAGCGCCACGGCACGGCGCCAGCCGCCCTCGCATTCCGATCGGCCCTGTTCCGTGCCGGCCTGGAGGCGGACGTGGCCGGCGGTCTCGCCGTCTTGGTGGCGCTGGTGGATGCGGTCGCCGCGGCCGACCCTGGCCGTGCCGATGCCCGCACCGCGATCCTGTGCGGCGTATGGGCCGACCTGCTGCCTGCCGGCCAGGATCCGACGCCGTGGCCTGCGTTGTGATACTATCGTCCTGTATTTTTCCTGTTGTTTACAGGACCGCGCTGCCGAGGCCTGCGTGATGCCGAAGGAAGAAACTCAGTTCGAGCCCGGCCAGTCCGGCAACCCCGCTGGCCGCCCCCGCGGCTCGCGCAACCGCTCGACGCTGGCCCTGGAGGCCATCTTCGAGGGCGAGGCCGAGAAACTGTCTCGGAAGGCGATCGAGCTTGCCCTTGAAGGCGACGGCGGCGCGATGAAGCTGTGCCTCGACCGCCTGCTGTCGCCGCGCCGGGACCGCTCCATCACGTTCGACCTGCCGATCATCGAGACAGCCGAGGATCTACCCAAAGCGACCGAGGCCCTGCTGCGGGCCGTGTCGTCGGGCGAGATCACCCCATCCGAGGCTGCCGACGTCGGCAAGGCGGTAAGTGCTCACATCGAAGCGATCACCGCCGCCGACCTGCATCGGCGCCTCGCGGCACTGGAAGGACAGGGCGCATGAGGATCCGAGAGATTGAGACACGCCTCGCGCGCCTGGAGGCGAAGCGCGGCACCGGCCAGTTCGACCACCTGTCCTATGATCAGGTCGAGCGCGTGCTGTTCGACAGCCTGCATAAGCTGGCGACAGACGCCGGCGGCATCGACGCGCTGATGGACGCGTGGGACGCGGCCGAGGATCCGGAGGAGCGACAGCTCATCGCGCGGATCCGTTCGTGCGACCACGACGTCGCCACCTATTACCGGGATTTGAGGGCGCGGCTGTCATGAGGATCAAGGAAATCGAGGCCCGTGTCATCCGGTTGGAGAAGCGGACCCCTGGTTTTCTTCCGGGACCGGACCGCTACACCGACGAGGAGTTGGATGCCCTGATCGATTGGCTCAGGCAGCCGGATCCCACGACGCAGAGCTGGGCCGCCACCCTGCTGCGCCGAGAGGGGATGATCGAATGAGGATCAAGGAGATCGAGGCGAAGATCGCCAAGCTGGAAGCGAGCCCCCGGTACAGCGGTCTGGCGCGTCTGTCCGACGCGGATCTGGATCGGCAGATCGTGCTCGGCCTGAACGAGATGGCGGCCGACTGGCCGTCCTTTGGCGCGATGGTCTCAGGCCTGCGTGCGTCGCCGATGCCGGCCGACAAGGACCTCGCCGGCCAGATCGAGGCTATCGTTAGCGACTGGCAGGCCCAGCAACGGCAGAAGGCGGCGCAGTGATGTCGGCTGGTTCGTTGCCCAACCCGCATCTCGAAATCGAGCGCGCCGACGGACCGGGTGAGCCATGGAAGTGGTCGATTTACTATGGCCAAGGCGGCCTGCTCATCCAGAGCTCGGAGCACCGTTACCCGACCACCGACGCAGCGAAGCGGGCGGGGGACAAGGCCTTTCTGGTCATTCGGACGCGCATGCCGCCCGATGCTGGCGGTGGCGATCTGTAGAAGTTTACAGACGGCGGCTTTCCCGACGATCGTTACAGCAACCGCCGTCTCCGCACGGTACAGGCGCCGCGCGGGTCTCCCCGGGCGCAGTGAGGGGCACGCAACCTCAAGCTAATTCTCTCGTCACCGATAACTCCTTATTATCGATGCCTAGCAGAACGTAGCTATTTCAGGTAGCGCAACTCTAGCGCGGTGCCGCCTTTCAGAAACATCTGCAGTCTGTAAGCTTGGGGTGGTTCTCAGTAATCGCTGCGCTTTCGCTGAAAGGCCTACGTGCTACATCCCGCCCGTCGCTCCGGCTCGGATGCCGAACGGCACAGGGCCGAACCACGTCGACACGGGATCCGGCCCACTTCCTCATCAGGGGCGCATCGTCACCGACCCGTCGTCGGGATCGACTGCCTCAACCCGAGGGCAAGAGTGCCCCATCACGCCGGCCGTGTTGTCGAGGGCGCGATTGCAAGCGGCGGTCAGAGTGTCGCTGGAGCGCGTCGGCATTACGGATAGGATCTCGTGCAACAAGCGAGCTACGAAGGTCTCTCGGAAAAAATCGCCAAAGTCCACATCGGCGCACTCGCGCTCGAATGCCGAGGCTACGTTCTCGGCGATAATATGCGCACTGCTCTCAAGAGCCGGAGACTCCATCATGGCGGCTTTGATAGCAGCAGAAACAAAATTTTGCTTTCAAAATCATTGCGTTTTGACGCCCATCCACAGAATATGGGTTTTTATAATAATAGGTGCACTGTGGACGCGATCGTAGAAACAATCGAGCCGAAGGCCCTCAATTACACCGACCTGACGACGAGCCTTATCGCAGCATACGTGTCGAACAACCATATCCAGCCAAGCGAGATTGGGGCTCTGATCGCCAGCATGCATGCTGCCCTCACTGGGCTCGGCCGAGGTAAGATCGCCAGCGCTCCCCCAACTGAGAAGCTCTCCCCCGCTCAGATCCGGAAATCCATCACCCCGGACGCACTGGTCAGCTTCATCGACGGCAAGCCGTATAAGACCCTGAAGCGGCATGTCACCGGTAACGGCATGACGATGGAGGAGTACCGGACGCGCTTCGGCCTGCCGCGCGATTACCCGTCCGTGGCGGCCAGCTACTCCGAGACGCGCTCGGCACTCGCCAAAAACCTTGGGCTCGGCCAGCAGCGGAAGAACTCGGCGAAGGCCGTCGAGCGCGCCGAGGTCGTTTCCGACAAGCCGAAGCGTGCCGCTGGTCGGCCGCGGAAGTCTGAGGGAAGCCCTGGGGCCTAAGGCGCAGGGCGGATCTGTCTGTTCCCTCCGGCTTGCATCAGCTAGCGTCCGACTCCGACGCGATGCTGAATGGCGCCCCAGCGCCGTGAGAGTGAGCGCCACGTCTCCAGCCGGAGCGGACGATTAGGAACTTGGCCATGCGCACGGAACTTCATCCAAAGAACCGCGCGTGAGAGCCCGAGAATGAATTACCTGCGCTACACCCATGACATCGAGCAGCCAGCTCCAGACGAGCAGGCGACGATCGACGGCATCATCAAGGGTATGACGCAGCAGTCCGAGACGGTCGAGAAGCGCGAGCACCATGCGGTCCGTGCCAGCCACGCCAAAAGCTCGGCTTGCGTGACCGGCGAACTCACGATCGCAACCAATCTACCTCCGGAGTTGGCGCAGGGCCTCTTCGCCACGCCGGGGACGCGACCGATTGCGGTTCGCTTCGCGCAGGGCCCGGGCGAGACGCTCGGTGACCGGGTCTCCACTCACCGTGGCATGTCCATCAAGGTGTTCGACGTCCCCGGCGAGAAGCTGCCCGGCCACGACGCTGATACCCAGGACTTCGTGCTCGCCACCGGCACGACCTTCCCATCTGGTACGGCCGCGGGCTTCCTGCGCGATGGTACGGTCATCGGCAAATCCACCGCGCTGCCAGAGGGGGTCAAGAGCGCGGTCTCGTCGACCATGCGCAACCTCAATCGGGCGCTGCACGCCTTCGGCACGGAGAGCGCGCTCGCCGACTTCTTCGGCCATCCGTACAGCCATCCCCTCGCCGACAGCTACTTCAGCCAAGCTCCGATCCGTTTTGGCGATTACGTGGCCAAGCTCGCGGCCGTTCCCACGGCCGAGGCTCAGCGCGCCCTATCCGAGTGGCGGCTCGACCCACACGTCGACGAGGACGGCTTCCGCCACGCGGCAATCGACTTCTTCCGCGAGCATGATGTGGCGTTCGAGCTGAAGGCTCAACTCTGGGCCGACGCCGAGAGGCAACCTATCGAGGACGCGTCGGTCGATTGGCCGATCTCGGTAAGCCCCTACCGGACCGTGGC
>NZ_JAKSYM010000040.1 GCF_022829545.1 Methylobacterium sp. J-030 | reverse complement strand
CCGCAACACCCGCAACCAGGGTGTCCTGGTCGTCAACGCCGCAAACCTCGTCCCCGCCTATTCCAGCCCGATCGGACGCCGCGCCGACGAGTTCGCCGTCGTCCGCGCCGGCCTGAACTACAAGTTCGGCTCGTACTGAGATCCGGTCGAGCTGCTCCTGGCATCCGTGCCGGGGGTCGCGGCGGTGGGCGAGGAGTAGTTGGTCCTCCTCACCGCTCTCCGCCGCCGAAGAGCAGCCGTCCGGCTGATCTTCGCATCCCCAGACCGATCAAACTGGCCGTAAAGTCGGCGACACCCTGAGAGCACCCGCTCCTGGGGTGTTTCTTTTTGCGAGCGATATCCGCGCGCTAAAGCTTGACCAAGGCCCATCAGAACGCGTCGGCAAAGTCGTCGGCAAGCCGGGCTGTAACGCCGTTCTCGATCAGCGGCTGACCATTGCCCTGGGCACTCCCCCCGTTACTCCTATTCAGCGGCTGATCGGACAGGTCTGGCTCCCCGGTCAGCGGCTGATAGCGCTTGCCCTCAGGGCCGAGGTGCTTGCCCGCCTCGTACCAGCGCCGCGCGAGCCAACGGTTGAGACGGTCCCGCGGCGCGACGGCATCCGTATCGAAGGCGGCCCGCGTCTCGGCCCTGTCGAACAACGCGCGCTTCAAGAGACCTACCATGGTGCCGCGCAGGCGATCCTTGACCGCCTGGTCGGTCTTCGGGTCGCGGTAGATGAGCAGCACGGCGTGGTAGGCAGCGCGGTTGAGGTCGTCGGCGCTGGGGGCGTTCCGCTTCTTGCGCGCAGCGGTGCTCCTGGCCTGCGCCTCAGCGTGCTTCCGCTTGCGGCGGAGGGTGTAGATATCGTCGTTGTCGGACATGGTCTCGGGTCCCTCGTGGGGGGACCTCAAGCCTCCGTCCGGGGGACGAAAGTCGCCATGCCGAAAACGCCGATCAGCGGTCGATTTATTTTTGTGCTCGAAGCTGTTTTTCGGGCTCCCGGCCCTTGCGACTTTCCCGCTGCGCCCGCCGTCGGCACGACGTCGTGCTGAAATCGATCACCGGGGCAGATGCCAATCGACACCGCCCCCGCTGACCCCCGTCTTGAGCGCATGCCTGCCGCCGGACAAGCTACCTTCTGCGTCGATTGCCATGGCGAGGGTCTCAGGGGCCTCCGAGGGCGGTCGGTGGCGAGACCTTGATGATTGCTAGATAATATCTTATAGTCGTTTGACTATAGGAATGCGCCATGCCCGATCGGCCCGAGTCAGCGCGCCAAGTCGTCTTCGTCGCCTCCGCGCGGCGTGACATCCAGGCGATGCCCGCCGAGGTCCGGCGCGAGTTCGGGCAGGCGATCTTCGAGGCCGAGTGCGGCGGCAAGCATCCGCACGCCAAGCCGCTCAAGGGCATCGAGGCCGTCGAGGTCGTGACGGATTTCGACGGGGACACGTTCAGGGCCGTCTACACGGTGAAGCTCGCGGGCTTCCTCTACGTACTGGACGCCTTCCAGAAGAAATCAACCACCGGCCGGAAGACCGCGACGGTTGACCTGGATCGGATCAAGACGCGACTCGCTGCCGCTAGGGAGGATCACAAGCGCAGGACGAAGACCCGGGACGCTGGCTGACCCCGGCGATGCATGCCCGAGAGCAAGGTGTTCACCTGACGATCACGGGCCATACCCTCACACCTGACGAAAGCTGATCGCCAATGTCCGACACGCTCGTTCTGACCGCCAAGCGCCGCCGTGCCGCCAAAAGCGCTCGTGTCACCGTGGTTGCCGACACACTGAATGTCACCCTTGATCTCGCTGCCCCTGGTCAGCCAGCCGAGGCGCCGATTGAGTTCGAGGCCGGCAGCGGGAACGTCTTTGCTGATCTCGGTCTGCCCGAGGCGGGGGACGAGGCTATCAAGGCGCGCCTCGTCATGCGTCTGCACGCCGAGATGGACCGCCGGGGGCTCAATCAGACCGAGTTCGCCAAGGTGCTCGGGGTGAAGCAGCCCGATGTGTCCAACCTGCTGCGCGGTCGCGTGCTTGGCTTCTCGCTGGAACGCATGTTCGAGTTCACGCGTGCACTCGGCGACGACGTGGAAATCACCTTGCGCCCATCGAAGGTTGAGCGCCGCGGGCGCATGTCTCTGAAGGTCGCCTAACAAAGCATCAAGTGGCGGCCCTATCCGCACGTCGGAGCCGCGTAGTCTGGAGAGCGAGAGATGGCAGAGAACGACCCATTCGCCCGCCTCGAAGCTGGCTTGGCGCAGCCCATGCCGGAGAAGGTAGGACCTCTGAAAGATGAGGAGATCATCCAACAGGAAGAGAAGCACTTTGCCGACCTGTTTGATGGGATCAGGAAATTCGATACCGTCCTTCAACGCAATGGTGACTGGAATACTCGGTTTTCTTGGCTCAACGTTGATAGTGATCGCATTGCCCATGGCCAGATCGACATCTTCAGAAATGGACACGTGGCAAAAACTGTCCCGCTATTTTTCCAGGGTAAGGGTGTCTGGTTCACGGACCCCGAATTCAAAAAGGTCACGCGCCAGGAGAAGGAGCACGGGGGCTGGATTGCCGACGAACTCGATGAAATCAAGAGTGCTTTGTCTACCTACATTCAACATGTTGTACAGGATCACGGCTAACCGCTATCAATGAGGGCATCACAGTTTGTTTGATACCTGTCGCGCTCGCTCAGCTTCCTCACCGGCCACAGCCTCGACGGCCGCGATGACGTTCTCCAGTTCGGAGACCTGACGCAGCGCGCTTCCGGCCGGTAATCCAGTGTGCTCAGCCATCGCCAGAATGAGCATACGCTGCTGCGTCTTGAGGCGTTCAAGGAGATCGTTCAGCTTGTCGGACATGAGCGGGCTGTAGCCGCGAGGCTAGATCTCGACAACCTCGACAGCCTGCTACCGCTCTAGCCGGTAGATCACACCGTCAACCATCTCGACCCGGTAACCCATGTCTATGAGCGTGTCGTGGGCCAACTCCGCAGCCGTCGCGCACCCGCTAGCCTCGGCCTCCATCTTCGCCCTAATGTCGCGCATCTCAAGCACCGAAGGGATGCCGTGCGCGACGTGATGATCCTCGATCAGGGCGAGGGCTTTGACGATGGTGGGATCCATGGCCGGCTCTAGCCTGTCGCTGTCGGACCGGACAACCTCCCCATCTCGACAGCCGCGCTTCCTGCGCCCATCTTGGCGGGATGGCCTTGCCGGACGCGCCCGAGAGCCGGGAGAGCATGTCGTAGGTCGCGCTGCGGCCCGTCAGCTTCACCTCATTGTACGCGTTGGCCAGCTTTTCGAATGAGCCCACCGCAGCGTCCGCAGAGCCTCCAGACCGGGCAACGGCCGCCCCGAGCGACGAAAGGGCCTCAGGGGTCGTCTCAAGCGATTTGGCGAGCCGTCCAAGGGCAGCATCCGCCTGCGTGATGTCCCGCACGAAGTCGCCGACCGCCTTGCCCGCCGTAAAGACCGCATAGAGCTTCAGAACGTTGCGGATCACAGAGCCGAGCGAGTTGCTGATTTTGTCGTGAGCAGCCTCTACCGACTTCGCGTGCTTGATTTGCTCCCGCTCAATCTCCTTCAGCTCTTTGATGGTCTCGCGCTTCATGCGCTCGAAATCTTGCTTGTTCGAGGCGACGACGCGACCTTGCCCGAGGCTCCGTTGCTTGAGCCCGTCATGGGCCACCGCGTCGAGGTGAAGGCCGACATCACCGCCAAATGGAGCCCGCACGTGAAGGTCTGTCAGATCCTCGGCGCGCCCGTGACGGCGCGCAAGCTCGGCATCGTCGGAAGTGATAGCGAGGAAGCCGAAGATACCCCTGCCGGATCGCCGGGCTATGTCACCACCGACATGCTCATAGATGCCGATGCGCGCAGAGCCGAGAAGGAGACGCCCGCCACGGCCGAGTTCGAGGCCCAAGGCGATAACGAACCAATACCTTCTTCTCCGGCTAGGGCCGATCTGGCGCGCGAGACCTGCACTTCATCGGATCCCGAGCCAGCCGGGGCCGAAGGGGAGTCGCAGAACGCTACCCACTTATCGCCGGAGGTCGAAGGTGGGGCCGTCACGATCCCTCCTCCGTCTCGGCCGAGCGCCCGACGCCAGCCCGCACAGAAGGTCCACACCGATCGGCGTACCCCTCAACCGGCCAAGCCTGCGCGCCGCCCCGTGGCCGAGCGCCGTGCCGCCGTCGAGGCCCTGTTGATCGAGGGCCTGTCGGATCGGGAGATCGCCCGGCGCGCTGGCGTGTCGCCCTCAACGGTGTCTGCCGTCAGGAAAGGCTAGGAAGCCGCCAGAATTGGCGCGTGAGGCCTTTGGTCTTTTTTCGCAAGGGGGCAGGGGTACGGGATTTTGGCCGTTGCCCGTCCTGAGCTAAATCTGGCGATCTGTGGCGCTATCCGGCGATACCCCGCGGTCGAGGCTTTGCGCGGCGTCCCAGGTGAAAACCGCGATCCGCCCGGCCGGGGCTCCGCGATGACTGCGTGAGAAAACTCTTCGTGCGGGGTTAGCCGCTGGCCTCGTGTCGCGGCTTCTAAAAACCCTCGCGACACTGCCTCCGGAAACTCCGGAAATTCTCGCGATGACTGCCTCTGAAAACTCAACCGCCGGTCCCTTTTTACGGATACGGAAAACTCAGCTGGAGGATGCGAGCTTCCGGGCCCATAGATTTCCGCCGTTATTTTAACGATGAGGCGACCCCTTTTTTACGGCTACCGAAAACTCCGCTTTACTAGATCGGGCTTGTCTAAATCGCTCTACTTTAGAAGCTCGCGGAGTGTTGATACGGCACAGCCGAGATCACCGGCTTTCCGCCGGATCATGTATAACTCAGAGGGCCTTGTGGAGCGGCCCGCAGCTTGGATCGGTAAATGTCCCGTCAACGTTGGCCAACGTGCCCGCTACCCTTTTTAGGTGTCCGGGTTGTCCGGGTTGCCTCGCGCGCGTGGGCGTACTGCTCCGAGAAATCGGGGCCTCGCGCGTCACGCGCGTATTGGTCCCGAAACCCCACCCGGTCGTGGCCTCCACCGAAAGCCGATGTCGCGATCTGTCAGGCTAGGGTCAGGCGCAATCCATCATGCCGGGTCAAGGTAGACTAGGCGCCGCGACCTTGACGGCCTCCCCCTACGCATCGGGGAGCGCCCGGCACAACCATCTGATTTCCGTTGATTGTTTTCAAACTTGGACATGGTGCTGGCGCCCGAGATCATCAAAGCCAGGTCCAAGTGATCGGCCTTGACCCCCGTCCCCTCCGATCGGCTCGCGTGCCTGCGCGTACTGTGCGCTAAACTCGGCCGGGCATTGCTACTCATCGCTACTTTAGCAAAGGGCAGCCCTCGCGCGTCGCGCGCGTACTGGGCCCGAAACGGCGACCGAGACCAACATTGACCAACAGGCACCGCCTGGCCTGAACCTCAACATCCTTCAACAGGGCAGCGGCCACACAAGGGGAATATCGGGCGGTATTTTAATCGGGGCCGTCCCGAGACCCCGCGCAATATTTCCCGTTTTTTTATTCGGTCCTCGCCCGCGCTCACCCTTTGATTTCCGTTGATTGTTTTTCAGTTCGGGGCTTGGCCCGCGCCGGCCCTTTTGCGGCGTTCGGGTTGTGCGGCCTCGTCCATTTTGGACACCCGGCATGCTATCGGCCGAGACAGCTAAGATGCTGACTTGCAAAGCCTTTGCGGACTCCATGGCTCATGTGGCAGCCTCGCGCGTGCGGGCGCGTACTGGTGACGAAACTCCCGGCCGAGGTCAGCAAATGTCAACAGCCCGCGCCGGCTATCAGCCCTCTAGCTGCCCCGGTACTGGTCCCCTATTGCCCCTGCACGATGCCGGCACACGCCCGACACAACCCCAGCACGGAGGCGGCGCGCTCCCAGCGATGCACAGTCTGTCCGTAGCCTCGCGCGCGGGCGCATACTGCTCCGAAAACTCGGCTGCGAGCTTAAGGAAACTGAAGCGCCGAGGCAGCCCGCAACCTTAACAATCCATAACAGGCGGCTGCATCTCGATCACAACAGGCCACAACAGGCACCAGCCCTCGCGCGGGCGCGCGTGCTGCTGGCGAAACGCAGGGGGTGGCGTCTCACCACCCCCTTTTTATAGGCGGGAAAAACCCTCGCGTGCATGCGCGTGCGTATTGGGCCCGAAACCCGCCTCCGATCACTAAACATCACTATTTTATTGATGCACGGGTACACGCTTGCCGTCGAAGTGCCGTCTAAGCAGTCGCCGCACGGGCGCTGCATCGGCTCTGCGCTACACCGCCCTCGCCGCTCCGGCTGAACGCCGAACGGCACAGGGCCTAACCACGTCGTCACGGGATCCGGCCCGCTCCCTCATCATGGGCGCATCGTCACCGACCCGTCGTCGGGATCGACCGCCTCAACCCGAGGGCCACCGATCTCGATCACGCCGGCCACATCGTCAAGCCCACAGTTAGAGGCCGTCGCGAGAACGTCGCTCGACCTGGTGGGCAGGACGGGCAAGAGATTGCCCACTAGCACGGACACCACGGTCACTCGCATGGTCGGGTGAAAGGGCAACCCATCCCGATCGCGCTCGAAGGCTGACACGACGTTGTCGGCGATCAGAGGCGCGAACTGCTCAAGATCAGGGCTCGGCATCATCTGCGTTTGCCTACAGCAAAAGGTCCAGATCAAGATAACCTATTGCATTTTCTCACGCGACAACAGATTGTGCGGTCTTCTCTAAAACCAGGTGCACCGTGAGCGAGAACGTAGTGACCATCAAGGCTTCGGCCGTCGATTTCATTGATCTAACGGCGAACGTCGTCTCGGCCTACGTGTCGAAAAATTCTGTCCGACCCGGCGACATGGCAGAGCTTATCGCCAACACGCACGCTGCACTCAAAGGGCTTGGCCAGGGCAGCGCTCTTGAACAAGCAGCCGAGAAGCCGACGCCCGCCCAGATCCGGAAGTCGATCACCCCTGACGCCCTGATCAGCTTCATCGACGGTAAGCCGTACAAGACGCTCAAGCGCCACCTCACCGGCAACGGCATGACGATCGAGCAGTACCGCGAGCGCTACGGGCTGCCGCGGGACTACCCAATGGTGACCACCAGCTACTCGGCGCAGCGCTCTGAGCTTGCAAAGAGCGCCGGTCTTGGAAGCCAGCGTCGTAAAGCGGCTCCGAAGGCTGCCGAGGCAGCGGCAACCGTCTCCGACAAGCCGAAGCGGGCCGGACGGCCGCGGAAGGCGAAGGATGCCGCCGAGGTATAGGACGCTTGCGATAGGGCATCCTGCCGAACCTTCGCCGCACATCGCGGCGAGGGTGCACGCCTGTGCAACGTAGCTCAGGCAGAACAGCAATGAGACGCTCGATCCTAGCCGCGATAGCTCTTGTGGTTCTCGCCACCGGCGCGCTCGCGCAGAATGCGCCGGTACCCATGGAAAGGCCGGCAACTGGTTCAGGCCAGAACGACGACACGATGACGGATGTCGATCCCGAGGTGCTGGCGCGTTGCAAGCGTGAAGCTGCTCAGAAGAAGCTCAAGGGCTCAGAGCGCGCGACGTTCATGAACGCGTGCGTCGAGCCGGAGGATTGACCAGCGTCGAGCCGAACTGCTGCGCTTCCCTGCTGGCGTGCATCATGACGAAGTGGACGCGCTGAGCCTCATCGACCAGTTGCTCGACAGGGTCTGGACCCCGTCGGCGCCCGAGCCCCGAGCCGACGACTTCCCGAATGACCGCTACAGCAAGCGCCGTCTCCGGACGATGCAGATGCTCCGCGGGTCAGCCTGAGCGGAGTGAGGGCGCGATAGGCTAATTGATCGACCTCTCAATCTTTGAAGACCGCGCCTATTGCGGATCGTTTCAAGTCTATCACGTCTCTGCTTATGTCAAATTTCAACATAAGTTATAATAATTTTTTCAGAAATATAACAAATTTAAAATTATGCGTCTCAACCGTATGCAACGTTGGCATGTCGATGCCGAGGACCAACGGCTTTGGCACCGCCTGCGCTGGCGATATTTTCTCCTCCCGAGCCGCCAGCGCAGGCCTCCTGTTTGGAGGCATCTGACATGGCCTACAGTGTCAGGATTGATCGCATCGGGAAGGCTGGTGTGCCGCGCAGCGTGCCCCGGATCTACCAAGCGACGGATGAGGCGGACGCTCTCATGATTGCGTTCTACGAGGTCGACGGAAGCACGCCTGATCGTCCACGCGTGGCTACCGTCACCGATTCTTCAGGGCGAATGCTGTTCACCTATTCTGGTCGCGCCAATACGGCTGTTTCGACGTGACCGGGAAGGAGCGTCAGGATCTGGGGCCCCACGACCGTGAGATCAGAGTCCTCGTCGGCATGATGCTCGCGTTCCAAGGCGCGTTCTTAGCGGTCGCGATGCTGTGGCTGTGAGTTCGTAATCAGAGCCGCGGCCCCTCGCTACGCCCCTACAGAAACCCGCTCCCCGAATGTCCCTTGAAGGCGTTCGCCGGTGAATGGCCCCGACGACCGTCCGGCGGATCCCAGGGATCGGACTGATCCGCAATCAGAGCTACCAACTGCTAGAAAGGCGCTATCTCGCTTCCATCATGGAGGCATCTTGTTGTTATCTAGCGCCTATCATTCGGTCAGATTTCTATCTGTTGTCGAACGCAGCTACTGCCATCTCTAGGGCTTCGGCGATTGTGATCCGACGATGATAGGCGATCCGGCGTAGCGCCTCATGAGCCTCCGGCTTGATCCTTGTGGCGAACGGCTCCCGGCCGGTGCGCCGAAGTGTGCGTCCGTCGATCTTGCCCGGGTCGAACGCGGCCGCTTCTGCCGGCGGATGTGGGCTGGGTACGGCCGCCGCCTCTGTTGACACGTCGACTGGTGCGGCAGGCATAGCTTCCAGCGTGGCAGGCAGGGTCGGCGCGGCCTCGGGCTGTACTAGGGCAGGCGCTGGCGGAGAGGCCTCAGCGGCCGCGTCTATTTCTTCATCCTGATCCTGAGCAGCCATCATGCGGGCGACCGCTTCGGCATCCATAGCGGCCTTATTGCGGGGCTTTGCGGCCATCACAACGACTCCAGACGAGCGCGAACCGCAGCAGCGAGTGCTGCGAACTCAAGGCCAGACGGGGACTCGGCGGGCACGGCTTCACCCGCAGACAGGGCGTCGGCCACGATAGCCTTCAGGGTGATCGGCGGCGCTACTGGCTCAGTCAGGCCAGCTAGCGTGCCGACAACATCCCGGCCGGATCCGGTTCGCCGATCAACGCGCGATGGGACCACGAGGATGTCTGGCCGGCCTCGCCCGCCAGCCTTCCGATGACGGCGCACGATCCCGACCGTCTCGGCCGCGCCGCGGATGTCGAGCATGGAGGCGCCGACGGGGATCAGTGCCAGATCAACGATCGCCACGACGGCGCCGAATGCGGCACCCAGCGCGCCAGGCGCGTCGATCACTACGAAGTCGGCACCCTGTGCCCGCACGGCCTTGGTCCAGGCTGCCACCGCTTTTACCTCGACCTCTTCCAAGAGCTGAGCCACAACCGGGAAGGGGAGCAGGCCCATATCGCCGACCGCGACGGCATGACCGGCCGGATCAGCGTCAAGGACGACAACCTTCGCACCCCCTCGGACCAGTACGGCCGCGAGGTTCAGTGCGATTGACGTCTTCCCGACGCCCCCCTTTGTCGATGCCAGACCAATCAACTTCGCCATGCAGCAACCTGTCTGAACGATAGCCGCTATCTGTTCGCAAGACAGTTTCTTTCTGGCCGCCATCACACGGGCAGATTACGGTTAACGTCACCTTAACCGTGACTATCAACCTCCGCTAGAACCCGCCTCACCTGAGCAGCCGACCATGCTCCGCCACGGGCTGCTGGGATGCCTCGCACGTTCAGCGCCGCCGCGATCTGACGCAACGATACCGCGCCCTCGGAGCGCACGGTCGCGATCACCGGCGCCAGATCCAGCACGCGCTCCGCTGCTCGCCGTCCCTGTTGTGCCCGGCTGCGTGCTTGGCCGACCTCCCGGTTCGACAGGTTCTCTGGCTTACCCAGGCGCACGCCACGGGCTTTGGCTGCGGCCAAGGCCGCCTTGGTCCGAGCCGAGATCATCTTGCGCTCCGCCTGGGCGACCACGGCCATGATGCCCACCACCAGTTCGTTCGCTTCCGGCATGTCGGCCGCCACGAACCGGACGCCAGCCTTCTGCAGGTTGAGCAGAAACGCCGCATCACGGGACAGGCGATCGAGCTTGGCGATGACTAGCGTAGCTGCGTGCAGTCGACAGAGCGCCATGGCCTCGGCGAGGCGAGGGCGGCTGTCCCGGGACCCGCTCTCCACCTCGACCAACTCAGCCACGTGTCGCCAGGCGCCACCGGCCAGGAAGTCGGCGACCGCCCGACGCTGCGCCTCAAGCCCTAGCCCGGACCGGCCCTGCCGCTCGGTCGAGACCCGCAGGTAGGAGATAAAGGCGGAAGTCATGCTGATTTCGCGGGGTGTTTCGTTCGGTCGAACGAGCGTTTTACCGAATGAAACACCCACCCGCGATGGCGCCGCGGATACACCGAGGCTTCCCCGCGGCCGAGTTCGCGCCTATCTCAGGATTATCCGCCGCGGGAGCGGTCGGGGTGCGCGAGGCCGGGCGAGCCGTGATGATATGGCCGCCCGGCTGATGCACCACGGGGCAAGCTCCTCACCTCGTTCAAACGTGCAGTCAGAGGCAAACTGAACCGGTGAGGGTTCTGAAGATTGCCTCATTGAGATGAGCCCCATCATCGTCATCGCCACCTCCGCCGGTGGCCTCGGTCCGCTCCTGCAGATCGTCGAGGCTCTGCCCAGCACATGCCGCGCCTCCGTGTTCATCGTCCAGCACATCGGGACGCATCAAAGCAGCCTCCCCGACATCCTGGCCCACCGCGGTAGCCTCCCGGCAGTCTTCGGCCGACATGGCGCGGTGATTGAGCGTGGCCATATCTACGTCGCGCCGCCCGATCGGCATATGCGATTGCGCTTCGGTTCGATCCTCCTGGATCGAGGGATCAAGGTCCATTTCGCGCGACCGGCCGCCGACCCCCTGTTCATTTCCGCCGCCGAAGCCTACGGCGAGCGCGTGGTCGGGATCGTGCTCAGCGGCGCGAACAGCGACGGCGCCGAGGGGATGCGAGCGATCACGGCGCATGGTGGCCTCGGCTTGGTGCAGGACCCGGGAGAGGCAGAGTTCCCGGATATGCCCTTAGCCGCGGTGAAGCGTGATCACCCTGCGGCGCTCCTTACCAGCGACCGGCTCGCCGAGCGGGTTGCCACTATCTGTGTCGGTCGCTGAATTGCAGGAGACGACGGTTGATCACGGCATAGTCTGAGGCGGGCACGATGCATCGCACCAGCCGCGCAGAAATCCCAACCCAAGTTTGAATACTGCGCCAACGTGCCTTCTATACCCGGGGGATCGGTAGCTGCTGAGAGACAGGCGCTGCCGACTGGGAGAGACGTGTGCTTCCGCCTGTTCCGCTAGGCGATGCCACGATGGCTTCGAAGATCCCCAACGCCCTCCTCCCGCTTATCCGCAAGCTGGAGAGTGTCACACCCCTCTCGCAGGACGCGCGCGACGCGATCGAACGCCTGCCGGTCCGGGTTCGAACCTTGCCAGCTCGGCGGGACATCGTCCGTGACGGCGATCTTGCGACCCAGTGTACGGTCATCTTGGAGGGCTGGGCCCACCGCTACAAGTTCCTGAGCGAGGGACGCCGCCAGATCTTCTCGTTCCATATCGCGGGTGACATCCCGGATTTGCAGAGCCTGCACATCCCGCTGTTGGACCATAATCTCGCGACGCTGACCCAAGCCACGGTGGCGTTCATCCCTCACGAAAGCCTGCACGACCTCACGGCTCGCTTCCCGAGCATCGCGGCCGCGTTCTGGCGCGATACGCTGATCGACGCGGCGATCTTCCGGGAATGGCTGATCGCCATGGGGCGCCGCCCCGCGTTCGAGCACCTCGCTCACCTGTTCTGCGAGCTGTACTCGAAGCAGGAAGCAGTCGGCTTGGCTGGTGACCACCGCTGCCCCTTACCGATGACGCAGACCGATCTCGCCGATGCCACGGGTATGACGAGCGTCCACGTCAACCGCGTGTTGAAGGAGATGCGCAGTTGCGGGATGGTCACGCTGCACCGGCAGACGCTGGTGGTGAAGGCGTGGGATGAGCTTATCCGCGCCTCTGAGTTCGACGCGGCCTACCTGCACCTGCAGAACCGAGTGGCCGGGTGAGCCTGTATCTCCAGCCTGTGCGGGTCGCCGCCAGCGGTGACGACACACACGGTCAGCTCGTGTTCGCTGACGGCTTCCTCGTGGCGGTGCTGGTTCGGCTCTCTGACCAACACGGTGCCGACGTGGGCTTTTGGTTCCTGGAAGCCGGGTTCGGCCTGACCGCGGGGATGAGCGCTCCCCTGTTCTTGGACCTGGCTGCGGCTCAGGACTGGATCGTGCGGCACCTTGGCACCAAGCGAGGCCGCGGGTAGCTCGGGCCACGGGGGAAAAACTGTCAGCGTCAGCGCCACGAAGATTGAAGGACGCCCTCGGGACCGCCGATGCCGGCGGTCGATCCGGGGCCTACGTCGACTTCACTACGGCATGGAGCGCATGCCACTCCCCGACGAGATCGAGCGTTGCGGTGTAGAGCACCACCCCTGCCTCGTCCCGTACCTGCACCGAGAAGGTTTGGCGGTCCCTATCTGGGATCTTGTCGCGCGCCATATCCGGGAGCGCGTCCAATGCCGCGGTTCGGGCGCCCTCCGCGGTCGGTAATTCTATGCCCTCATCGTCCAACTGACGAAAATCGCCGTCATCCGTGTCAAAGAAGTAGAGTGGCATGGTATCTCTCGCTCACGGCGCGCTAGGGTAATAAATTTTCGCCGGCCAAATATCCCTGTGGTATGGGCAGACAGACCATAAAACTGTCAGACTGCGGGCTGATTTGTCGTAACTTGAGTTGCAGTGAGGCAGATTTATTTCGACCTCGGCGTGCGATGCAGGTAGTTCGCATTGAAGTCGCAGAACGCGCAGAGACGAGCGACATCGGGGATCCGAAGGTAGCGTCGCTTGAGCACGATCAGATTATCGAGCCGCATCTCCCGCAGCACGCGGTTCACATGGACGGGGGTCAGGCCGAGCATGTCCGCAAGATCATTTTGCGTGAACGGCATGGCGTAGCCGTCCCCCTCGGCCAGACCGACCGTCTGCAGGCGTAGCAGCAGCTCACAGAAAAGGTGGGCCGTGCGCTCGGGGGCCTCTCGCCCGGCGATGCCGACGAGCCACTCGCGCAGCACGGCCTCGTCGACCAGCGTCGCCCACCACAGGGCGTGCGTGATGTGGGGATGGTTCTTGGTCAGGTCGCGGATGGTGGAGCGCGGGATCTCCACCACCGTGCACGGCGTCAACGTCGCGATCGAGTGGTCCATCTCGTCCAGGATGGCCACGTGCAGGTCGCAGAAATCGCCCGGCACCATGAGCGCCGCAATGCTGCGTCGGCCACGCGGCAAGACCTTGTAGCGGCAGGCGAAACCGGAGAGCACGAGGTGCACGTTTTCCGGTCGGTCACCCTCGCAGGTGAGATCCTGTCGCGCCGGGACCTGCTGGGTGCGCAGGTTCAGCTGCCGCACCGTCTCTCGATCGGCCTCGGTCAGACCACCCGCGGAGCTGAGCTTGCGGATCAGGGTGTCGATCATTGCAGGCGACGCGCTGGTGAGCATTCCATTCGCCTGGGCCTGGACGGCGTATCACGGCCATAGAAGGGCCCTGAAACTACCTCTGGGTAGATACGTGAACTGTCTTCAGAACATTCACATATGTTGTGGATTTATTCGATCGTTAGCTTAGTTTGATTGCGGCCTAGCTATGCGTCGTTCTGGTCGCCGACATTCACTTTGTGCAAGTGAACGGAGGTCAATATTTAGGATCGACGTGCAAAAAACGCATATTCCTCAATGCGGACGTTGACGTCCTTTGGATAGGCCGCGGGCTATCTCTCGTCCGAGCGCCATCAGCAGCGCTCGGGCAGGCTGGAGAAGGCTCTGTAACCCCGTCGCTTCGACCGCCTCGTAGGCAGCTACACCATGCTCGGCGGCATCATCCAGCGGACCGTTAGCTCCACGCGTGAAGCGGCGCCGCCCGTCCGCCTCGACATCGGTGATGTCGATGACGATGCCGAGCGTAAATGTCCGCTGCTCTGCCTCATCGTAATAGGTTCGCCCTCGACACAGGACGCGGCGCACGCCGTGCACGTTCGAGTTGACGCGATGCTCACGGATCCGCACGTTCGGTGCCGAGACGGCCTGCCGAATCTGCGAGCGCAGCCAAGCGACATCGTCTGTATGCACGCCGGCGAGCGCATCGGCCAAGCTCAGGTCACGCCCGGCGAGGCTAGCGTCGCCCGCGAGCAGCTCTGCGGCGCCTACGCAGTAGCGTGCAGTCTGCCGCCGATGATCCCATTCCCATGTTCCAACGATGCCAGCCGCTGCCAGCGCGCGATCGCGCCGTTGTTCGCCGGAGTGGCCGGGATTAAAATCAGGGATCATCCATATGTCTCGAAATAAATCTCCATATTATCGGTTACATCAATCGGCAATGTAGGATTTTAACATATGATGTACAACGTAGATCATAGTTTCGATCCGGCCGTTGACTTAAAGCTTGGGCGAAATGCGGCCCCCAAGGCGTCGATATGAACGACCGCGACGACGATGGACACGCCCACCGAGCGCTAACGCAGATCGCTCGCGCCCTCAGCGTTCCGATCGAGACGTTCCTGGATCCTTTCCCTCACGGTGAAAACCAGCCACCAGAAGTGGATCAGGAGCGCGAGCTTCTGGAACTGTTCCGCAAGGTGAGGAGCGTCCAGTCTCGCAGGCGCTGCCTCGGCTTCATCCGCACGTTGGTCGAGCCGCCAGAAATCAGCACCGAGTAGCGATACCGCGGTGCAATTGGCGGAGCGCCGTCTTTATCCCTGCCGGACCATAGCCCAGCTCCGCCCTCGTTCCGCGGGATGAACTCGACGCTAGCGATCAAGGCACTAGCCCGACGAGCCCGCAGACTGCTAGGGCCGTGACGATCACGGTGAAGCCTGCCAGCGAGGTGGTGCCGCCGACCGGAGCGAGGATCTGTCGCTTCAACACCGTACCCCCTTCTTCGCGAACTCCCAGACCGGGATGCCCCACTGCTGTCCCTGCCCGTTGCGATAGCCGGCCGTCCGCTCGAACAGGATCCGGTTCGCCTCGACGTCTATGGCGGGCTGCCCCCCGACCATCAGCACGCCGCACCAATCGACGCGGATCGTGCCATGCTCCGGGTGAACCGCAAATAGCTCCTGCGCCGTCCAGCCGAGGCGATGGGCCTCCGCGCCGAACCGGTCGCAGAAGCCGATCGCGTTCTCGCGGATCGCCGCCCATTTCGCCGGCGCCAGATACCGGCAGGGCGAGACGTGCGGAGATAGGTTCTCGATGGCGCCGTGCCACATGGCGACGGGGTTCGGGATGAGGGTGGGGGCGGTGCTGGCTGACATACGGCCGAGCTACGGCAGGACGCGTCATTCGACCATGTGGCGAGACGCGCCAAGCGTCCAACCTATGTGGTCACGCTGCGCCGCCGTCGCGCAGTCGCGCCCCTCCCTCACCCACGGACGCCATGGCCGCCGAACGCCCGACCGTGGCCGACCTCCGCAGGGCCGGTACGATCAACAGCAGCGAGATCGTCGCGGCTGTCGACCTCTACATTAGGGATCCAGATACCGGTCCATATCGGTTCGCTAGTGGGCACAGCGTCGACATCGCCGCGGCGGTCGCAGCCTCGCCTGAGATCTCTGAACTCAAGGGCAAGCCCGGCTCGCAGGAGAAGACGTTCCGCAACGCCGTGACGGCCGCCGTCATGGCCGCTCACGTGACAAAGCTCTGATCCGAGGGCCTGGCCGAGCAGACCGCGAAGGCGACACACGAAATCTCAGGGCAGATCGCTCAGGTCCAGGCCTCGACCGGTCAGGCGGTCACGGCGATCGTGGGCATCACCGGACGGATCCGCGAGATCAGCGGCGTGGCGACCTCGATCGCCGCGGGCGTGGAGGAACAGGGGGCGGCGACACAGGAGATCGTGCGCAACGTCAGCCAGGCGGCGATGGGCACCAGCGAGGTGACACACAACATCGCCGGCGTCGCGAATGCAGCCGAGGAGACGGGTGCGGCCGCCAACCAAGTGCTCGGTGCGGCCTCGGAACTGTCGCGCCAGTCCGAGCACCTCGCGGCTGAGGTCGGGCGCTTCCTCGCCACCGTGCGCGCGGCCTGAGTCACTCCGGCTGCGGCTCCTACAACATGCTCAGACCGGGAAAAGTCATGGGCGAACTCCTGCTGATCACCGACGATGTCGCCCGTGGGCAGCGCCTGTCCCGGGATCTGGGCGCGCACGGGACGTGGCACGTTCACGATCTCTACGAGGACAAGCTGCCGGGACGGCAGCCCGATCTGATCGTCAGCGACGTCGAGACACTCACGTCCGACGCCCTCATTCGCCTGCGCCGCGTCTTGGCGGCGATGCGCGGCGGAGAGGTCCCGTACCTGTTCCTCGTGCACGGCAACGTCGCTCGCGCCGACGCCCAGGCCCAGATCTTGGGTGCGAGCGCCACGCTCAGCAGCACGGCCTGCACGCAGCAACTCCTCGACGCCCTCGGGCGCATGCACGTGCAGATCCAACCGATCCCGGCCAGTGTGTGGAAACAAGCAACCGAGGCCCGGCACTTCCTGAAGCAGGTTCTCTTGTCTGGCGCGCCGATCACGCCCGCTATGGCCGACACCGGCACCGATCTCGTGGCGCGTGCGGTCGGCGAGAGCGGCATCTACGATTGGGT
>NZ_JAKSYM010000028.1 GCF_022829545.1 Methylobacterium sp. J-030 | reverse complement strand
GTTCCGGCGGAAGGCGCTCGGGGACCTGTTCGGCGGCCCCTATGCCTGATCGAACAGAACACTTTGAGCCGCGGTGTATGCAGCTCAAGCGACCGCGCGATTTTGCGCAGCATCCATATCCTGCCCGATCATGGCTTCGGCGTCGCAGATGGTGCTACGGATCTCCTGGGAGTCCTCGTATAGGACCGCGATCAGGGCTCGGGCGCGCTGCATCCAGAGATCGCGCTCAACCTGCAACCGATCGCATGCGGCATGGATCTCGGCCATGGCGATGTGTAGCTCGTCTACCGTACCCCGAAGCTCCATCGTCCGGCCGCGCTCGTCTGCGAGAGCAGCCTTCAAGATAGCCAAAGCGGCGACGCTCTCATGACCCCGGGTCGGGCTTTGCCGTTCGGCTCTGGCCTCTGCCTCGGGCCTGAGCCGTACAACGTCGTCCCGCACCCGCGGCATGTTAGCCGATTGCTGGGAGGCCACATCGGCTGCCGAGGCATCCATGGTGTTACCCAGGGGTTCTTCCTCTAGCACGAGATCGTGCAGCATCGTGAATACCGTGTCCGCGGCCAGGCGCCTAAGATCGAAGCCGCTCTCCGCCGCGAGTTTGCTCCACAACGCCTGACCGCGGGCCGACTGTCCGACGAAGGCCATCGACCAGTTTACGAACCCGCGCTCTGTAATCGGGCTCCCGTCCAACACCGTCACCTCGCCGTGGCGAAAGTCACGCTGGATGCGCTCGAACGTCTCTTCGACCCCCTTTTGCGGCCCTTCGAGCACCTGCGCGAAGGCCCCGCCGTTGAACATCAGTGCGCCGGTGACCCCCAAGCGCTCATTGTTCCGCCGAGATGCCTTCAGGATCTGCTCCATGGCAGCCTCGGCCTCAGCCCCTTTCAGGTGGTTCTTGCTGGCATAGACGAGGCGGTACAGCGCGCTCATCGGAGGTCTCCCAGTCCGGTCGGCAAGTCGTTGTCAGAGGCTTTGAGCTGCGTGACCGTGCGATGCTTTCCGCATGGACGGATTGAAGGCTGCGGCTATGGGCTGGAACGCGCGCACGAGATCGCCGTCCAGGCGACCGGTCATCCCGTCGAGGATGGCGTAGGCTTTTTCACCAGCCATCGGCGCTCGGTAGGGCCGACGCTCGATCAGAGCGCCATAGACGTCGCAGACCGTCACCAAGCGGACGAGGTCGGGGATCTCCCACCCGGTGAGCCCATCAGGGTATCCGGTGCCGTCGAGCATCTCGTGGTGCGAGCGCACGACCGTCAGCATCACCGCCTCGAACCCCTGGCCCACGAGCATGGCGTGGCCACACACAGGGTGCGTGCGCATCACCGCCATCTCCGCCTCGGTGAGCTTGCCCGGTTTGTTCAGGATCTGCGTCGGGACATGGATCTTCCCGACATCGTGCAGCAGGGCGGCTTTCGTCAGGCGATGGCGGTCCGCCGCCCGCAGCCCGAGAACGCCCGAGAACGCGGCCGCGAGGGCTGCCACGAGCAGGCAGTGTTGGTGCGTGGCGTCGTCGAACTGCTGGACGGTTCGGACCCAATCGTAGATGCCGCTCTCGCCGACCGCACGCGCCACGAGATCGGTGCCGGTGTCGGCCATAGCGGGCGTGATCGGCGCGCCAGACAAGAGAACCTGCTTCAGGAAGTGCCGGGCCTCGGTTGCTTGTTTCCACACGCTGGCTGGGATCGGTTGGATCTGCACGTGCATGCGCCCGAGGGCGTCGAGGAGTTGCTGCGTGCAGGCCGTGCTGCTGAGCGTGGCGCTCGCACCCAAGATCTGGGCCTGTGCCTCGGCGCGAGCGACGTTGCCGTGCACGAGGAACAGGTACGGGACCTCTCCGCCGCGCATCGCCGCCAAGACGCGGCGCAACCGAATGAGGGCGTCGGACGTGAGTGCCTCGACGTCGCTGACGATCAGATTGGGCTGCCGTCCCGGCAGCTTGTCCTCGTAGAGATCGTGAACGTGCCACGTCCCGCACGCGCCCAGATCCCGGGACAGGCGCTGGCCGCGGGCGATATCGTCGGTGATCAGCAGGAGTTCGCCCATGGCTATGTTCGATTGAGCGCGTCGTTGATCCTCACAAGCTTGAGGATCGAGAAGGCGCCTTGCCCGGCGGCGATGAGTGCCAGCAAGCCGAAGGCAGCCGAGAGCGCACCCTTGAGAGAGAGATTCAGGCGCATCGTATCGCTTCTCATCAGGACTGTAATCAGTTCTTGCCTGACAGCGCGCGGCAGAACCGATCGACATTTCTGATA
>NZ_JAKSYM010000026.1 GCF_022829545.1 Methylobacterium sp. J-030 | reverse complement strand
CAGCGCGCTTATGACCACCAATCGCCGCCGACTTGCGAAGGGACGGTGACATCAGCAGCCTACAGGTTGCCAGGGTGATCGAAGCCGACGCGCAGGACACCATGGTCGTAACGGCCGTAGCCATTTACAGGCTACTGGATGCCGATATCCGTCCTATGCCGAAGTATTGTGCCCCAGACAAATCATAGGATGGCAAATTGCCCTTTGCCGTCGTAGCCCAATGCAAGATGCACTGATCCGCAAGCTTGAGAGCTTTGAGGAACTCACAGACGCCGATCGTGAAGCGTTGCGGGCGTTCGTTCCGCGGTT
>NZ_JAKSYM010000013.1 GCF_022829545.1 Methylobacterium sp. J-030 | reverse complement strand
CGTAAGCCTCGGCGGCTGAAACGAACAACGGATCGGCCGCTGGGCGGGTGAAGTGCACCTTGCTCCCCTGATCGAGAAGGATTGCACCGAAGCCCAAACGCATGTGGTGGTTGGGTGGCGCGACGTAGATGTGGCCGCGCTCGATGACCTCCCCGTGCCGCCCGAAGGTGGTTGGAAGACTGCCGCGCTGACTAAGGATGTCAGGGAGGACGCTCGGGTTCGCCCCGATGTGCTGCACGACGAACACGGAGGCGCGGAGATTTGACGGCAAAGCCTCGACAATCCGCTTGAGCGGTTTGAGGCCGCCGGCATAGCTGGCGATGACGATGATGGCGCCCATTCCCTTGCTACAATCGACCGGGGGCAAGCGCGGTTCAGTCGCGCCTGGCCGAATGTCTGAGCTACGCGGCAGCTTCGACCCCCTTCCGCTCCGGCGTCTTATCGATGACGATGAGCACAGAGGCGGTCAGTATGCTCATGCCAGCTTCGTCGCGAACCTCGGCCCGGTACTGAGCAGCCGGCCGTGCCTTATGCTCGGACCCGAGCATGTCGGCCAAAGTC
>NZ_JAKSYM010000011.1 GCF_022829545.1 Methylobacterium sp. J-030 | reverse complement strand
TCGAGGAGGATCTTGCGCTCGCCCTCGGTCGGGTTGCCGCCGAAGATGCTCTTGAGGTTGGTGAGCGCGTTCGTGGTGACGAGGTTGTCGAGTTCGAGCGTCGCCTGCCCCGCCTCGTTGCCCGGCACCAGGCTCATCGCCTTACCGCGCTCGCTCGCCAGCGGCCCGGCGTAGGCCTTGGCGGACAGCTCCTTGGCCTGCTCCAGCATGCCAATGGACGCCTGCGCGGACAGCACCGCGTTGTCGGCCGTGTCGATCGCCTTCTTGTCGCCCGCGGACATGTCGCGGTCTGCGCCGATCTTCCCGGCGCCCACGAACGAGCGATAGGATGGCGTGCCTTCCACGAGCCCGAGACCCGGCGCAGCTTCACGCCGAGCATCCATCTGGGCTCGAAGCTTCGCGCCCTCGTCCGCGACGTCCTTGGCCGGAGC
>NZ_JAKSYM010000009.1 GCF_022829545.1 Methylobacterium sp. J-030 | reverse complement strand
CGCAGGGGTCGGACGCCGGGTCTGGTCAGCCATTCAGGCAGCCTCCGTGGGTGCGCTTACCGGCCGGGAGCAGCACGGCGGGCGAACACCGCGCGCTCAACCGGACGGCTCGCATCGGGGAGCGGGGAGACAGACCCGCATCCGATCGGTCGTAGCTGATAACCGTGGCTCGACGGGCGGGGGCGCTAGTCATCGAGCAGCCTCGCCCACATATCCGGGTCGTAGTCGCCGGGCTGCTTCTGCAGGCTCACCAACACGCCCGCGACCGCGTTCGCCACGTCGTCGTGCGCACCCTTCATCTGCGGGTGGTCGATGATGTCCTTGCCGCTGCCGCGGGTCGTGCGCCGCTCCAGCGAGACCAGCTGCTGCTGGAGGTTCGGCACGTCGAGCAACCGGCACCGCATGCTGTTCAGCAGCGGCAGGAACTCGCGGTAGATGTCGGACTTCGACCGCTCCGAGACCTCGTAGGTGATCCCACGCGTCTGGAATCGCTCCCGCGGCCACTCGCCGGCATAGCGGTCGCCCACGACCCGGCTGACACCGTAGGCTTTGCAGAGGGTCGAGAACTCCTCCACGATCGCGTCGGGCGAGACCGAGCGGATCTCGCGCACCGCGTCGAGGATCGCGAGATCCCCCTCGCCGTGCCCTATGGCCAGGGTCATCGCATCGGCGCCACCGCCCGCCAGATCGACGAAAGCGCTGTAGCCCGTACCGGTGATCGGGCCGATCTCGCGCAAGTCGCCCGGCATGCACGCCTGGACCGCCTCCAGGCTGACGAAGGCTTCCACGTCGCGGCGGAACTCGGCGCCATACTCAGCAGAAGCTGCTGCCGGATCGCGGGTGTAGGCCCGCTTCACCACCGCCGGGTCCAGGCTCGGGTTCATGGTCTGCGAGGGGGCCCGCAGCACCAGCACTGTCGAATCGCCGTCGGCGCCGTAGTCCCGCTGATACGTGCGGTACAGCTCGCCCTTCCGGGCATAGGGTGAGGATAGGATGCACAGCGGGCCGCCGGTGGTCGCCAAACCGGGGCGGATCGCGTCGAGGATCTCGGTGTCTGGGTTGGCGCTGTTCTCCAGGTGCCAGAACGCCACCTCATCACAGAGCGCGGCCGCCAGCGTCTCGCCGCGGCTCGTCTTGTAGTTCGCGGGCCGGACCTCGATGTCCACGCCCGCCCGCAGCCGGATCCTGTCCACGGCCGGGTCACCGTCGACCATGTCCTGCATCTCGGCCGAGTGCGTGAACACGCCCAGCACGTACGAGAACACCTTGGCGGCCTGCACCGTGGTCGAGGCCATGACCGGCAGCGTCCCCCTCTCGCCCGGACCCGCCAGAGCCCCGTACTCGATCAGTCCGGCGAGGTAGGCGCCCACGACGCTGAACGCCCGGCACCTCCCCCCGCACCGGCCCACGATGCCCCACCGCTCCCCCCCGGTGAGGGACCCACCGGCGCCCAGTTGTGCATCCTATCCTCACCCTATACCGGGCAGGGCGTGCTGTCCCGCACGTATCAGCGGGACTACGGCGCCGACGGCGATTCGACAGTGCTGGTGCTGCGGGCCCCCTCGCAGACCATGAA
>NZ_JAKSYM010000007.1 GCF_022829545.1 Methylobacterium sp. J-030 | reverse complement strand
GCTTCGGTTCTACCGCGAGAACGGGGAGATGAAGGAGGTCCGTCCGACCGGAAGCTACGTCTCCGGTGCTGCCAACGGCGAGCCTCACATGGAGGGCGGCGGCGATGAGGACGCCATCGTGTTTTTTAGCAACCGCAACATAGAGGACGCGCTCTACGAGTTCCTCGACGACAGCGGAAACCTGGTGCAGGTCCTCGGCATCGCGGACTTCAAGGCACAGCTTGCCGAGCAGGTGTCCTCCGGGACCTATGCCAGGGTCGAGGGAAGACTCGTCTGAGCGACTAAAACCGCTCTCCGGGCGCTGGATCGCACGTGCGAGACTCCTATCGCGCGGAGCTTATAGAAAGGCCAACTGCAGGCGAGGCCCTACGCCTGCCTGCGTTGGTCGTTGAACGGCGGCTGCACGTATTGCGTGGACGGGGTCTGCATCCTGAGACGCGGGTCGGAGGCGTCGGTCTTAGGGCTGCCCTGTCGCACCGACTTCCAACGTAAGAGCGTGTTCAACGCGCTCCTCGCGCGATGGTGTCCGAAAGCGTCGGAGGTCAGCCTCGGATCTTCCGGTGCCTGCGGCCATACGGATGCTCCCGAGGCTTCCTGCCGACCCCCGGCGGCCGTTACGCCTAGAGGCCCTCAGGTTGGAGGTCCGCCATCGCCGAGATCCCGATGTCGGACCTGGCTGAATTTGCCCCTCCGGTTAAGAGTGCACGGCGCCGGCTTGACGGTGGTGCGTTGGGATCGAGACCGCCACGGAAGCCTGGCGGATCACCTGTGGGCTTCAAGCGAGGCCACCGCGTCGCCGTTCCAGACGATGCCGAACCCGGCATCCGCAACGGCCTCGGTGGCGACCGCCTTCCAGTCCGAGAGCGGGCGGTCTTCCGCCCGTGCGAAGACGCGCTCGCAAATCTGGCTGACGCTGCCGACCGAGGCGGCGCCGCGCTCGGCCCAGTGCCGGTTCAGGGGGATCAGGGCGGCATCGTAAAGCCGTGCCCGCTCGTTCATGGCTAGAAGATCCAGCCGCATGTCATCGATCTCGGCAGGTCCGATCATGTCCGGGCTTCCCTATGCTGGTGTCGGCAGGTCCATGCGTCTGAACGCGTGCCTATGGCAGGGCGCCGATCATGCCCTTGGCCTCGGTCATCGTGTTCTCGCAGGCGCGCTGGTCTCCACGCCGGTCCTCCTCGCCCGCCCGCAGGATCAGGGTCCGCGCGCCGACGACATGGTCGGCCGTCGAGACCGTAGCGGGGTCGCTGGGCGTGTCTTTGCGGGCGGCGGTCACCCCGCGCGGCGAGCCCGTCCGCAACGAGTGCCCGGCCTGCAGGCCAGCGACCTGCACCGCACCTGCACTGTCGAGGCGGCGCTCGATGGTGCCGATCTGCTCGGCGCAGGAGGACGCCAGGGCCGGAAGCGGCGAGATTGTGAGGCTGAGAGTTGCCAGGAGGGGTGCTAAGCGCATCGGGGTGCTTTCGGTGGGTGGCAGCATCGCAGTTGCGCTCGACGAGCGATTAACTCGATGCCGTCCCTCACGCGGCACTGCGAGGGTAGCGTCGGTACAACGGCGGAGAAGGCGTGTTGTTGCACTGCAATATCAGACGCGGGACTAGATTGCGTCTCGGCATGGCGCCGAGCCGGACGACCCGTCGGCGAGCTCGGTTCGCTGTCGACTGGTTCACCCGGTCCATCGGCATTCGGCAGTATTCCGTTGATCGACTATTGATGAGGGGGGCACGAGGAAACGGCCTTTAGCCACGCGCGGTCAGGCCGTGAAACGGGGAAGGGTCAGGTCCAGCTGGGCGCTTTCCGTGTCCCGTCCCATCCTGCGGTCGAGGGCGCGCAGCACCGGCGTAACCGTGACGCCGTGTAGGAGGATGGAGATCAGGACGGTGAGGCTGGCCGTCGACCACAGAAGATCTGTTCCCTCGAAGGACGCGTGACCCGTCGCGAACGCCAAGTAGTAGACCGTCCCCAGCCCGCGGATGCCGAAGAAGCTGACGACGGCACGGTCCTCCGAGGACCGACCGCTACCGATCAGGCCAATCCAGCAGCTAAGGGGCCGGACGATCAGGAGGGCGACCAGCGCGAAGGCGACGGCGGGCCAAGTCAGGTCGTATAGCAGTCCCCCGCCGATGAGCACCGCCCCGAACCCGACGAGTAGAACCATCATCAGGAGACGTTCGAGCTCCTCGGCGTAGTCATGCATCTTGCGATGGTAGTCATGCCCGCGGCCGGAAGAGCGCAGCGCGACGGCCGACGCGAACACGCCAACGAAGCCGTAGCCGTCGACGATCTGGACGCATCCGTAGGCGATGCAGGTCACGCCGAGTGCTACGAAGCCGTCGCCGGTGCGGGAGAGCTTCGACAGGTTGGGCAGGTGGAACATCAGCCATCCCAGCGCCCGCCCTATCGCCGCCCCGAGGACGGCGCCGATGGCGATCTTCCAGAGCACGTCGACGGCAAGCCAGTGAGACCACGAAAAACCGGCCAGGCCGCCGGTACCAGCCAGAGCGATGGCGAGGTTCACGAACGGGAAGGCGAGGCCATCATTGAGACCCGCCTCGGAGGTCAGGGCGAACCGCGGCTCGTCCTCGTGGTCCTCGTCGGGGTGGCCGACCTGGACGTCGGATGCCAGAACCGGGTCCGTCGGGGCCAGGGACGATCCTAGGAGAAGGGCCGAGGCAAGACCGAGCCCGAGAAGGGCCGACCCCAGCGCGGTCAGCGCGAGAATGGTCAGGGGCATGCCGATGCCGAGGAGGCGCCACGTCACCGACCAGCTCCGCCAACCGAAGAGGCGGTCGATCTTGAGGCCGGCCCCCATCAGCGAGATCACGACCACGGCCTCGGTGGCATGCTCGATGAGCTTGGCATGGGAGCCAGGATGGGGCGTGAGCTCACCGATGGCGGGGATGACCGACAGGGCTGCGCCGATCCCGACGCAACAGATGGGAAGCGACAGGGGCAGAGCCCGAAGCACCATCGGCAACCAAGCCGTCAGAAGCACCAGGACACCGAACCCGGCGACGACGACGACATAGGTTTCCATGTGGACTCAAGTGATTTCGGAAACCTCGGTTCAATGAATCGAACCATCCGCGACGATGGCGACGGGTCCGTGCCGACCGGGCCGGTCGGACAAGTCTGATGGAATGCCCGCGGACCGCGGATGTCGCCATGTCCAGTTCCGCCGGTCCCCCTCCTACTTCCGCGGCTTTCCATCGTCGCCAAGGGCGACGTAGGTAAAGACCCCTTCGGTGACCTTCTCGGGATCGCCGCCTGTCCTATCACGCACCCAGACCTCGACCTTCACGCCCAACGACGTCTCGCCGACCTGCTGCAGGGCGCAGTAGCAACTCACCTCGTCGCCGACCGCAATCGGCCGTAGGAAGCGCATCGCGTCGATGCTGACGGTCGCGACGCGTCCCCTGGTGCGCTGGGCGGCGAAGGTTCCGCCCGCCAGGTCCATCTGGGACACCGTCCAGCCGCCGAAGATGGCGCCGGCCGCGTTGGTGTCGCGTGGCATGGCGATGGTGCGCAGGTGTGGGCCATCGGAGACGTTCGGGACCGTGTCGCTCATATCGTATGCCTCGCCCCTGGTTTCGGTCGGGTCGAAAAACGGACAATCGGCGTGGAAAAGTTCATGTCCGAGCGCCGTTCCCTGATCGCACCGGGGCCGCCGCGGCCGGGGCACCCTTCGGGGCGTCCTGGCCGGATGCAGGGCAGACCGCTCCGGCCGGCATGACGCCGGCACCGGCCCGTTCGAGTTGTCCGGTGACCGAGGCGATGAGCTCGTTCCAGCTCGCCTCGAACGAGGCGACGGCCTTGGCCTCCAGCGTGGTGGCGACGTCCGCCATGTCGATGCCGAGCCGTTCCAGTTCGTTGAGGATGGCCTGGGCCGCGCCGGCGGGCGCATGGATCGTGTCCGGCCGGATACGGCCATGGTCCGCTACGGCGCGAAGCGTCGGCTGCGCCATGGTGTTGACCGTCTCGGGCCCGGCGAGCTCGACGACGTAACGGGTGTCGTCGAGGGCCTTGTCCTTCACCCCGGTGGATGCCCACAGAAGGCGTTGGGGCCGTGCTCCCTTCAGGGCGTGCCAGCGCGCGGAGGCGACGCTGTCCTCCCACACCCCGTATGCGAGGCGGGCGTTAGCGATGGCCGCCTGGCCACGGACGCGGTCGCGTTCGACGGCATTGCCTGCCCCCTCCGCCAGCCGGCGGTCCACCTCGATGTCGACGCGGCTGAGGAAGAACGAGGCGACGCTCTCCACCCCAACGAGGCTTTCGCCGGCGGCCGCCCGACGTTCGAGTCCAGTTAGGAACCCGTCGAGCACCGCCTCGTAGCGGGCCACCGAGAAAATCAGGGTCACGTTGACCGAGATGCCCTCCGCCAGGCAGGTCGAGATGGCGGGCAGGCCGGCATCTGTCGCGGGGATCTTGATATAGAGGTTCGGTCTGTCGACCAGCCACCACAGGCCGCGCGCCTCGGCCACAGTGCGCTCGGTATCGCCCGAGATGCGCGGATCGACCTCGATGGATACCCGGCCGTCGCGGCCGCCGGTACGGTCGTAGACCGGACGGAGGACGTCGCAGGCGGTCCGGACGTCCCAGGCGGTCAGCAGCCGAACCGTCTCGCCGATGGCGGTCCCACGCAGCGCCAGGTCGCGCACGTGGCCGTCGTAGCCCTCGCCGGCCCCGATGGCCTTGGCGAAAATGGTCGGGTTGGTGGTGATGCCGATGACTCCATCGCGCTCGACCGCTTCCGCAAGGGCGCCGGACTCGATCATGGGCCGGCTGAGGTCATCCAACCAAATGGCGACGCCGGCCGCTGCGAGGTCATGGAGGGGATCGGTCATCGGTTCTTTCTGTCAGGGCGGATGGGTGGGAGCCGTCCCCCGTGGGCCGGCGTCGGCCGTGCCGACGAACCCCCGTGGGTGACCGTCGGGTGCCGGTTCAGCCGCCGACGTCACCGTGGAAGGTCGCGAAGGACGACAGCACCTTCTCGGCGATGGCGTCGTCGACCGCGACGGAAACCCTGACCTTGCCGGCCAGCGCGGGTTCGCCCTCATTCCCGGCCTTCAGGTGCCCGTCCTCGACATCCGCTCGCGCCGCCTCGGTCCCAGCCGTGTTCTCGTCCGATGCAGGGCCGACCTGCACCGCGTTCCGATCAAGGCCGTGATCCTGCACGATGTGCTCGACGGCCATCTCCGCATCCCGGCGGGATTTGAAATCGGCTGAGATCGTCCTGGACATGTCGCCTCCGGTTTATTGTCGATGGGTCCGGAAGGACCTCGAAAGAACATTCGGGATCGACTTCCATCGTCTTGGGCAAAGGGCCGGCGCGCGGGACCGTTCCAGTGGCGAACCGTGAATACGGACGCGAGGGTGGAATTCACAATGCAATCCGAAGCTGCATTGACCACCGCGGTTCAAATCGCAGCAAGCACCCACCCTGGGCGTCTGTGATGCCCTGTCCGGAAATCCGCCGGTCAGAGCGCTTCCTCCCTATCCCGCCGATCTGCAGCCCCCTGTCCGTTCCCTGCCCGGCGAAAAAACGAGCCCAGCCTCATCTGAGGCTGGGCTCATCCTGGTTCAGCCCCCTTCGACCCCCGTCCCGCGGGATTCATTCGGACTTGGGAGCGATGGCAGGCGCTTGCGGCTGGGATGGGCCGGGATGCACCGTCATGGCAGGAGGATGGTCCGATAGCTGCTGACGTGCCTCGGCGAGCTTAGCCTGGGCCGCGGCAAGCTCATGACGGGTCGTTCCCAGCCGGTCCTCAAGGGCAGCCATCTCCTTGTTGCGGGAGGCCAGCGTCTCGGTCAGGGTCGCCAACTGCGCCTGGGCGTCGGCCTGCCGCTTCTGCAGCGCCTCTACCGCCGAGGCCGCGCCGTCGCGGTCGGAAGCCAGCTTCTGGACAGCCTGCTCAGCCTGGCTCCGTTCCAAGATCACACTGTCCCGCTCGGACTGCGCCTTGGCGAGTTGCTTCTGCGTCGAAGCCAACCCATCCTTGGCTTGCTGCACCTGCTGGCCAGCCTGCGAGACGTCGCTCGCCAGCTTTTCACGATTGCCGGTCAGACCGTCGACGGCCCGCTCCAGTTCGGCCTTCTGCCTCGTCGCCTGCTCAGTCGCGGTGCGGGCATCGGCCAGCTCCTTCTGAGCGGCAGCCGAGCCCTCGCGCGCCTTCTGCTGGCTCTCCTCGGCCTTGGCGAGGTCGGCAGTCTTAGCGGTCGCCTCCTGGGACATGGCGGCGATATCGGACCGCAGCTTTGCCTCCTGCTGGCGCGTCTCTTCCAGCCGGCGCCCGACGTCGGACAGTTCCTTGGTCCTGGCGGTCGCCGCCTGCTCGGCTGCCGTGGTGGCCTCCTTCATAGGAGCGAGCTTCTGCTCAGCCTGGGTGACCTGGGCCTGCAGCCCGGTGAGCTTGGTCGTCTCGGCCTCGGCGGTGGCCTTGGCCTCGCCGGCCTTGCGCTCGGCCTCCTGCTGTTCCGTCGCCAGGCTCGCCGCCTTCGTCTTGGCCTGTTCGCCGGCCTGAGTGATATCCCGCTCCTGCTGCTGGGCCGATGCGATCCTCGCCTGGAGCCCGTCGAGGGTACCCGCCGCCGCCCGCTGCTGATCGAGGTCCGATTGCAGGGAGACCTGCCGCGTCTCCAGGTCCTGGATGCGATGGTCCCGGGCGGTCCTCTGCCGTGCGCCCGCAATGGAGGCAACGACGAGCCAGACCAGGAGCACCACTGCCACGACGGCGAGGCTGAACGGAAGGGGCCTGCGAAGTTCGGAACGGTAGTCGATGGCCATGGCGTTCTCGCGGGCATTGGAGGGAACGGATCAGATCGACGAGGCAGCCTCGCCAGGCGTCGGTTCGGCACTGGCGGCCCCCGGCTCGGGGGTGGAAACACTCGATGCGAGACCGCCATGACCCGCCCCGACCAGGGAGCCGATCATGACGAGGAGAGCGCGGTGCTCGGGGGATCCGTTCGCCGCGGCGAGGAAATCCGCGATCTCGATGCATGACGGCCTCCCGCCGGATGGCCCGTTCGGTTCATGGAAGACGTACACGTCGGCAGGGTCGCCGCCGCGGCATAGGTACCAGCGGTCGTCGTTCGACCCGTCATGGATCAGCGTGCGCATGGGTGACATCGGAGGGTCCGCCAAGTCTCGTCCCCGTCCGAGGACCGCCCTCGTCGGAAGCGTAGCCGTGGGCGACGACCGTTCAGCGACGGCCGTGAACGACCATCGCGAGCAAGTATCCGATGGCTCCGGCCATGGCCGCCAGCACCAGCGGGGACTCCTTCGCATACTGTGCGACGGCATCGCCACCCTGCCGGTAGGCACGCTCGGCCTCGGGGAAGGCGTCGCGGCTCCGGTTGATCGCCTTGTCGGCGAGGTCGCTCGCCTGTCCGGCAACGTCGCGCACGGCGTCCTTGGCCTGTCCGACGAGGTTCTCGGCGGCACCCTTGACCTCGTTAGCCGTACCTTTGGCCTGGGTCTCCCGGTTGCCCGTGACGTCGCCGACAGCGCCCTGAACCTTGCCGCCGAGTTCCTTCTCGGCGCCGGTGATGCGGTTCTCGTCCACTGGTCAATCTCCGTTTGGTCCAAAGTTGAGCCGGCCCGAAGCAAAACACGCTTTTAGCCGATGCGAGGCGCTGACTAATTCTTCGACACGGCCTTCCTGGGTCGCGCCTTGATCGAGCTTTGGTTGGCCTTCTTCGCTCGGTCGTCGGCCTTCGAAGCGTGCTTGGCGGCCTTCTTCTCGTTGCCGTCGTCGAGGTGGCGAGCGGCCTTCTGGTGTGACTTGGCCGCCGCCTCGTGGTGTTCGGCGGCCTTGGCGTGCACGCTTCCGGACATCTGTCCCTCCCGTGACGGGGATTTACGTGCCCCGGTGCAAACGTGTGGCCGGTCGGTTCTGCGGCTTCGATACCAGCGGGATCGACCGGGTGGCTTCTCAGGCGGGCATACCAGCGACCGCGGACGGAAGCCTGCCGTCGGGGGTGTAGCGGTCCACCGCGGACGGCAGTTCGCGCGAGAGCCTGGACAGAAGGTCGTCGTGCGAGAGGCCGGTCTGCCTCGACAGCGTATCGAGGACGTCAGGACCGATGGCCGATCTCAAATGATCGGGCTTCATCTCGGCGTTCGGCCCGTGGTTGACCCAGGAGTCGGCCGCCTCGCCGTGGCCGTTCTCGCGAAAGCGGTCAACGAGTTGGCCAAGGCCGCCGCTGAGCAGGCCACCGGCACCAGCACCCCCAAGGGCGCCTCCGAGATTACCGAGCAGGCCGCCGAGACCATCCTGTCCCGCGATCCCGCCCTGTCCAGCGGGCGTACCTACGGTTGCAGGACCACCGTGGCCAGATCCGCCGAGCATCTCTTGGATCTTGTCCCGGTTCTGGAAGCCCGCCACGGCCAACAGGCCGAGCAGCGCGGTCATCGAGGGAAAGCCGTCACTCATCGGGTGTCCCCGTTCCGTTTCGATGAAACCTTTGGGCCGATCAGCAATCGTCGTCGCCGGGCTTCACGACCTTGCCCTCGGGCGGCTTGGCCTCGTTGGTGGCGGGCGTCGCGTTCGAGCCGACGTTGTTCATCGCGCCGACCGTCCCGGGGGATTCTGCCTTGGCACCGGGCGAGACCTTCGCGGTCGTGTCACCGTCGACCTTCGAGGAAGCGTCGGCCGAGCCCACCTGGCCGGTGCTGTTCGTGGTCGTCCCGACCGCACATGGCTTGGCCGAGGCGATGCCGGCGCCAAGGAGCGTTATCGCCGCCGCTACGGACAGGGTGTTGAGGATCTTCATGGGGTTTCCTTCGGGTTGGGATGGGATGCGGACCGGGCAGGCGAGCGACCGCTACCGCGAGGGGGCGGACTATTCGGAGGCCGTCACGACGTAGTCGGCAATGGCAGCCCGGCAGCCAGGCGAGACCTCCCGGGCGTTCTTGCGGAAGCAGGCGACGACCTCGGGTCCGTTCAGGTCGAGGCCGTTGCAGAAACGGGAGTAGTCGGCCGAACAGAACGGCTTCAGCGATGCCCTTGAACCAGTCTTCTCAAGAGCCTGCGCGCCGAGCGGGACGCATGATGATGCGAGGACCGCGAATACGACGAGGTGGCGGAGCTTGGTCACGGCGACGGGGCTTTCGCGATAGGTGGACATGGAATCGTACGGAGCCGGGACCGGCTCGAATCGGTCCCGGACTTGTGCTCAGAGCGGCTTGCGCGGGGTGGTTTCCGTGGAGGTGCCGGTGGTGCCGGTACGGCTTACCGCCCCCCGACCGTCCTCGACCTCGACCTCGGTGTGGCGGACCTTGTCGGTCACGGTCTCCACCCGCTGGGCCGCATCCTTGCGGATGCCGACCTCACCAACGACGCGGGCGTTCTTCGACACCACCGCCTGCTCGCGCATCTCCGTCGCCTCGATGACCTTGTCCTCGAACAGCGCCATGTCGCCCGGGGTGACGGCGCGGTCGACGACGCGACGGTCGACGTTCACCTTCTCGTCGTGGAGGGTGACGTTCTCGCTGACATCCTTCTCGACGGCGTAGGACCGAACCCGGACCCGGCCGGCATCGACCATGCGCTTGCCGACGTTGAGGCGCTCCTCGACCACGGGGATGTAATCGGTGCCTGTGGCGGTACCGTGGGCGGCGACGGCCTCGGACGGTGCGGCGGCGTGCAGGCCGGTGTCGCGGGTCGTGGCGGCGTGGTCGGACGACATCGCACCCTCACCGAGCGCTGCGGTGGCAACCGGCGCGGTCCCTGTGGTGGAACCGGTCGCACGACCGTCCCAGCCTTCCTTGCGCCAGGCGGCCTCGCGCTCGTCGAGATCGACCGAACCGTGCTCCTCCAGGATATCGGAGGCGGCGTGGACGTGCGCGTCGTCAACCTCGGCGCTCAGCATCGTGCCGCCGCGGTGCAGGCCCTCGCCGTAGGCGTGACGGTCCTCCTCCGGCATGAAGAAGTCCTTGATCGAGCCCCACATGCCTTCGTCGGCCTTGGTCGCGGTTCCGGCCGCGCCGGCCTGGGTGCCGGAGATGAGCTTGATGGCACCGGCGGGAATGCCGAGGCCCACGAGCTTGCCCTGGGCGGCGACCGCCTCGGGATGAGTGTCGTACATGGCGGTGATGGTCTGGGTCATGATGTCGGCTCCTGTGACGGGTGCATGGCGGCCTGTTCCGTGACGTGCCCCTCGGGGGACACGCGTTCGATCATGGCGTGCTGCCTGCGCAGCATCACCGGCATCTCGACGTCCTCGTCCGCCGTGGTCCGACGGATGTGCACCTCCTCCTTCAGGATGAGGCGCTTCTCGACGACGAGGATCTCTTCCAGCACCGGGATGATGGTCACCCCGGCCTCCGTCCTGACCACCGGGGGTACCTCGCCCTCGGCGAGGGTCCGGTTGACGGGCACCCGGGTCACGCCGACCATGTCGCTGCGCAGAGTCTCGCGCAGGACCTGGTCGACGGTGTCGGTTCGCGTGCTGACACGGACCCGTTCGGTCTCCACCGCACGCTTCTCGATGCGCGC
>NZ_JAKSYM010000409.1 GCF_022829545.1 Methylobacterium sp. J-030 | reverse complement strand
GCTTCGGTTCTACCGCGAGAACGGGGAGATGAAGGAGGTCCGTCCGACCGGAAGCTACGTCTCCGGTGCTGCCAACGGCGAGCCTCACATGGAGGGCGGCGGCGATGAGGACGCCATCGTGTTTTTTAGCAACCGCAACATCGAGGACGCGCTCTACGAGTTCCTCGACGAGAGCGGAAACCCTGCGCAGGTCCTCGGCATCGCGGACTTCAAGGCACAGCTCGCCGAGCAGGTATCCTCCGGGACCTATGCCAGGGTCGAAGGAAGACCCGCCTGAGCGACTAAAACCGCTCTCCGGGCGCTGGATCGCACGTGCGAGACTCCTATCGCGCCGAGCTTATAGGAAGGCCCACCGCAGGCGAGGCCCGACGCCTGCCTGCGGTTGGTCGTTGAGCGGCGGCTGCGCGTACTGCGTGGACGGGGTGTCTGCATCCTGAGACGCGGGTCGGAGGCGTCGGTCTTAGGGCTGCCGTGTCGCACCGACTTCCAACGTAAGAGCGTGTTCAACGCGCTCGTCGTGCGATGGTGTCCGAGAGCGTCGGAGGTCAGCCTCGGATCTTCCGGTGCCTGCGACCATACGGATGCTGCCGGGCTTCCGTCATGCCGCTTTCCCCCGTCTGTGCCGAAGCGCTGCCATGATCTCGTCCGCGGCCCTGTGCCCGCTGTCATGAGCCCCATGAGCCGTTTGAAGTCGAAGGGGTGGGCCGCCTCGCCCGCGAAGAACAGCCTGTCCTCGAAGGGCCGGGCCAGCCGTGCACGCGTCTGGGATTGGCCCGGCGGGGCGCAACTGTAGGCGCCGCCGATGGACGCCATCCGGCACCACGCGGTCGCCGCGAGCGAGCGGAGGGCGGACGCTAAGTCGCTGCCGAACAGGGCGACCAGCTCGGTCGTTGCGTGGGCGAAACCGGCGGCCGGCCCTTCCATTTCCAGAATGCGGGCGCCGTCGCCGCCGAGGAATGCCTCGATGACCGGCCGGCCGTTGGGCCGGATCGAATAGGCCGCGGACCGCGCGTCGCGTAGGTTGCCGTAGGCGTGCGAGCCCGGCTCGAACGCGGCGTCGCGCCCGATCTCCAAGAAGACCTTCTCGTTGCGCCCGAGTGGCAGGGCGGCGGCCGCCTCGCGCCAGGGCTCGGTTCCCGGCGGCAGGCAGATCGCGTCGCCGGCCAGGACTGCGGTCGAGACCGTCAGGACGGCGGCCTTGGCGCGGACGGTGCCGGCGCGCGTGGTGACGGCGACGCCGTCCGCCGTCAGGTCGATCCGCTCGGCGGGGGTGGCGAGCCGCAGGGCTGTCGAGGGAGGGCGGCTGGCGGCGACTAAAGTGCCGTAGCCGAGCGGCAGGTTTCAGTTCTTGCCCGTCGAGGCATCGTCGTAGGCCAGGTAATCGGTCGCTAAGATCTCAACGGGCGCCATGCCGCTCATGAAGCCGGCGATGGCCCGCACGTAGGCGTTCCAGGCGCCGCCCCGCTCAAGGGCATCGCTGGCTCGGTAGCTGCCCGAGGCGACGGCCCGGAGCCGCTCCTTCCAGTCGCCACAGGCCCTCCACGCCGCACCCCTGTCGTCCTTATCCTCCTCCAAGGACGGATGCGCCTTCGCCCACGGCGGGTCGCTGCGGTCGACCGGGAAGCTCGATGCCTCTGCGATGCCGACCCATGCGTTGCGGTCGCCCGAGCGAAGCCACTTGCAGCCGAGGTCGAGCGGGTAGCATCCGAGGTCCTGCGCGTACGCCCGGTCGGGGCGCGCGGGGCGGTTCCGATGCCCCCATTGCCGTGCACCGGAGGCGCGGCGCCCAAGCGGCCGGTCAAAAGGGGCGCGGCTGGTGAGCGGGCGTAGAGGCCGGAGGCGGGACGCGCCTCGGCCAAGGTCTCGAGCA
>NZ_JAKSYM010000381.1 GCF_022829545.1 Methylobacterium sp. J-030 | reverse complement strand
CGAAGCCGGCCGCGCGGTAGTTCGCCCGGCCGGTGGTCTGCAGCGCGCCGCCGCCGCGGCAGCGCCAGCCGTAGCCGCGCCGGGTGTGCCCGACGCCCGGACCGCCACCCTCGACCTTCTCGGCTCGAGCCCTCGGCTTACCGGCGGCGGGCCGCGCGCATGCGAGCGCGTGAGCGCGCTTCGGCCAGACCGGACACAGGCGCTCGGCCGTGTAGAACCGCCTCTCCTCGACTTGGGTCACGCCGCCGGTCGCGTTGGCCACCAAGCACCAGGCGTGACCCCACCTTTCCGTCTGCGATCACGTGGCCTC
>NZ_JAKSYM010000375.1 GCF_022829545.1 Methylobacterium sp. J-030 | reverse complement strand
TCGGCCGAGCTGCACGGCAGTCTCGCCGGCCAGACCCGTCGCACCGTCGTCGCCGGCCCGGTCGCCGCCGCTGTGCCGCTCGGCCGAACGCTCGTGCAGGGCGGCGACGGGGCTGCGGCGGATTAGGTTGCGGAGGGACGTGCGGAGGGACATCGCGGGTCCTCAGATGCGGGGCGCGGGCAGCCGGCCCGCGCGGGTGCGGGCTGGGGTCAGAGCAGGGTGGCGAGGCCAGTCAGCACCATGCGCCAGCCGTTGATCGCGACGGCGGGCAGCAGCTCGCTCGTGGCGTCGAGAAAGCGGAGGCTGCGGCTGTGGGCGGTGGCCGGCCGGATCGGGGTCACGCGCTGCCACGGCCCGATCGCGCCGGGCAGGGGACGTGTTGCCAGGTTGCAGTGTCTGCCGTGAGGGGAGGATCGGGCACGTCCGGTCAGGG
>NZ_JAKSYM010000368.1 GCF_022829545.1 Methylobacterium sp. J-030 | reverse complement strand
CAAGCCGGTGCCTGGCACCATCGACAAGATAGTCTGCTCGCCAGCTGCAGACGAGGCCGACCCGATCGGCGAGATCTGCCAAGGCATCTGCCAGGTGGCCGCCGACGTATCCGGCGCGGCGGGCGCATCCTGGGCCAGGGCAGGCCCGGCTATGGCGGAGATAAGGGTCGCACAGCAGATCGAACGTAGGGACATCACGGCTCTCCTTCTTCGCGGGGGTGAACTCGGAGCCACGGCATAGAGCTAGTCCGTCGGCGCGAGGGCGGGTGGCATCGTCCAGGGTGAGGACGGCGCAGGGGAAGCTGATGGTGCATCCGAACGATCGGCTGGCGATCGGTGCAGAGAGGCGTGTGCGACCGCGCCAGCATTCACCCACGTCCGAGCCGACGTCGGCAGGCTGAGGATGCCCGTCGCCGTCTCAGCATCGCGGTAGGGCACCCGTGCCCGGGAGATCGTGATTGCCGCTCGTAGCCTTCTGAGCGATCGTGCGTGCCTCGCGGGACCTGGGTTCAGGATCGGCTGGACCACAGCGCCTACGTCACGGGGCGTCGTGACCGGGCTTGTTCGATCCACCACCGGCTCCGCATGATCCGGTTCGAGCGTCGCTGTGCGCACGGGGGGCGGCGCGGTGGCGATCATCGACGCTGGCCGAACGACGACCTCGGCAGTGCGCCGCGCCTGCGCCGCTTGAGGTGGCAGGGTCGGCGCAGCGGTCGGATCTGCCGACAGGGTTTGGACCGGGATCGCGTCCGCGCGATCTCGCAACGGTTGCTGTACGTCCGGTTCGAGCATCACTGCCACGGTCGGCGGGGCCGGCGGGGCGACGTCTCGGCGCTCGGCGCGTTCGTTCCCCGCGGGCGGCTCTTCGTGCGTCAGGCGTGCGGCGTCGAGGGGCGCGCGACCGATCAGTGGCAAGCGCGGATTAGCGCGAGGTGGCAGAAACGCCGTCTCCTCTGACGTGCCCGCAGGGTTCGGATCCAGGAAGCTGCGGGGCCCGTCGGCAAGGGAGAAGGTATCTGGGTCGTCCGCGTGAGACAGAGGCCCTGTCAGGTGCGGGACTTCTATCCAGGATGGGAAGGTAGATGGCGGTGGTGATTCTGTAGAAGCCATTGGCGCTGGGGGCCGAGCGGATGTCGTAACAGTCCAATCGTTGTGAGGAATAAGCCAAGCTCCACCAACGGCAAGCATCGTGAGGGTAGAAAGGCAGGAAATTGAGATCGTGGCGCCAGACGACAGGCGGCTGCCGGGCCTTACGGCCGTAAGGGGCCGGGCCATTCCAACGGGCTTCAGGTCGCCCACAAAGATGGGACCACGCTTTAACATCCCCTAAGAACTGAGCTTTTCGTGAAATCGTTCAAGCCCGCGACGATTCAGGCGCGGTCACAATCGAACGCAGTTAAAATCGCACTCGCGCAACAGGTAACTCGATGGCTTCAGATCGCAGGCTGTCACTGCATAGCTCTGGTCGTCCCAGTGCCCACGTGGACGCTCGCTCGGTCTAGAGCCGTGTCCGGCTGCGTTGAATCGTTGGGAGTAGCGGGCAGGCGGCGGATCTGATTCGATGTTAGGCTTTCCGAGGAGGTCGGGATGCCGTCAGCGCTATCGGTGGATCTGCGAGAACGCGTGATCGCGGCGGGAGCTTCGCGCCGACAGGCGGCCAAGCGCTTCGAGGTCGGCCCATCCAGCGCGATCCGCTCGCATGAACGCTTCCAGGCGGAGGGCGCGATCGCACCCCGGCCCTCGTGCGGGCAGCGACCCGCACCGGCCATCGAAGCGCACGCTGAGCGGATCCTTCAGGTCGATCGGGAGCAGCCGCAGGCCATACTGCACGCGGTGCATGATATCCCGGCCGAGCAGGGTGTCCGCACGAGCGTCAGCGGGCTGTGGCGGTTCTTCGCCCAGCATCGGATCACCCGCAAATAGGGGCTGTCTACGCGGCCGAGCAGGAGCATTCGGACGTGAGAGCCGCACGGGAGGCGTGGTTCGAGAGCCAACTCGACCTCGACCCCGATGCCGTCGTCTTCATCGACGAGACGGCGACCGCCACGAACATGGCCCGCACTTACGGTCGGGCTCCACGCGGCGAGCGCTGCCGGCTCCTCGCGCCCCAGGGCCATTACAAGATCACCACCGTCACCGCCGCCCTGCGCACCAGCGGCTTGGTCGCCACCTCCCTGTTCGACGGGGCTACCAACCGCGTGCGCTTCCGCGCCTACGTCACCAACACCCTGGTCCCGGTTCTGAAGGCGGGTGACACCGTCATCCTCGACAACCTGCAATCCCACAAAGTCGTCGGCGTGCGCGAAGCCATCGAGGCGGCCGGCGCGCGGCTCCTCTACCTCCCGGCCTACTCGCCCGACTTCAACCCGATCGGGCAGGCCTTCTCAAAGCTTGAGGCGCTGCTGCGCACTGCCGCTGCCCGAACCGTCCCAGACCTTTGGGCGGCCATCGCCCGGGCCTTCGCAGCCTTCACCCCAGCGGAATGCCGCAACTACATCGCCGCCGTCGGATACGACGCTTATGACCCAACATAAACGGCAACAGCTCTAAAATGGCTTCTTGAGTAAGGTTACCGGGCGCACGAAGATCGCGCGCCCAGCCGTAGCTCGATTATGCCGATTACTTCTTGGCGCTGCTCTTGCCGTGCGCCTTCGTCGAGCTCTCGTGCGCCTTCTCGGAGTGGCCATGTGCCTCCTTCGAGTGCTTGGCCGCGGTGGTCTCGTCGCCCTTCTCGTGGTGTTCGGCCGCGGTCTTGTGCGACTTGGCGGCGGCCTCGTGGTGCTTGGCCGCTTCGTGGTGTGCGTTCTGGGCCATGGCTGTGTTCCTCGTTCGGCACCGTCACGGTGCTCGTTGCGATCGGATCGACCGGCGCGTCCAGATAGGACAGGTCCTACCCGGCGTGCGGAGTGTCCTCAGGTACGCCCTGCTCCAGTGCACGGGCGGCCTGCCCTCGGGAGTGTCGCGGTCCACCGCCAAGGGTAGCTCTCGTGAGAGCCGGGAAAGACGTATGCGAGGCGGTCCGCCTCGAAAGGGTGTCGAGTTCGTCCCGACCAGTCGCAGCGTCGAGACGGTCTACGGCGCTACCGGCAGTCGGCGAGGCGAGCGCCATCGTCAGCATCCGTCAATGGGCACCTCTGCGGTGGGGGAGGTTGAAGCGCGACGCCGGTCTTTTCTGTGGGCGCCGCGCAACGCAGGCTACCAGAGTGCGTGCTCCTGCTCGGTCGGCATCCGACCTTGCGGAGTGAGTTGGTCGACCACACCGGGCAGCAGCGGCGAGAGCTGCGACAGCAGGTCGGAGCTGCCCATCCCGGTCTGTTGCGAGAGCTGCCCCACCGTCTCCGGACCGAGCGCCGCGCCAAGATCGTGCGGCGCGATCGGTTGGTTCTGCCCCTGCCCGATCCACGAGTTGATCGCTCCGCCGTGGCCGGCCTGGGTGAACTGCTCGACCAGAGCACCGAGCCCGCCGACTCCGCCACCGTCGCCGAGCAGGCTACCGAGGCCACCTTGATTGCCTCCAAGACCGCCACCGTTTGCGTTGCCCAGTATACCACCGAGGCCACCGCCCCCGGCCCTAGCAGCAAGCAGGCTCATCAGGACGCCGACGAGGGGGTTGGCGCCGGCGCCCTGCTGCGGACCGGCGTTGCCGCCGACCACGCTGCCGATGATGCTGTCGAGTAGGCCCATGCTCTGTACTCCTGTTGTGGCCCACGGGCGGGGGCTCGTATTGGTCAACGATGGCCGCTTTGACGAGTGGACCGCGGCGATCAGACCGGGTGATTGTAGACCCGCACTCGGCGGGCACTTGAGATCCGTGTATCGGTGCCGTTCACGGGTGTGCTGACCGCATCGTTCTCGCGCGCGATCGAGCCTGCAGCAGCGTCCGAGCCGATCAAGGTCGAGGTGTCGCCCCGCGCCTTGCCGGCCGTCTCGCTGCTCCAGCCCTCGCCCTCCCAACCCTGCGCACGTGCGTCGAGATCGACGGCACCGTGTTCCTCTAGGATGCGCGTGGCCACACCGGCGTGGACCTCATCCGCCCTCACGGTCAGCAGCGATCCGCCACGGCGGACACCCTCGGCGTAGGCATGCGCGTCGGTCTCGCTCACGCCGGCGCCGGTCAACGAGCCGGTTAAACCACCTGCGGCGGCACCGATGCCCGCCCCAGTCAGCGTCGCCACGATCCAGCCAGCGGCTACGACCGGTCCGACGCCTGGGATGGCCATCAGCCCGAGGCCGGCGAGGAGGCCCGCGCCGCCGCCCAGGATCGTGCCGAGCGTCGCACCGGTCCCCACGCCGGTGGCGGCGTGGTCGGCCGTCTCGCCTGTTCCGACGACGCCGGTCTCCGCCTTATTGCTGACGAGGCTGATGTCGGAGTGCGGCACGCCGGCCGCCTCCAACTTCGTCACGGCCGCCGCGGCGTCGTCGTAGCGGTCGTACAGGGCCGATAGGGTCTGCGTGGGCATGAGAGGACTCCGAGACATTCGATTGAGACTGATCGAGCGAGGGGCCGGGCTACTGGACCGCGACGTTGCCCTTGAAGTCGAGGCCGATGCTCGTGGGCTTGCCGTCATCCATTGCGCTGCCGTGCCAGATGCCGTCGCCGTCCTTCTTGAGGTCCTTGACCTCGTGGTAGCCGGCCTTCTCCAAGCGCCGGCGGACTTCACCCTCGGTGAAGCTGTTGGAGCCCCGCTCCAGCTTGACGTTCATCCCCGTGCCGGTGGCCGCTGCCCTGCCGTCATGGGCAAGATCGGTGTTCGGCCGCGTTACGGCGTTCTGCCCGCCGGAGGTCGCGCTGGAGGCGCCGCCCGTCGCCGGCTGACCGGTGACGGTCGTCTGCGCCAGCGCGGGCGCTGCCGCGATCAACGGCAACAGAAGGAGGATCGAGCGGTTCAGGGACATGGCGAGCCTGTTCGTTTGGTTGCGATAGAGGCGACGAGCCGATCCGAACTCGGCTCTCGGTACCACGCGCCGCCCGAGGCATCGGAACCCCGAGCAGCGCCGTTCGCGGATCAGACCGGCTTGCGGGTACCAGGCGTGGTAGCGGTGGTCGTGGCGCCAGTCGTGCCGGTTCGGCTGACGTTGCCGCGCTCGTCCTCGACCTCAACCTCGGTGTGCCGCACCTTGTCGGTGATGGTCTCGGTGCGCTGACCCGCGTCCTTGCGAATGCCGACCTCCTCAACCACGCGGGCCTCCTTCGACACCACCGCCTGCTCACGCATCTCGGTCGCCTCGATGGTCTTGCTCGCGAACAAGGCCTCGTCGGCCGCCGTCACCGGTCGGTCGACCACGCGCCGATCGACGTGCACGGTCTCGTCGCGCAGGGTGACCTGCTCCTCGACCGGCTTCTCGACTACGAAGGAGCGAACCCGCACGCGGCCACTCTCAGCCACGCGCTTGCCGACGTTGAGCCGCTCCTCGACCACCGGGATGTAGTCCGTCTCGCCCGTGGTTGTGCCGGCACCCTTCAGGGATGTTGCACCCGTGGCGGCCGTTCCGGCCGCCGTGGTACCTGCAGCTGCCATACCGGCGGTCGAGCCGGCCGCGGTCGTGCCACCGGTCGCTGAGTATCCGCTCCAGCCTTCCTTGCGCCACGTGCTCTCGCGCTGGTCGAGGTCGACCGAGCCGTTCTGCTCCAGGATGTCGTAAGCTATCTCGGTCTGCGTTGGCTCGACGCTCGCAGTCAGCAGCGTGCCGCCGCGGTTCAGGCCCTCGCTGTAGGCATAGCGATCCTCCTCGGGCATGAAGAAGTCCTTCAGCGAACCCCAGAAGCCACCCTCGTCCTTGTGGTAGTCGTAAGAACCGCTCGTGCGCGCCGTCTGCGCACCTTGCACGAGCTTGATCGCCGATTGCGGGATGCCGGCGGCCACGAGCTTGGTTTGGGCAGCCTGCGCCTCGGCAGGGCGATCGAACAGCGCGGTGATCGTCTGTGTCATGGTGTTGTCTCCTGGGCTGAAGGGGGATCGATCTGCTCGCTGGCGTGGCCATCCCGGCTCACGCGTTCAACCACGGCGCGCTGCCTGCGCAGCGTCACCGGCACCTCGACGTCCTCATCCGCTGAGCTTCGACGGATGTGCAGCTCTTCCTTCAGGACGAGGCGCTTCTCGACGACGAGGATCTCTTCGAGCACGGGGATGATCGTCACCCCGTCCTCCTCGCGGACCGCTGGGGGCACCTCGCCCTCCGACAACGTCCGGTCGACCGGCACCCGGGTGACCTCAACCGTGTCGCTGCGCAGGCTCTCGCGCAGGACCTGATCGACGGTCTCGGTCCGGGTCGAGACCCGCACCCGCCCGGTCTCCACCGTCCGCTTCTCGATGCGGGCGGTCTCCTCGACCAACGGGAGGACTACCTCCTCGCCGACGGCGACCTCCGCCGCCTCTACGCCTTGCGTCCCTGAGGGCTTTGGCTGGCTGGCGGCGAGATCGCTCATGGTCAGATCCGACGCTGGGTTGTAGTAGCGACGCCGGTACGGCTCACCACCGGGTCGACGGCGGCGCCGCGACCCGCGAAGAAGGCCGCCAGCGCGCCGAGTATCAGCGCCACGGCGCCGTAGAGCGCCCCCTGCGAACCGACCCGCGCGGCGGCGTCGGCCGCCTGCTTGGCCTGCTCTTTGGCCTTGGCCGTCACGTCGTTGAACTGCTGCACGTACTGGGTGACCTGGGTCCGGGCCTGCTCGACCGGGATGCCCTGGGCCTTGGCCAGCGCCTGGGCGGCCTTCTCCTGGGCGTCCTTCTGCTGGGCGGCGTCACCGGTCACCGCGGCGCGCATCGCGCTGACGGCGGCGTTCTTCAGGGCCTCGGGGTCGTTGCCGGTACCGTTGCGGACCTGGCTCTCGATGTTGGAGAACGGGTTGTCCATGCCCGGCAGCGACGGGGCGGCCGCCTGCGCGGCGGTCTTCACCGAGCCACCGATCAGGTTGCCGGCGCCGCCGAGCGTGCTCGACACAGCGTTCGATGCGCCGCTGACGAGGCCGCCGACCGCCGAGGACAGCAGGTACACGACAACGAGCGTCGAGACCGCCCAGGCGATCAGCCCGTGATAGGCGGTCGTGGTCCGAGCCGGTTTGCCCGAGAGGCGCCCGGCCAGCCAGCCGCCGGCGGTGGCAGCGAGGATGCCGGAGATCACGAACCAGATCCCGGCGCCGGACGAGAGCGACCCGGCGGTCGGGGTGCCGTTGCCGGCTGGGTCGACGGTCGAGAGCCCGATCCCGAGCCCGACCATGTTGAGGATAACCTGAGCGACCAGCGCGATCACCGCGCCGGCGAACACCGCGCCCCAAGAGACGGAGTGCAGCGCCATCGTGCGCATGTCCTCAGCCGGGGTGGCCAAGCTGGTAGTCGGAAGGTCACGGTCGTAGGCCGGACGGGTAGTGTCGGGGGATAACGCCATCGTGGGAACTCTCTTGTTGGGGGTGGTCGGGTCGGGCTTCGGCCGAGGGTCGGCGGGAGGAGTGGGGGTCAGAGGATCCGGCGGCGGCCCATCAGGGCGTGGTAGAGCCACAGCAACACCACGGCGCCGACGACGGCGACGAGCAGGCTGTAGAGGTTCACCCCGGACACCCCGGGCTGGCCGAACTGGTTGAATAGAAAGCCGCCGACCACCGCCCCGACGACGCCGAGCAGGATGTCGACGAGCAGGCCCTGTCCGGTGTTGTTGACGACCTTGCTTCCGATGAAGCCGGCCACGAGGCCGAGCACGATCCAAGCGAGGAGTGACATGATCCGGGTCCGCCTTTGTCGATGTGGGTCGAGGCATGGTCGTCGTCGGGAGGTCCGGAGACGTGCGTCGGCCGCGAGCCGTCCAGCCCGCGCGATGGTTGCGGCCCACAGCTACTTGCGCGTGGACCGGCGTGGCTTCGGCTTCGGGGTTGGCGACGTATGTGCGGCTTCGATGGCGGCGACCTCAGCGGCTCCTTCCGCCTCGATCTCCCGATCGCCCTCGATGATGCCAATGGCTTCCTTGATCAGCGCCCGGGCGTGGTCGACTGACAGGATCCTCCGGCGCTCGGACACAGACATCCCCTCAGATCAACCGCATCGGTCGAACGTCCGAGATGCCCGTATTGAGCAGAGCTACGGTGATGTAATAAGCAGCTTTAAACGAAGTTCCGAAGATTTACATAAAGTATATTCGCACTAACTCGTGCTGGTAGTTCTGTAACGGTTTCCACCAATTTTAGCGGCGCCCGGTCGGATTTTGGCCGATGCCGCGCTCCTGGGCCCACACCACCACCGCGCTGCGGCGGTTGACCCCGAGCTTGCGATAGAGGCCGGCGACGTGGTTGCGCACGGTGTTCGGCGACAGCTTCAGCTCGGCCCCGATCTCCCGGTCGGTGGCGCCCTGGCAGATCCGCGTGAGCATGTCCCGCTCCCGGATCGTCAGGTTCTCCACCCGGCCCGAAGGATGGCCAGTGCGCGGCGGGTGACGCAGGGCCGCCAGCTTATCGATCACCCCGTGGCTGAACCACGATGCATCCGCCATCACCGCCTCAATGGCGGTGATCAGCTCGCGCTCCGAGCGCTTCCTCGCGGTAATGTCCTGCAGGACGCAGAGCACGCAAGCCTCGCCGTTGATGCTCACACGCTCGGCCGAGACCAGGCAATCGATCTCGGCCCCGTTCCTGTCCTGCAGGCTGGCCTCGAACGCACGGATGCTGCCGAGCCGCTTCAGGTCGCGCGAGAACCGGCGCTGCTCGGTGAGGTCGACCCAAAGCGCGAGATCGGCGAGCGACTGGCCCGCCGCGGTCTCGGGGGCATGGCCGAACGACGTGACGAAGGCTTGGTTGACGCTCGTGATTTCCAAGCCGTCCACACTCATCAGCGCGCTCGGCACCGGTGAGAGCTCGAACGCCTTGACAAAGCGCTCCTCGCTGTGGCGCAAGGCCATCTCAGCCTTCCGGCGATCCTCCAGGTCGGCGAAGGTGAATAGCATGCATCGCTCGACGCCACCCGGGCCGGGCATGTCGATGGCGTGGCCGGCCACGATCACGTAGCGGCCCCTCCCGCAAGGCGTTGCGAGCTGAGCCTCCATCTGCGGGATGGTGTGGCCGGCGTGAAGGTGCCGGATCGCCAACTCGCGCCGCTCGGCGTCGCGCAGCAGGTCGATCTCGCAGAACGATCGGCCGAGCACGTCGTCGCGATGGTACCCGGTCAGGTCGAGGAAGCCGTGGTTGACTCGCACGAAGCGCAGGTCGGCGATCCGGCAGATGATCGCCGGGGCCGGGTTGGCGTTGAACATCCGCTCGAACCGCGCCTCGGCCTGGTATCGCTCGCTCACGTCCTGCATCACCAGAGCGAGGCCGTTCGGTGTGCCATCCGCATCGGTGGTCACCAGGCTGCGGATGCGGTGCATCCACCTGTGCGTGGGATCCCGGGTCGGGGCCAACTCGACCACGACGTCGCGGAACTCCTCGCCGGCGAGTACCCGGTCGAGTGGATGCTGCAGCGGCCCGATCTCCCGATGATTACGGTAGTGCAGCGTGAAGTTCGCGCGATACTCGGACACGGTGGCGCCGAGATCGCCGACGTCCGCGACCCCATGCATCATCACGGCGGCTGCGTTCGCGTAGGCGATGGTCTGATCCGGCTCGATCAGGATCACGCCTTCGGATAGGCCGGCCACGATCTGCCGCATCTGTATGTCATGAGCCGCATCGGCCATCGGCGTATCTCCATCCGAAGCGCCAACGCTCGAATGTGGGGAAAAGCCCGGACTGCTGCGTTTGGTCGTTCCTGATCTCGCTGATCGTCACGGATGAACCGGCCGAGCAGAGCTCAGGCCGAAGAATTACGCTCATGAGCGTAAGAGGGATTATTGCACACGAGTTGCAGTTTGGGCCGGCGGCTTCCGGTGAGGAACATGACCTCGACCGCGGCGTCATCCATGGTCGTGACGTGGAGGCGGTAGCCCATGTTCGTCGCCAACATACGCGCTTGGTCCAGCGTACCAGCGGCCAATGTCATCGTGAACTCGGCTATACCCGATGCGAGTTGAGCCGCGATGAGACCGATTTCGACACCTTCGTTGAAGGTCTCGTCCCGGCCAGCGAACCGCAGGCGTAGACCGGGTACGACATGGATATGGCGCATGTGTAGTCCCTCTGGACACCTGCCAGTCACAGCCGATGTAGTTAACGGCGCGTTAGCGGCGGCATGCTCCGAAAGATCTGAAATCTTACTCGGCCCCTTAGAGGCCGGCGCAGCCTGTCGCGGCCACGGGACACACTCAGTTTCGGAACGTCGCGATTATGCGAATGGGTCAGTTTGCCCGGCCGTGAGAACGTGAGCCATGGGCTAGCACTCGCAGTGTCCAGCGGCCGGCCGATGATGACAGCACTCTGAGTTCGGATATGGCGATCCCCTCCTGTTCAGGTCGTATAGCTAAGTTCCAGCGGCGCCGTTTCAGTGGGCCTTGCCCTATTGGAACGCTGCACTCCGCGGACGCTTCGTGGTGAAATATCGGGTTCCGGTTTCCACCCCAAACCGAATTTGCCGACAAAGCGTCTTTGAAGCGGACCGGCCGGTTTCGGCCAATGGCGGTCACCTGGGGCGAGGAAATGTCGCAACGAATATGTCGAGCTGGTCGCCACTAATAAACTGAAGTCCGCGACCAGTGACTCCCTTCATTATCGATCAGAGGAACTCGCTCGATCGGCTTCGGTTGGCATGCCCTGTCCATAGGTACCTCGCAAACCAGTCGTCAGGTCGATGAAGACGTCGACATCAGCCAAGCTTACGTCCGGTGCTGCTATGCGACCCGGAGGCACGTCCGCGTCGAGGGGCGTGAGGCCCTCATCTACGATCCCGTCTGCGCCGCCGAGCCTCAAACCGACATCGAGCGCGCTCGCGTCGCCTGCCCGGTTCTAGCAATCCGGGTCGAGTGCTACGGCTATGAGGGCATCTGCGATGGGATCTAACTCGCCCGTACGTGCTATCGTGGTGGTCGGAGCAGGCCTCGCGGCCCTGCGTGGGGCCGAGGCTATGCGCCGAGCCGGCTACTCGGGTTCGCTCACGATCGTCGGGGCCGAGCCCTACAGCCCCTACGATCGACCGCCGCTCTCCAAGCACGTTCTGACCGGTCACATCTCCGCGGATGCGATGACCCTACCGAGCAGTCTCGATGGTGATGTCGACTGGCGCCTCGGCAGTCCGGCTGATTACCTCGATCGTGCGGCTCAGGTGGTTCATCTCGCTGACGGATCAGCGCTGTCCTACGACCGCCGGCTGATCGCCACTGGCACCCGCGCCCGCCCTTGGCCGAACCCGCACGAGGCCAAGCTCGTCGGTGTCTATTCCCTGCGGGGCCGGGACGATGCGGTCGCCTTGCGCGCAGCGCTCGTCGCTAGGCCGAAGCGCGTGCTGGTGATCGGCGGCGGCCTGATCGGCTGCGAGGTTGCGAGCGCCTGCCGGCAACTCGGTTTGCCGGTGACACTAGTTCAACCTGGTCCGGCACCGCTCGGACGCGCGCTCGGCCGGTATATCGGCGGCATCGTCGGCGCCATGCACGCGGTTCGCGGTGTCGACCTGCGCCTCGGCGCCGAGGTCGAATAGCTGGAGGATGTGGGAAGCCGGCTCGTGCGCGCGCACCTCGCCGACGGCACCGCGATCGAGGCCGACGTCGCGGTGACGGCGCTCGGAGCGGTACGCAACACCGAATGGCTCGCGGGATCCGGCCTGTCGTTTGACGCGGGGGGCGTCGACTGTGATGTGGACGGTCATGCGCTGGAGGTGGATGGGCAGCCCGATCTTGCGATCGCCGCGGCGGGCGACGTGGCCCGCTTCCCGCACCCGCTCTACGGCCGGCGCCGCATTGCCGTGGAACACTGGGGACATGCGGTCGCGCAGGGTGTGCATGCTGGACGTATGCTTGCCGGGGACAAGCCCGACCGAAGCTACGCCGCGTTGCCAGCCTTCTGGTCCGGGCAAGCGGGCGTGACGATCAAATCGGTCGGCCTGACGGACGGTGCGGACTCCATGACGATCGCGCACGGCGATACGGCTGCGGGGCGCTTCCTCGCCCTCTACGGCCGGGCGGGACGGTGCATCGCCGCCGTGTCGGTCGATTGTGGGCGCTGGCTGCCGGCCTACGCCGCCCTCATCGCCGAGAACGCGCCGTTTCCACCAAAGGGGGCCGCGACCGATCGGGCCGGTCCACTTAAGATCCTCGCGTCGGGCCTGACCTAACCCTGTTCGCGGACACAACATGGCCGACGCTAACCTCCTCGAGCAGATCAAGGACTACGCCAACCGCGCCGACCCATACCCACTCTACGCTCGCCTGCGTCAGAGCCCGGTCTCGCGCCAGGATGATGTGGGCGAGGGGAGCGGGGCTCCGGGCGAAGTGGCGTGCAGTGTTTGGGTGGCGGCGAGCCACGCTGCCATCACGTGCCTGCAGAACGACCCTCGCCTGAGCGTCGAGACACAGCCGCCGACCAAGCGCCCATCCACCGGCAACCCGGTGACTGACTACCTCGTCAACCCGATCAAGGACCGGATCACCGACCGACACCAGCCGTTCCTGTTCCGCGACCCGCCTGCGCACGATCTCCTGCGCGCCGCCACCGTGCGCCAGTTCACACCCGAGCGGGTCCACGCGATGCGGGCCCGGTCGGAGCGGCTCGTCGGCGAGATGCTGGACCGCAAAGTCGGCGCGCGCGTGATCGATGTCGTCGACGACCTCGCTTACCCGCTGCCGGTAGCGGTGATCTGCGAACTGTTCGGGGTGCCTGAGGGGGACGAGGTCAGGTTCCGCGATTGGTCGAGCCAGCTCGCCACGGCGGTCGAGCCCGGTGTCGTGGTCAGCGACGAGGCCCGCATGGACAACGCCCGGGCCTTCGATGGCATCTCGGACTACCTCTCCGATCTCATCGCCGAGAAACGCAAGCGACCGCGCGACGACCTGCTCTCGGGGCTGGCCAACCAGGCCACTCAGGATGGCTATCGGATGGGCGACTTCGATCTGATCTCCACGGCGATCCTGATCCTGGTCGCCGGCCACGAGACCGCTGTCAACCTGATCGCCAACGCCTGGCTCGCCTTGCTGCGCCACTCGAGCGAATTGGAACGCCTGCGCGCCGATCCGAGCCGCGCCCCGCGCGTAGTCGAGGAGGTGATGCGCAACGATCCTCCGGTACAACTCGTCACTCGCAAGACGCTCAGCGCCATCGATATCGCCGGTATTACGATTTCCGCCGATGAGACGCTCATCCTGATGATGGCCGCTGGCAACCGTGATCCGGCCACGTTCCCTGACCCGGACCGGTTCGATCCCGATCGCACCGGCACGCGCCATCTCGGTTTCGGCGGCGGCCTGCACTACTGCGTCGGCGCGCCCCTCGGCCGGTTCGAGGCGGAGGCTGCGCTGACTGCGCTGGCCCGCCGGCTGAAGGCCCCACACCTGATCGAGGATCCGCCGCCCTATCGTCGCCCGGCGACCCTACGCGGACCGGAGCGTCTGCGGGTGGCTGTCGAGGGGATCCTCTAGCCTGCTTCAGCGCCTGACAGCACGAGTCTCAACGGGGTGCCTCGCACCCACGCCGACCATGCGTCCAGATGCGACGAGGCCTTGCAGGCTCTCTCGCGGGATCATCGAAGTAGAGGCTTTGGCTCGAAACCAGGGCTCGCGCTGCAGGTGTGAACCCGGCTACGACTTGCCGATGCCCGATCGCGGCGGGCGCAGGTAGCTCGCATGCCCGACACCCATCCCCTGATCCAGCGACCAGGCTTGCGGGGCGCACGTCCGCTCGCCGGGCTGCCCAGTTCGCCGCTCGCCTACGCCCTGCTCGCCCTGGCCTTGACGGCGGTCGGGTGGAACTTCGTGGCCGGCGATGCCGCTCTACGTGAGCGGCTGCACCGCAGGGAGCTGATCAGCCGTAGCGAGCGCCTGCTCTCGACGATGAAAGATCTGGAGACCGGCATGCGCGGATACGCGCTCACCGGCAAGCCCGAGTACCTCGAACCCTATACCGATGCGCTCGGCCGCATCCCCGGCGAGAGCGCCTTCCTCGACAATCTCGACCGTGGCTCTTCCGATCCTGCGACCGCGGCACTCGCCCCCGTGCGCAAGCTGCTCGGCGATGAGACGGTGTTCTCCGACCGGGTCGTGACCGCGCGGCGTGACCAGGGGGTCGACGGTGCAGAAGCCCTGATCGAGACCGGCGCGGGCAAGCGCCTGATGGACGCGCTCCGTGCCGCCACCGCGACGGCCAACCGATCCGCCGGAGAGGCGTTGGCGGAGAAGGACCGTCGCGACAGCCTGCGCTACACCGCCCTGACGGCGTTCAGCCTGCTGTGTGCGACCCTCGCGATCGTGCTGCTGGCCCGCCTCGCCCTGGTGCGTCGCCGTGAGAGTCAGCGCAGTAGCGGGTTGTTCGAGGGCGTGCTCGCCAATGCCCCGGTCGGGCTCGGCTTCCTCGACGGCGGGTTCAACATCCGCCACATGAACCGCGCGCTGGCGACGATGAGCGAGCGCGGCTTCGGCGCGGATCTCGGCGCACCGATCTGGACACTTCTCCCAAGGCTGGAAGAACAGCTCACCCCGCTACTAGAGTCGGCACGCGACCACGGCCTCGTCAGTGCCGACGTGCCGGTCAGCGTGCCGAGCGAGACCGCGCCGGGCGGGATGCGCCACTTCCGCATGAGCTTCTACCCGCTGAGCCAAGACGAAGGATCGGCCGTGGCCACCGGCGTCGGCCTCGTGGTGGCGGACGTGACCACGGCCGTCCTGTCCGAGGCCCAGGTCCGCGCGGGCGAGGCGCTGCTGCGGACCGTGCTCGATACCCTGCCGGTGGGCGTGCTCATCGCCGAGGCGCCGTCCGGACGGATCACCGGCTACAACGCCCGCGCCGAGACGATCCTCGGGCACGGGGTGCTGCCCGCGCAACCCGGCGAGGGACCGGCCCGCTGGGTCGGCTTCCACGAGGATGGCCGGCCGGTCGAGCCGAGCGAATGGCCGCTGATCCAGGTGATGCGCGCGGGCGAGCCACAGTCCGAGCTGGAGGTCGACTATCAGCGCGGCGACGGTGCCCGCGCCTGGGTTGGCTTCGCCGGCGCGCCGATGCAGGCGGCCGACGGCGCGCTCGTCGGCACTGTCGTGGTGGTCACCGACATCGACGCGCGCAAGCGTTCCGAGCACGTCCTTGCGGCGGCGAAGGAGGCCGCCGAGGAGGCCAACCGCGCCAAGTCCGAGTTCCTGGCCAACATGAGCCACGAGCTGCGCACCCCGCTGTCGGCGGTGATCGGCTATTCGGAGATGCTGCAGGAAGAGATGGAGGACGCCGGCCAAGCCGACCTGCTGCCCGACGTGAGGAAGATTGAGGCGAACGCGCGCCACCTGCTCGGGCTGATCAACGACGTGCTTGACCTGTCCAAGATCGAGGCCGAGCGCATGGAGGTGTACCCGGAGAGTATCGACCTTGCCGCGACCGTGCGCGATGTCGCTGCCACGGTGGAAGCTTTGATCGAGAAGAAGGGCAACGCCCTGGTCCTCGACATCGCGGACGGAGTCGGTGGCGCGTATACGGACGCGACCAAGCTGCGCCAGTGCCTGATCAACCTGCTGAGCAACGCAGCCAAGTTCACGGAATGCGGGCAGATTACGCTGTCGGCACGCCGGCAGACGGATAGTGAGGGTGATCGACTGGTGTTCGCCGTGGCCGACACCGGCATCGGCATGAGCGAGGAGCAGGTGGCGCGCCTGTTCCAGCGCTTCAGCCAGGCCGACGCCTCGACGACGCGGCGCTTCGGCGGCACAGGGCTAGGCCTGGCGATCACCCGGGCGTTCGCGCACATGCTCGGCGGCGACATCGCGGTCGAGAGCCGCGAGGGTGGAGGCACGACCTTCACCCTGACGCTGCTGGCGAGCGTGGCCGAGGGCGAGGAGAGACAGGCGCAAGCGAGATCGCCGCGAACGCCGCAACCGTCGACCGAGCCGATAGCGTGCAGCGAGGTCCTGGTCATCGACGACGATCAGGCCACCCGCGACCTGCTGGCCCGCTTCCTGGCCAAGGAGGGCTTCAACGTGGCGACAGCGGGCGACGGAATGGTAGGGCTCGAGCAGGCGCGCACGCAGCGTCCGCGCGCGATCCTGCTCGACGTAACCATGCCGCGCATGGACGGATGGGCGGTGCTGCGCACCCTGCGCGCCGACCCGGAGCTCGGCGATCTGCCGGTGATCATGGTCACGGTGCTCGACGAGCAGAACCTCGCGTTCTCGCTTGGGGCGACCGACTACCTGCAGAAGCCGGTCGACTGGGCACAGTTGAAGGAGGCGATGGAGCGGTTCCGGCCGAAGGCCCATGACGGGCCGGTGCTGATCGTGGACGACGACGCCGACCTGCGCGCGCTAATGGCATCCCAACTGACCCGGTACGGCTGGAAGGTGGTCGCAGCGGCGGACGGCCGAGCCGGCTTGACGGCGGTCGGCGAGCACCGGCCGCGGGTGATCCTGCTCGACCTGATGATGCCCGAACTAGATGGCTTCGGCTTCCTGCGCCTGCTGCGCACCCGCCCGGAATGGTACGACATCCCCGTGGTCGTGCTGACGGCCAAGGACGTCACGGCGGACGACTTCCGCCAGCTGGCGGGGCAGGCCGACCGCGTGGTGCAGAAGGCCGGTTTATCCTTCTCCGACCTCTCGGCACTCCTGAAGACGCTCTACGGAGCCGATCCCACCGAGCATCAGCACGGTGGGGTGGCATCGGATCAGACCGATGGGTCCGGCACGACGACGTCGTCCGGGTGATCAGTTCGTCAACGTGTCCACCAGATCAAATATGTGGATCGTCGGCCGCTCGGAGCCTGCCCGCCGCGATGACCTCCCGGAAGGCCTGATAGTCCGCCTCGTTCCGATCGCCGTAGGCCATTGCCCAATTGGCCAGGGCCTCCCGCAGGTCGGCGCGGCCGTCATGACCGCAATAGCCCGCGATCGCCGCCGCATCCCCGGTCCGCGCGTGAGCCTTGGCCAACAGGGCGCCGTAGGCGTGCGAGAAGTACTGGAGCGACCGACCCGTCATGCGCGCGACCGGGATCTCGCCCTTCATGTTCTTCATCTGCCGCACGTAGAACGGTCGTCCCTCGATCTTCGTCCAGCCAAGCAGCGGATCGCCCACGGCCTGCAGCAGGCGTTGGCCGTAGATCACGCGCTCGCCCTCGTGATCGGCATAGGGCTTGGGCATGCCACGCAGGTACGGCGCGTGGGCTGGTCGCACGGCTTCCTTCACTTGGAGGAAGAGCGCGTCCTGATCCGAGTTGCCGCACAGCAGCGCGACGTAAGCCCGGGTGCCGACGCTGCCGACGCCCACGACGCGGTGCGCGACGTCGACCACGTGGTAGCGGCTGAGCATGAACCGCCGCTCGCGCGGCAACGTCTCGGCATAATGCTCCAGGCCGGTGGTGACAGCCTCGCGCGTGGCCTCGTCGACGCGAACGAGAATTGGGGGTTCTTCGCGGAAGCGCCAGCCGCCGTCCGTGCGCCGCTCGCCCACCCGGTCGAGCAAGCTCGTGTTGTTCTTCCGTCGCGCCTTCTCGACGGCCTTGCGCACCACGGCTTGCGAGCGCGCGTCGATCTCGATACCGGCGAAGGCGAGGTCCTCGGCGCGCGCCGCGCGCTGCCACACGTCGAGCGAACCGCGCGGAGCGAGATCGTCCATCGTGTGCTGGTAACCCGCCACCGCGCTCAGTACGGCATGGCGACGTTCAGCCGGCGGGACATCGGCATCCCGCGCGGCGACCTCGATACTCGCGCACAGGCGCTTCAGGTCCCATTCCCACGGTCCGACCGTGACCTCGTCGAAGTCGTTGAGGTCGAGCACCACATCGCCCTGGGGTGAGCCGAACAAGCCGAAGTTGGAGATATGGGCATCGCCGTTCATCACCACGTCGATCGCGCCGCGCGCTCCCTGCGCGAGGTCCCAGGCCATGACCTGAGCGGCCCCGCGCAGGAAGGCGAACGGCGAGGACGCCATGCGGGCGACCCGCAGCGGGATCAGGTGCGATTGTCGCCCCTCGTGGGCCGCCTCTATGAGCGCGACCGGGTCGGGACGGTCGCGGGCGTGATCGAGCACAGCATGAACTTGATGCGGTAGTTCCAGGCGCAGGATCTTGCCGGCGGCGCGGCGCTTCTCCCACGGCTCCACGCCCGAGCGCAGGTCGATGTGCGGGAAGTCCGCGAGGGGTTCGAGCACTGCCTCCTCGGCAGCTTCGATCACTGCCTGATGCTCATCGGCCGCCGTCGAGGTATCCGTGGGATGCGCTGACCGTTCCATCGACCTCGTCCGACCGCCCCAGACCACACCAACGGTTCGACCAGGGAATAAACCCTTCGGCTCAACGTGGACTTAACCGCACACCCCGCCTGAGCCGGCGATGCTTGATTAGGCCCGTCGCCTGCTTCGTGCCTCCTCGCGCGCGACCAATGGAGGTCGCCAATTGGGCTCTGAAGCGATCATTCTTGAGCGCCGCCGGCAAGGCTATTGCCCGGGTAAGATCAGCTTAGCGGTCGACCACTCACCACAAACCGGGGGCGCCTAGATAGTCGCCGTATGTGCCGCGTCAGCTCAGGTTCCCTCGTAAGCAGGTGTATCGCATGGAGAAGACGTTCACCGCTCAACGACAGGATCGCCCCAGGACGGCGTGGCTTAAGCGCTTCCTAAAGGGACGGGACGAAGCCGAGCGGTGGTATCTTGGGGACGGAGACGCTGACCAGCCTTCGGCCTCCAAGTGCTGCGTAGCCCTAAAGTGACGCATGCCAGAGCTTGTCTCGCACTACGATCACGTGTGCGGGCTGGTCGGAGACGACGACCTCGCCCATCGCATCCTCAGCCACTATCGCCCGGCACCTCGCCTGCAGGGTTGCAGCTAAGCCGTGTGGCTGGGCGACGAAGGCACAGCTCTCGTTCGCAACTACGACTATCCCCTCCCCATCATCACCGGGCGCATCGAACTCACCGCGTGTTCTTAGCGGGGCGTGATCGCGGTGGCCCAGCGACCCTGGTGCGGCTGCCTGGATGGGATGAGCGACAATGGACTTTTCGCCAGCTGTACGCTCGGCGGTATGGCCAGGCGCGGGCCAGGCTTCGCCATCATCCTGATGCTCCGCTACGTGCTGGAGACGTGTGGGACGGTCGGCGAGGCCGTCACCGCGCTATGCCGCATCCCGGTCACCCAACTCCACAACGTCACGCTACTCGACGGGACGGGCGAGCATGCCGCGCTCTTCCTCGGCCCCAGGCGTGAACCCGCCGTGACGCACCAGAGGGCATGTACGAACCGCCAGGAGCGGATGTCGCCTGCATTCGGCTCAGCTCTGCGCCAGAGCGTGCTGATGGACGCTCTGGGTGATCCTTCCAGCATGCTGACAGGGCTGACAGCACTCTTCTTCGAGCCACCGCTGTATTCGCGGAAGGCCGCGTTCACCACGGCCTACACAGCTGTGTATCGACCTGCAAAAAAGCGCGTCGATCATCCCTGGCCTGGGCAGCGTTGGAGCCAGACCTTCCAGCATTTCGTACCCGGCGCCTACACGCATGACTATGGCAATCTCGCGCGGTAACCGTAGGTGTGGCGTACGTGATCACTCGCTCCTTGCCGTCGGTCGCATTGGAGCGGATCAGCGGCTTCTCGTCGATCCAGGCGGCAAGCTTCACGTGCGAGCCCGTTAGGTCGCTTCATCAGCCTTTCTGCCCGAAAGCAGACGTGCAGCTTTCGGCTAGCACCGGTCGCGTTGGGCGGCGCTTCTTAACGGCTTGGGTTGGGTGAAAAACGGACTGACCGCTTTTGGCTTGGATTGGCGCATAGCGGCCATTCGGTAGCGATCAGAAGCTAAGCGGCCGCCGACCGGCTCAATGCATTGATACCGATAGCGCATCAATCGATCTAGAAATGATGTTGGACACGAAAAAGGCTCTGCCCCACTGATCACCCTGAACGAAGGCTGCCGTTGCTTTGTGAGCAGCGAGACGGGCCTCCACATCGGAGGATCGCCGTGGCTCAGGCAGGGCCACCGCTGAAGAAGACCAATGTCAGATACGTCATCCTAGCTTTGATCTTCCTCGCAACAACCTTCAACTACGTCGATCGCGCGACCCTGTCGGTCGCCGCCTCGTCGATGCGGACCGAATTCGGTTTCGATGCAATTACGATGGGCCTCGCATTCTCGGCGTTCGGCTGGGCCTACACGGCGATGCAGATCCCAGGCGGCTGGGTGCTCGACAAATACGGCGCTCGCCTCGTCTACGGCATCGGGCTAATCCTGTGGTCAGCCCTCACGATGATGCAGGGCCTCGTCCACGTCGTCTCGTTCACCTTCCTGGCGCTGTTCGCCCTGCGCTTTCTCATGAGCATAGCGGAGGCGCCGGCCTTCCCGGCCAACAGCCGCCTCACGGTGATGTGGTTCCCCACGAAGGAACGTGCCTTCGCGACCTCGATCTTCCAGTCCGCCCAGTACTTCGCGCTGGCCGTGTTCACCCCGATCATGACGTGGATCCTGCACGCCCATAGCTGGCAGGCGATCTTCTATTGGGCTGGTGGCGTCGGCATCATCCTTGGCGTCGTGTGGCTGCTCTACGTCCACGAGCCGCGCCACCATCGAGGCGTGAACCATGGTGAACTCGACTACATTGAAGCCGGAGGCGGCCTGCCGAACATGGGCGACAAGCGCGATCGCATCCGCTGGTCAGAGGTCAAGGCTCTCATCAGCAACCGCATGATGATCGGCATCTATATCGGCCAGTTCTGCCTGACCACGATCACGTGGTTCTTCCTGACGTGGTTCCCGACCTACCTGCTCGAAGCGCGGGGCATGTCGATCCTCAAGGTCGGTCTCGTGGCGGCGATCCCGGCGATGTGCGGCTTTCTCGGCGGGCTGGTTGGTGGCCTGTGGTCGGACTGGATGCTCCGGCGCGGCTTCAGCCTGACGGCGGCGCGCAAGCTCCCGATCATCGTGGGGCTGCTGTTCTCCTCGACGATCGTGCTCGCCAACTACGTCCCGTCCGACGTGTTCGTTATCGTGGTGATGAGTGTCGCCTTCTTTGCCAAGGGCATCGGCAATCTCGGCTGGTGCATCGTCGGCGATGTCTCGCCAAAGCAGATTATGGGCGTCAGCGGCGGCATCTTCAATCTGTGCGGCAACCTCGCCAGCATCGTCACGTCGCTCGCCATCGGCATCATCGTGAAGGAGATGGGCGCCTTCGACCTCGCCCTCGTCTATATCGGCGTGGTCGCGCTGATCGGCGCTGTTTCCTACCTCGTCATCGTCGGACCGCTGAACCGCTTGGAGATCCGCAGCGACGAGTGCGCTCTAGATGCCGAGCCCGCCATGCCGCGCGACGTCGGCACCGCCCGGGCCTGAGCGCCCCAACCCCAAACTCTGGAGGACTTCATGGCTCAGGACACCGTCACCGGCATCCGCCTGCGCTCAGTCTACCTGCCGCTCAAGACCCCGATCAGCGACGCCAAGGTGCTGACCGGCCGGCAGAAGCCGATGACGGAGATTGCGATCCTGTTTTGCGAGGTCGAGACCTCGGACGGTCACCGAGGCCTCGGGATCAGCTACTCGAAGCGGGCCGGCGGCCCAGGGCAGTTCGCCCATGCCTGCGAGATCGCCCCGGCGCTCCTAGGGGAGGATCCAAGCGACATCGCCAAGGCTTGGGACAAGCTGGCCTGGGCGGGTGCCTCGGTCGGCCGCAGCGGCCTCGCCGTGCAGGCGATCGGCGCCTTCGACGTGGCTCTCTGGGACCTGAAGGCGAAGCGCGCCGGCCTTTCGCTCGCCAAGCTCCTCGGGGCGCAGCGCGAGAGCGTGCGCTGCTACAACACCTCCGGCGGCTTCCTGCACACCCCACTGGAGGAGCTTCTGGTCAACACCGACCGCTCCCGCGAGAAGGGCATCGGCGGCATCAAGTTGAAGGTCGGGCAGCCGGATTGGGCCCTCGACATCGAGCGGGTCTCCCGCGTTCGGGAGCATCTTGGCGAGGCGTTTCCCTTGATGGTCGATGCCAACCAGCAATGGGATCGTCCGACCGCGATGCGGATGGGCCGCATCTTCGAGCAGTTCAACCTGATCTGGATCGAGGAGCCGCTCGATTGCTACGACGCCGGCGGCCACGCGGCGCTCGCGGCCGCCCTCGACACCCCGATCGCCACCGGCGAGATGCTGACGAGCGTGTCCGAGCACTGGGATTTCATTCGCCAGAACGGCGCCGATTTCCTGATGCCGGACGCCCCCCGCGTCGGCGGCATCACACCCTACCTGAAGGTTGCGACGCTCGCCGAGTTCGCGGGCATGACCATCGCCCCGCACTTCTCGATGGAACTGCACATCCACCTCGCCGCTGCCATGCAGCGGGAGCCCTGGGTCGAGCATTTCGAATGGCTGGAGCCACTATTCAACGAACGCCTTGAGCTGAAAAACGGGCGGATGCTGGTGCCGACGCGCCCAGGCCTCGGCATCAGCCTCAGCGAGCAGGCGTCGACTTGGACCCGGGAGCTCGCAGGGTTCGGAAGTTTCAGCTGATCGCTTCTTCGGGGTCCCCTTCAGTACCACCTGGCGGATCGGTACGCCCTCCGTCGTCCGCTTTCGGGCATTGAGCCAAACGTCTCGGACGACCGAATGGGGTCGATAGGAGTTGGTCCGCTTTTCCGGCGGCTGACCTCAGAAGCGGACCGGCGGCTTTCGGCCAGATCCAGTCGGCCACTACGCGCTAAACGCGGTCGGCTCGCCCGCCTGAGCGTGATTACCGCACCGGACAACCCGCGAAGAAGTTTGTTCCGTTCAGGGCTGGCAGTGGCGGCACCGCTCGCTTTCCATAGCTCGTAGGTCGTGACACTCACTACCCATGAGCAGCTTGCACAAATTGATCGGGACGGTCGCCCGCCGACGTCATTCGCCGGTAACCGACTACGGTGTCACGCTGCTGTTGATCGGCGCCATGACGTTCGTTCGGTTCTTGGCTCCAGCCCATGTCGCTCCGTTCCTGCTGTACATTCCTGTCCTCATGATCGTCACTCTGGCTTTCGGCTGGGGGGCCGGGACGCTGGCGGTCTCGTTGTCCACCTTGATCGCCGCGTGGTTCTATGCGCGCAACGGGATACTCGGCGGCGTCGACGTCGCGCTGCTGGGTCAGTACGTGACGGTCGGTGCGACCATGGTGTGGATCTGCCACGCGTTGCGCCGCTCCGTCGTGCAGAATGAAGCTACGTTGGAGCGGCTCAACGCAGCGAACCACGTCCTCGTAGACAGGGAGGCGGCGCTGACCAGCGCCAACGCTGCGGCGGAGGCTGCTAAGGAAGCGGCCGAGCAGGCTAACACGGCAAAGAGCGATTTTCTGGCTAATATGAGCCATGAACTCCGCACACCGCTTTCCGCCATCATCGGCTACAGCGAGATGATGGGTGAGGAGATCGCAGACGGCTGCGATGCGTCGGACCTTGTGGCCGACATTGGCAAGGTCGAGCGCAACGCCCGTCACCTGCTCGGGCTCATCAACGACGTGCTGGACCTCTCGAAGGTCGAGAGCGGCAAGATGGAGGTCTACGCCGAGGATTTCGCGGTGGATGACATGCTGCGCGACGTCGCGAGTTCGGTCGCTACGCTGATCGGCAAGAAGGGTAATAAGCTGGAATTGCAGCTGGCACCCGAGCTGGGCCGGATGCATTCCGATCTGACCAAGACGCGGCAGGTGCTCTTCAATTTCCTGAGCAATGCAGCCAAGTTTACGGAAAGCGGGATTATCACACTTGCCGCCTCGCGCACGAGGGACGTCTCAGGTATCGACCGGCTTTCGTTCGCCGTCTCTGATGCCGGGATAGGCATGACAGCTGAGCAGGTGTCACGCCTGTTCCGGCGTTTCGAGCAGGCTGATGCTTCCACGACGCGCAACTTCGGCGGGACTGGGCTTGGTCTTTCGCTCACGCGTTCCTTCGCCGACATGCTCGCGGGGGTGGTCACAGTGTCCAGCGTCCTGGGCCAGGGCAGCACCTTTACGTTCACTGTACCAGCGACTTTCGTTCCCCTAACCGACGAGCAAGCATCGCCTGATCCAGACGTCATCGCAGACGACGAGGTGGGAGGCGATGTCATCTTGGTCATCGACGACGATACGGACCAACTTGCCCTCACCACGAGATTCCTTCATCGCGAGGGCTTCCAGGTACAGACAGCGGCGAACGGCAGGAGCGGGCTCGAACTCGCCCGGAGGCTGCGGCCGCGGGCCATCCTGCTGGACGTGATGATGCCGGGTGTGGACGGATGGTCCGTGCTAAGCCAGATCAAGGCGGACGAAAAGCTTGCGTCTATCCCGGTCGTGATGGTGACGTCCGTCGACCAGCGCAATCTTGCAGCGTCGCTTGGCGCCTCGGACTACATGCTAAAGCCGGTCGACTGGTCACGGTTCGGCAAGATCGTGAACCAGTTCAGACTGGCGGAGACGGACCGGCGCGGCACCGTGCTGCTGGTCGAAGACGAGGCCGTGACCCGCATGGCGATGCGGTCCACCCTAGAGGAGGACGGCTGGTCGGTCGTGGAAGCCGCGAACGGTGAAGAAGGCCTGCAGCACGTGGCAGATACCAGGCCGGACGTCGTGATCGTCGACCTTAACATGCCTATCATGGATGGCTTCGGTTTCCTGGAGGGCGTTCGAGCCGTACCCGGCTGTTCGGATATCCCAGTGATTGTACTTACGGGTCGCGAATTCTCGGCGGACGACCGGAGGAAGCTTCGCGGCGCCAGCCAGATCCTCAATCGCGGCGACTTCGCATCGGCGACTTTGGCCGAAAGGCTGAAGGTACTTTCAGCTTGAGAAAGGCGAGGTCGGCGTAGCAGCATTAGCGTCGTGCCCACTTCGATGTCCGCTTTGGCGGCAGTTCTTGTTCGAAGCAGACTGGCGGCTTTCGGTCAGATCCAGCACCTGGAGTATGTTGAAGGCCCGAAGCCAAGATCACTCAGCGAGCGTGCTGTCCTCCTGGAAATTGCGTGTATGCTGCGGCGAGCATCAAATAATCGTGCCGCCTTATATTAGGACGAGATTTAATGACTGGGATGCTGGCGTTATCATGACGCATCTTCCCCAGTCGAAGGCGACGAAGTCCTGCTCGATCCCGTCCGAGAAGACCACACCGCCCTCGTTCATCCGCGACACCACGGTGAGGGGCGATCCGGTGAACTTGCCTCCGCGCAGGTCCGTGCCGGTGGCGACGCTCGGGAACGGCTCGCGCACCCAGTAGCCGAAAGCCGCCTCTTCGATACCGACCTCCACCGAGAGATGCGTCGCCTCGCTGATCGAGCGCGCCCAACCGGTCAAGCCGGTGCCAGACGCTACGATCAGCCCGCTCGAGGACTGGTCCTCTGCCTGCACCCCGTCGTCGATCCGGTAGCGCGCGGATTGGTGGCTACGGTGGCCGACAAAGATTTCGTTCAAGGCAAGCAGCCGCTCGCCGCCCTCGAATGTCGCCTGCACCATGGTGCGCCGCTGCAGAGGCACGGCGCCGGCGACGCTGGCGGGCAAGAGAGCGCGCAAGGACTCCACCCGGGCTCGGGCCAGCACACCATCGTAGAGGTCGGGCGCCGGGTTGATGCCAATCACCGGCTGCCCAGCGAGGTACTTGGCGACGTTGGCCACAAGCCCGTCCTGCCCCACCGCTACGATGATGTCCTCCGGCGCGAAGAGGGAGCGGTCGAGGTCAGGGCGCCGCACCAGGGCCTGCCGCCAGTCCAAGGGCACGCAGGCCCGGGCCTCGGCGAGGACAGCCAGGAACTGGGCGTGGCGCGCTTCGACCTCGGCGAGCGCCTGACCGCGGCTCTCCAGGAAGAACCGGACCTGGCCGCGGGTCGCATGCCGGGCGATGAGCAACTCGTAGTCCGTATCCCGGATCACGAAGACAACCCGGGGTGTGACGAGCGGCATGGCGAGCCTCCTCAGCGGGGTGCGATGCGCGCCGGGATGGCGCCTCGGACCTCGCCGACGAGTGCCGCCAGCAGGTCGGGCGTGATGTTGACGTGCTCGATCGTCTCTAGCTTGCCGGCGAGTTCCCGGGCGGCCAACCCGAGCAGGACCGCAGGTGGCATATCCCGGTAGACCGCGGCGCGGTGCTGTTCCGCCTCGACCCTGGCTCCCTCGACGAGCCGGATACGCTCGGCCTCCGCCGCCGCTTCCAGGCCTCGAGCTTCCGCAACACCGGCGGCCCGGTCGCGGGCATTTTCGGCCTCCTGGGTAATCAGCACCGTCTCGCGGCGGGCCAGCTCGGTCTTCGTCGCGAGTTCGTTCTCGGCGATGGCGCGTTCCTTCTCCACCGCGAGGGCGCGCCGCGCGAAGGTCGCCTCGTCGGCCTTCTGCTGCAGCGCTTCGAAGGTCGGCGTCTGCAAGGCGCGCTCCAGCTCGCTGGTCGGCGCAAGATTGGTGAGCCGCACCGATACGGCGGCGATGCCGATCTCGGCTAGCGCCGGGGCCGTGTCGAGGGCCCGTTCCAGCACGGCGCGCAAAGGCTCCAGCCCGGCGTCGAGGAGGCCCCCGATCGGGCTCGTCCCGAGATAGTTCAGCGCGGCCTGACTGGCGATGCCGCCGAGGCGCCCCTCGATCCGCTCGATCGGCTGGCCTTGCAGGCGCCCGGAGCGGAGGTCGATGGAGAAGTCGACGCGGCTCGCCAGCAGTTCTGGATCAACAACGTGCCAGCCGATCGTCCCCTGGACGACAACGGCCTGGAAATCCCGACTGCGGCCGCGGACGAACAGCGTCATCTCGCGGTCGTCCACCGGCACCTCGCTGATGCTGGCGGTCTCCGGCCGGAACCAGAACACCAGCCCGCGTCCGCTCTGCCGCATACGGCCATGGCGGAAGCGGATGACGTGGCTGCTCGCCTCGCTTCGCAGTTGGGCGATCACGCCGACATTGCGAACCGTGGCCATGATGATCTCCTCAGAACTGACCCGACCTGTCGAGGTCGACAACCCGGCGATGTCCGCGTAGCCGCCCGCATCGCCGGAAGGATGAGACCCGGCACGCGAGCTAGCCGCTCGTCTGCCGGGATCCCGATCCGGTCATTCGCCAACATATACTCATAGCGAGCATAATGGAAGGCAGGAGTGAACATCGGCCGTCGTGTGCTGCGGGCCTGCCACGACCCACCGCCCACCTGGTCGACGGCACGTTCACTGGGTGACGCTCACCCGCACACGATGCCAACAGTTGCAGAGGTAACCCTTGAGGTTCCAGGTGTCGTCTGGCACCGCCGGCTGGGTCTGACCTGCCACATCCCAGGCGCACACAGTAAGCTCGTGTTCACCGAGCGGCAGATCGAGATTCGCGACCTAGAACGTAGAGGCGAAGGGAGCGCTGTCCTTGTGCTCGAGTAGGATGCACGCAAATGGCCGAAAGGCGGTTCGGTAATGTAGGGCCGATCGCCGTGGACGATCATGTGAGCCTCTTGCTCGGCCAAGCTCGACATAGCGGCTTCCGTCCGGATGGGGATGTGGGAGCGAACGTGCCAGCAGTGGCAAGGCTCGATCAACGATGCGGGAGCCGTCGGGGCCGTCTGCTGTGCCCGTAGCGCTTCTCTGAAGCGGACCTACCGCTTTCGGCCAGACTACGTCACGCCGCATCGCCATCGCGCGCAAAACCGGCCGTTCGGCTTTGCGCCCATTGCGGCTGCTCAAACTAAAACACTTAGCATCCCGGAAGCGGACGTTGATAGGTGGAGTCACAGCCTCGCTTCGGGCCGAAACATCGCAAACGCCGCAGGAAGACGTCTCGCATTCGGCAGCCGGCACAGCCGACCCCGAGAAGGCGATCCCGGCCGTGAGACGCGCACTCGGCACCCAGGCGGTGCGCACGGCCGTGCCCAAGCAGGATGGCGAGCACCAGGGCCGCCACGTAGGGATGGCCGGTCAGGTGCTCCTCACCGGCCTGGAGACCCTACGCCACCCCGGTGATGCCAAGGCATAGGAGCAGGCCCGGCAGCAGGGATTCGATCGCCCCGACGCGGGTGGCCGCTCGCCCCCGCCCGAACGGTGCGGCCCCGGACCGGACCGGCTCGGCGGTTCGGGCGATCAGCGCGCGGCCTCCCGTCCCGTGTCCGGGCTGATATAGGCGGCGACGGCCTTGGCCTGCTCGTCCGCGATCGGCGCCCGGTAGACCTTGATCATCTTGGCGACCGCGGCGTCCCGGAACACCTGGCCCTTCGTCGCCGGCAGCATGGCGACGTAGTCAGCCAATTCGGCGGCGGGCTATAATCGCACGGGGATCGCGTTCGCCGATAGACCCTGCAGTGGTGGCGCCGACTTCGGATACGACACTCCGTTCGTGCGACGCATATGGTCAAGCCTGAGCGTCCGGACGAAGGATGAGCTTCGGCGCAGCGACGCGGCTTGCATCCATGTCGGCGAAGGCAACCGCGCCCGCGACCAGAGGGCGTTCCTCGACCCAATCGAGGGGACCCAGCCGGCCATCCGCGAGGGCCTCAACCACGTCGCGGAACTCCTGCATCGTGTAGCAGTAGCTGCCCGAGACCACGATTTCCTGCAGCGTGATCTTGCGAACGTCCAGCCCCCGCTCGCCGGGTAGAAGCCCGATGTGCACGATGACCGCCCCCGGCCGGGCAAGCTGGCTCGCCTTCGTCCGTGTCGCGTCGCTGCCGACGGCATCGAGTATCAGGTCGGCGCTGTCGGGACCCGGACCCTCGGCATCGTCGGGCGCTCGGCAGCGGGCCGTCGGGAGGCCGCGCGCGGCTTCGGTGCGCCGCTCGGGATTCGGCTCTATGATGACGACCTCGCCCGCACCCTGCATGGCCAGGACCAGTCCCGACCCAAAGCCGATCGCGCCGCCGCCCAGCACCACGCAACGCGCTCCCGCAAGAGGGCGGCCAAGAAGTCGCGCGCCCTGGTTGACGGCGTGGTAGGCGACGGCGAGCGGCTCGGCGAGGGCTGCGTGCGTGGTCGACAGCGCGTCCGGGATCGGTACGAGGCTCTTCTCGGGAACGCACACGTAATCCGCGAAGGCCCCCGGACGCGGGGGCATCGAGAGGATCTGCCGGCTCGGGCACAGGTGCGTGCGCCCGGATTCGCACGCCACACAGTGTCCGCAGGTGACCAGGGGATTCACCGCCACGCGCTTGCCGGCTAGCGGACCTTCCACGACCCGTCCGGCGGCCTCGTGGCCGAGGATCAGCGGGGCGGGGCGCCGGGCATCGTGACCGTGATAGGCATGCATGTCCGAACCGCAGATGCCGACCGCCTCGACCTGCACCAGAACCTCGCCGGGCCCCGGCACGGGAACCGGCACGTCGTCGACAATGAGCCCGTTCGGCCCGGTGTAGATCAGCGCTTTCATCGCGGGGCCTCGAACAGGCGGACGTTCATTTGGCGGTGAATCCGCCGTCGACCGGCAGCGTCTGCCCGGTGACGTAGGCGGAGGCCTCGGAGGCGAGGAACACCGCCGCGCCGTAGAGGTCGGTGAGTTCGCCATTGCGGCCGCAGGCGGTCTGGGCGGCATTGCGGGCCGCGCGCTCGGAATCAGCGAACACCGCCTGCGTCAGCGGCGTCGGGAAGAAGCCCGGTGCGATCGCGTTGCAGGTCACGCCGCGTGCCGACCACGCTTCCGCGACGGCGCGGGTGAGCTGCACCACCGCCCCCTTGGCAGCCCCGTAGGGCGCGGAGTCCGGAAAGGCCCGGTAGGATTGCAGGGAGGCGACGTTGATGATCCGCCCGTATCCGCGCGCCGCCATCCCCGGCGCGAGGGCCTGGGTCAGCAGGAAGGGCGCACGCACGTGCAGAGCCATGTGCCGGTCGAAGGCCTCCGCCGTCACGGCCGCGAAGGACTGGCGCAGGTTCATCCCCGCGGCGTTCACGAGGATGTCAACCGGCCGGCCGCTGAGCCGCGCGACGAGGTCGGCGATCGCGGCGGGCTCCGCGAGATCGGCGGGGACAATCTCGGTGGCGATCGCCTCCGCCCGCAGGTCCTCGGCCGCCGCCGCGAGGTCGGCCTCGCGGCGGGCGGTCAGGATCAGCCCAACCCCGGCGAGGCCCAGCGCCCGGGCCAGCGCCAGTCCAAGCCCGGAATTGCCGCCCGTCACCAGAGCCGTCCGCCCGGTGAGGTCGAAGAGCTGTGTCAGACGGAAGGTCATGCGGTCACCGCCTCGCCGAGATCGAGGCCGTGGCCGGGGAAATACTTCGCGAGCCGGTGGTCGGCCGTGCGGGCATGGGCCTCCATGCCCTCCAGGCGCGAGATCCGGGCCGTGGCCTGGGCGATGGTCTTGCAGGCCTCCCGGTCCATGCGCTGCCACGTCAGCGGCCGCAGGAACTTGTGCACGGACAGACCGGCGGAATACCGGGCGGCGTACTTGGTCGGGAGGATGTGGTTCGGGCCGGAGGTCTTGTCGCCGAAGGCGACCGTGGTCTCCTCGCCGAGGAACAGCGAACCGTAATTGCTGAGCTGCGCGAGCCACCAGTCGAGGTCGGCGGCGTGAACCTCCAGATGCTCGCTCGCGTAGCGGTCGGACACGGCGACGATCTCCTCCCGGCTCCCGCACACCACCACCTCGCCGTAGTCGCGCCACGCGGCGGCGGCGGCGTCCCGCGCCGTGGGCGGCAAGGCGTCGATCAGCGCCGGCATCCGCGCGATGACGTCGTCCGCGAGGGCACGCGAGGTGGTGAACAGCCAAGCCGGGCTCTCGTGCCCGTGTTCGGCCTGGCCGACGAGGTCCGAGGCCACGAGCGCCGGGTCGGCGGTCTCGTCGGCTATGATTCCCACCTCGGAGGGACCCGCGAAGACGTCGATGCCGACGCGGCCGAACAGCATTCGCTTGGCCTCGGCCACGTACTTATTGCCCGGCCCGACGATGATGTCGGCGGGCTTGCCGGTGAACAGCCCGAAGGCCATCGCGGCGATCGCCTGGACGCCGCCCAGCGTCATAATCACGTCGGCGCCGGCCACCTGCATCGCGTAGAGCACGTAGGGATGGATGCCCTCGCCGCGGAAGGGCGTCGAGCAGGCCACGACCGTCGGGACACCCGCCGCCTTGGCGGTGGCGACCGACATATAGGCCGAGGCGATGTGGGCGTAGCGTCCGGTCGGCACGTAGCACCCCGCGACGTTGCAGGGGACGAGCTTCTGGCCGGTGACGAGGCCCGGCACCAGCTCCACCGAGAAGTCCTGGACGCTGTCGCGCTGGGCCTCGGCGAAGCGCCGGACCTGTCCCGCCGCGAAGGCGATGTCCTCTTTGACGCGCTCGGGGATGTCCTTCGTGCGCCGGGCGATCTCCTCGGGGGTCACGACGATCTCGCCGGTCCAGCGGTCGAGGGAGCGGGCATAGTCCCGGACCGCCTCCTCGCCCCGCGCCTCGATGGCGGCGAGCATCTCCGTCACGACCTGCCGCGCCGTGTCGGTCTCAGTCTCAGGCGTCTTGGTCGCTCGCTTCGCGTAGTCGATCGTCATGATCCTTGCCTCTTTGCGGATGTCTTGAACGGATTCGGACGGCGGCCTTCGGGAGGCCGGAGCAGGGGTCCGCCTCGATGCAGCCGGACCCCTCCGGTGCCAGTGCTACGCGCCCGGCGACCGCGCGCGCTCAGTGCGGGGCTGCGGCCCCGTCGAACTCCGTGGCGAAGGCCCGGAGCTTCGGATCGGCCGCGACGCGCTTCATGAAAGCGTCGTCGATGTATCCCTTGGCATCGGGGACCTGCGGGATGGTGCCAACCTCGGCCATGAACGTGCCGATCCGCGAGAACCAGCCGTCGACCTGTGAAGGTCCGTCCGCGCGCGCCATCGCCTTGAGCTGCGCGTCGAGGGCGTAGGTCGGGCGCAGCGCGAATTCCTGGTCGATGGCGTGGTCGGACGCCTCGACGCCGCCCTCGGCGTAGAAGCGCTTGGCCATGTCGTGCGCTTCCTTGGGATTTGCCTTGGCCCAGCCCCACCCCCGGAGATAGACCGCGAGGAACTTGGCGACCGCGTCCGGATGCGCCTTTGCGAAGTCGGCGCGGGTGATCAGGGCGCCGGGCACCATGGCGTCGGCGTCGGCCCCGCTGCACAGGACCTGCGCGCTGGCCTTCTCCTCCAGCGTGTAGGTGTTCGGAGCCCAGACGCCGACCACCTCGCCCGCGTCGGCGATCATCGCCGAGATGATCTGCGCCTGTCCGAGGTTGACGAAGCGCATCTCGCGCGGGCCGAGGCCCCACTTCCGGAGGCAGGCGCGGGCGGCGTAATCGGCGGTGGAGTTGGTGGTGACGAGGAGCTTCTGTCCGGCGAGCTGCTTGGGATCCTTGAGGATCGCATCGTGCCGTGCGGCGCGTACCATCAGCGCGTTGGTCTTCGATTCGTCGTTGGTGAGGCCGATCGTCAGCAGGCCAAAGCGCGCCGCGCCGAGGATCGCCGGCACGGAACCGGTCCCGCCGACATCCCAGGATCCCGCCTGCGCGGCGGCGACCTGGGGGGCGCCGGCCGGGAAGACGGCGAAGGTCGGCTCGAGGCCGACCTCGTTCCACCAACCCTTCTGCGAGGCGATGTAGAAGGGCAGCGCCCAGTAGAGCGACGGCTGATAGGACACGCCGATCCGCTCGGGCTCCGCAGCCTTCACCCGCAGGGGCGGCGCGACCACCGGCGCCAGCGCGAGGGCGCCGGCCAGGAGCCATGCCCGCCGCCGGCCGCGCCGGCACCCGTTCCCTCGAATCTCGGCCATGTCGCCTCTCCCTCGGATCGCGGACCGTCCGATCATCGGCCGGCCGCCTTCTCGTCACGCAGCGATTTCCAGATGTGCGTCCGCAGATGGACGAACGATTCGAGGTCCATCACGTCCTCGATGCGGGTGTGCTCCTCCCAGCGTTCCACTTCGCGGACCGTCTTGACGTCGATCATCTCCTTGATGCGTCCCGGGCGCTTGGTCATGACCGCGACCCGGTCGGCGAGGTAGACGGCCTCCTCGACGCCGTGGGTGATGAACAGGACGGTGCGCGGGTTCTTGCGCGTGATGCGGACGAGTTCCTCCTGCATCACCACGCGGGTCTGGGCGTCGAGGGCGCCGAAGGGCTCGTCCATGAGGAGCACCTCGGGCTCGAGGACGTAGGCGCGGGCGATGGCGACGCGCTGCTGCATGCCGCCGGAGAGCTGGTGCGGGTAGGCGTCGGCGTGGCTCGAGAGCCCGATCATGTCGATCGCTGCGGCGACGCGCTCCTGGCGCTCGGCGGCGGGCATGCCCTTGTTGCGCAGCCCGAACGCGATGTTCTGCGTGACAGTCTTCCACGGGAACAGCGCGAACTGCTGGAACACCACGGCGCGGTCGGGTCCCGGCTCGGTGATCGGCTGCCCGCCGACGGTGATCCGACCGCCGGTCGGGGCTTCGAACCCGGCCACAAGGCGCAGACAGGTCGTCTTGCCGCAACCCGAGGCGCCGACGATGGCCACGAACTCGCGGTCGGCCACCGTGAGGTCGACGCCGTCGAGCGCCTTGACGTTGCTCCCGAAGCTTTTCTCGACCCGCTCGAAACGGATTGCGCTCATCGGATCCCCTCAAGCCTGTCCGTGATGCCGGCGGAGGCGGGTCTCGAGCACGCGCAGGGCGACGTCGATGACCACGCCGACGAGGCCGATCGCGACCATTCCGACCATCACGGTCGCGGTCGAGACGGCGCCCTGGGCCTGCACCATCATGTAGCCGACCCCCGTCGAGGCCACGATCAGCTCGGCGCCGACCAGGGATTGCCATCCCAGGCCCGCGCTGATGCGCAGGCCGGCGACGATCGAGGGCAGCGCGGCCGGCAGAAGCACCTCGGCGATCATCCGGTAGCCCGGCGTTCCGAGCATCTCGGCGGCTTCCAGCAGGCGGGCGTCGAGGTAGCGGGCGCCGCGATAGGCGTTGATCAGGCAGGGTGGAAAGGCGCCCGCAAAGATGATCAGGATCGGGCCGCCGATCCCGGTGCCGAACCAGAGGGCGGCGAAGGGGACCCAGGCGATCGGCGCGATGAAGCGCAGCCCGTCGAAGATCGGCGTGACGATGTCGTCGAGGAGGCGCGACCACCCCATCATCAGGCCGAGCGGCACGCCGACCGCGGCGGCGAGCAGGTAGCCGATCAGGAATCGCTGCAGGCTGGAAGCGACGTGGGCGGGGAGCGTGCCCCCCGCGAACGGCCGCTCGGTCAGGGTCGCGAAGCGCTCCGCCACGGCGACCGGCCCCGGCAGGAACAGCGGCGGGACGAGGCCGGACCGGGACAGGAACGCCCAGAAGCCGAGAAAGGCCAGGGTGCCGATGGCGCCGAGGGCCAGGCTGCGGTGCAGCGGGAGCGGCTGGTGGGAGGCGATCATGCCGCCCCCCGCAGCTGCGCCCAGCCAATCGCCCGGCGCTCGGCCATCCCCAGCAACGCGGTGCTGCCGGCCCCGAGCACGCCGACAGCGGCCATGCCGACGAGGATCATGCCCGGGTAGAGATCCTGCTGTGCGACGTTCAGGACATAGCCGAGCCCCGCGAGCGAGCCGACGAGCTCGGCCGCGACCAGGGTGGTCCAGCTCGCCTGGAGCGCCAGCCGCAGCCCCGTGAAGATCATCGGCGCCGCCGCAGGCGCCAGCACGTCCGTGACGAAGCGCAGTCGCGGGGTGCCGAGCATCTGCGCCGCCTCGATGATCTGCGGTGGCACACCCCGCACGCCGGCCTGGGTGCTGATCACCGCCGGAGGCAGCGCCGCGATGACGATGACCATCACCTTGGCCCCGTCGCCCAGGCCGAGCCACAGGATTGCGAGCGGGATCCAGGCGAGCGGCGGGATCGGTCGCAGCAGCAGGAAGACCGGGTTGATGAGAGCCTCGGCCGTGCGGTTCCAGCCCATCAGCAGGCCGAGCGGGACGCCCAGCGTCACGGAGACGACGAAGCCCAGGGCAACGAGCCGGAGCGAGTGCAGGACGTGGACGAGGAGCGTCGTGTCGGGATAGCCGCGAACGAAGGCCTGGACCGCCGCCGTCTCTACGTCACCGGGCGCCGGAAACCGCCCTGCGGAGATCAGGCCGAGGCCGGTGGTCGCGACGTACCAGAGGACGGCGATGACGACGAGCGTCGTCATGCCGACGCACATGCGGCGGCTGAACTTCACGGCATTTCCTCGCGCTGCGGAGGTCGTCTTGTCGCGACCTCCGCATGAGCATTCAATGAATGCGCTTTCATTTTGCGCTTCACCGTAGCCTTGTCAACCGTCAGGCTGCACTTGTGCCTGACCATCTCGGCGCAACGCTGTCCAATTCAGCCGGTGTTCCGCCGCGGCGGTTGCGTTTTTATGAATGTGCATTCATCACTCCGATAGTCGAGATCCGGCCCAGAGTGACTTGCCGTGAAACGTCAGCAGCGCGCGACATTGCAGGCGGTTGCCCAGCGGGCGGGCGTGTCGCCGGCGACCGCCTCGCGTGCGATGGCCGGCGCCGCGATCGTCCACCCGGACACGATCCGGCGGGTGCGCGCGGCGGCCGAATCCCTTGGCTACCTGCCCGGCGGCCCAGCTCAGGCTCTGGCATCCGGGCGGACGCACACGATCGGCGCCATCATCCCGACGCTCGATCACTCGATTTTCGCCCGCGCGGTTCAGGCGGTGCAGACGACCTTGGCCCGTAACGGCTATCAGCTCCTGATCGCGGCGCACGAATACGCGGCCGCGGAGGAGGCTGCCCTCGTCCGGTCCATGCTCGGTCGCGGGGTCGACGCCCTGATCTTGGTCGGCGCGGACCACCTGCCCGAAACCTGGGCTCTCGTGACCGAGGCCCCGATTCCGGTGGTGCTGACGTGGTCCTTCGATGACCGGCTCGACTCAATCGGCTTCGATAACGCGCAGGCGGGCTATCTAGCGGCCCGGCACCTGCTGTCCAAAGGTCACCGCCGCTTCGGCATGGTCTCCGGTTTCACCCAGGCCAACGACCGTGCGCGCCTTCGCATCGACGGCGTGCGGCGGGCTCTCGCGGCGGAGGGGCTGGAACTATCGAACGCCCGGGTATCGCAGCAGCCCTTCACTCTCGCCGGTGGCCGGGCCGGCCTCCTGCAACTCTTAGGGCTGGCTGAGCCGCCGACGGCCGTGGTGTGCGGCAATGACCTCCTTGCCGTCGGCGTGATTCTCGAGGCCGAACAGCGCGGCTTGGACGTTCCCCGCGATCTGTCGGTCGTCGGGATCGACAATCTTGAGATCGCAAGCCACATCGCGCCGTCCCTGACGACGATCCATCTTCCGACTGCGGAGCTTGGACGGGAGGTCGCCGAGCATCTTCTAGCCCGCCTACGCGGGGAAGTGCGGGCGCGTCGGACCGAGATGCCGATCGAATTGATCGAGCGTCGTTCGTCTGGACCGCTACCGTTGCCCACCGGTCAGCCAGTCGCGGAGCATCAGCACGGCGTCAAGTGATCTGCCCGAATGGACCAAGCAGCCGTCGTCGAATGTTGTCGGGTGCGCCGCCGTGATGACGCGGCAGATGAAAAAATGTTGGGTAACTCGAGCTTCACCTCAATGCCAACGAAGACCTGATGATTGTAATCTCATCGAAAATAAGGAATCCGATCGGAGATGAGCAGCTCATCAAGCGGTAGAGATCGGCCATCGGCTGTGCCCGAGCATATCCGAACGAGCTGGCTCAGGCAGAGTTGGGAAGCGAGGGTCTTGTCAGCTTTCCCGGTTTCTTTCTCCGAAGCGGACGAACGGCTTACGGCCAACTTCCGACCTCGTTGGCTTGCAGCACTGAACGGCTGGGTTGGGTGGATTTCTGCCTGTCCGTTTTTCGGGCAATAATGAACGGAAGTGGACATCGAATTTGTACCCACTTTAGAAAGGGGCAATTCGCTAAAAAAAGGGAAATTACTCATTTGATAATTGGAGCCTTCCTGGAATGAGAGCGCCAAAAATTCTGGCTCTGCTTGTGTTGGGGGCGACTACTGCTTTGTGGTTTGTCGCAATCACAGTACCACAGCACTCCTTCCCCTATTTGATCTCTGACCTCAGCGATATTCGCGGCTCATGGACGCGGACGGAAGATCGCGAAACAATAAATTTTCATCCTAGCGCTCTAGTCGACCAGCCTGGAAATGTATCGTATTCAAGTTTTATCTATCGCGGCCCAAGCCCAGAGAATGCCGAAAAGGTAGGCGATCAATTCCGCTTCAAGTTCAACAAAGGCTTTCGGTTCGAGATTGGCCCAAATTTTACTACGGATACTCTGCACATGGAAACGGTGTGGGAGACGTGCTTGGTCCGAATTTGGCAGCAGAGCGCTAAACAGCTTTATATCGAAGTCGATCCCGAAAACAGCGATCCTTGCCGCTGGTTCGTAGGTACGTTTACCAAACCTTAGGCGGAGATAGAATGCACGCCCTTTTTGAGAGCATTTTGCCATTTGAGGCTAGAGGCTGACTTCAGCTTCCCACCCCGAGCCGAAGTTCCTGGAGGGCTAGCGGATGACCGCTTTTTGCGAGCGCCAACAGGAGTTCGCAAGGC
>NZ_JAKSYM010000361.1 GCF_022829545.1 Methylobacterium sp. J-030 | reverse complement strand
GTCGGTAACCATTCGGTTAACGTTTTCTGGGGCCGACCGGAGGCTCGGGTATCGGCGATCGCTGCTCCGGTCTAATCTTGTAATGGTAAACGGGGTGTTGCGTCTCCGGCATCAGCCTCCCCAGGTGCCGGTGAACCCGTGGGGAGATAGAATGCACGCCCTTTTTGAGAGCATTTTGCCATTTGAGGCTAGAGGCTGACTTCAGCTTCCCACCCCGAGCCGAAGTTCCTGGAGGGCTAGCGGATGACCGCTTTTTGCGAGCGCCAACAGGAGTTCGCAAGGC
>NZ_JAKSYM010000359.1 GCF_022829545.1 Methylobacterium sp. J-030 | reverse complement strand
GAAAGCCCTACTTCGCCGTCATGCCGGCCACCATCGGGCAGCCGCCCTCGCTCATCGGGCGGAACGCCTGCTCGGCCGGGATCGTCTCCAGCACCTTGTAGAGGTCCCACTCGCCCTTCGACTCGGCGGGCGTCTTGGCCTCGAACAGGTACATCGGGTGGATCTTGCGCCCGTCCGGCCGGATCGTGCCCTGGCCGAACAGCGGGTCGTCGGTAGGGATCTCCTTCATCTTGGCGACCACGGCGGCGCCGTCCTTGGCGGAGTGGAGCGCGGCCACCGCCTTCAGGTAGTGCAGCGTGCTGGCGTAGACGCCCGCCTGATACGAGGTCGGCTTCTTGCCGGGCATCCGCTTTGCGAAGCGGTCCGAGAAGGCCCGGGTGCCGTCGGTGAGGTCCCAGTAGAACGAGGCGGTGAAGTCGAGCCCCTGCGCCACCTCCAGGCCCAGCGAGTGGATGTCGGTGATGGCGATCAGCAGGGCCGCGAGTTTCTGGCCGCCCTGGCGGATGCCGAATTCGTGCGCCTGCTTGATGGCGTTGGCGGCGTCGAGCCCGGCATCGGCGAGCCCGATCACCTGGGCGCCCGATCCTTGAGCCTGGAGCAGGAACGAGGAGAAGTCGGGGTTCGGGAAGGGCGTGCGCACGCCGCCGACGACGTTGCCGCCGTTCTTCTCCACCACGGCCTTGGTATCGCGCTCCAGGGCGAGGCCGAAGGCGTAGTCGGCGGTGATGAAGTACCACGTCTTGCCGCCGCGCTTGAGCATCGCCTTGCCGGTGCCGTTGGCCAGCGCCGCGGTGTCGTAGGTCCAGTGCACGGTGTTGGGCGTGCAGGCCGGGCCGGTCAGGTCGGCGGTGCCGCCGCCCGAGTTGATGAAGGCCTTGTTCTTCTCCTTGGTGATCTGCGCGATGGCGAGCGCCACCGAGGAGGTCGGCACGTCGAACACCGCGTCGACGCCGTCTCGGTCGTACCATTGCCGGGTGATCGAGGCGCCGACATCGGGCTTGTTCTGATGGTCGGCGGCCACGACCTCGACCTTCAGCCCGTGCTCCTCCGGCTTGAAGTCCTCGACCGCCATGCGGGCCGCCACCACCGAGCCCTCGCCGGTGGAATCGAAGTAGACGCCGGAGCGGTCGTTCAGCACGCCGATCTTCACCGGCGCGAGGTCGGCCGCGCGCGCCGCGCCGGCACTGAGCGCGCACACGCTCCCGAGCAGCGCCGCGGCGATGTGGCGGAGCGTCATGTCTCTCTCCCTGTTTTTTCGCACGCGGCGGCGTTGATCGGCGCTCGCGGTGTTCGAAGGCAGCGTATCCGCGGGCGATTGCGGCTGATACCGGCGCGGGTGAGGATGCCGCAGATCCGTAAGCGCCACGGCCCTCCCTCCCCCCTCTGCGGGGGAGGGAGGCCCCTGCGTCAGCAGGGGTCGGGAGAGGGGAGCGCGGCTTCCGGACCGGGTGCGACCGCCATGAAGGCCAGCGTTCAATTCTGCACCGTCGCTCCCCGCTCCCGACCCCCTTCGGGGGCCACCCTCTCCCGCATTGGGGAGAGGAAGAATCGCAGGCGATCTACCCCCGTGGCGCCAACCCGAAGATCGCCCGCGCCTGATCGGGCGTGGCCGGATCCCGATCGATGTGGGCGAGCAGGCTCACCGCCTTCTCGACCAGCGCGGCGTTGCTCGGCGCGAGCCGTCCCTTAGACAGGTACAGGTTGTCCTCCAGCCCGACCCGGACGTTGCCGCCCATCCCGGCCGCCACCGCGAGCATCGGGAATTCCTGACGCCCGATCCCGAAGGCCGACCAGATCGCGTCCTCCGGCAGCCGGGCGCGCATCGCCACCAGCGCCTCCGGGGTCGCTGGAGCACCCCAGGGGATGCCGAGGCAGAGCTGGAACAGGGGCGGGCGCGCCAGATGGCCCTCGGAGATCAGGTGCCGGGCCAATTCGATCTGGCCGAGGTCGAACACCTCGATCTCGGGCTTCACGCCCGCGTCGCGGATCCGCCCCGCCATCGCCCGCAGGTGGCCGGGGGTGTTGAGGAACAGGTGCTCGCCGAAATTCATCGTGGCGATGTCGAGGGTGCAGATCTCCGGCCGCAAAGCCGTCACGTGCCGGGTGCGGGCCTCCGGGCTCACGAAGGTGGTGCCGGGGCCGGCCGCGGCCGGGTCGGGATCGCCCGGCACGAACCGGCCCCCCGCCCCCGTGGTCAGGTTGAGGATGACGTCGGTGTTCTTCTCGCGGATCCGCTCCACCACCTCCCGGTAATGGGCGAGTTCCATGCTGGGCGCGGCGGTCGCGGGATCGCGGACATGGATGTGAACCACCGCGGCCCCGGCGGAGGCCGCCTCCAGGGCGGATCGCGCGATGGCCTCCGGGCTCACCGGCACGGCCGGGTTCTTCCCCGGCGTGTCGAACGAGCCCGTGAGGGCGCAGGTGATGACGGTGGTGCTCGACATCTCTGTCCTCCCGGACGTCACATGGCCCCGCCATCGACCGTGATGGTCTCGCCGGTGATGTAGGCCGCCCCCGCGCCCAGGAAAAAGATCGTCTCGGCGACGTCCTCCGGCCGGGCCATGCGGCCAAGCATGGTGCGGCCGACGGTGGAGGCCTTGCGCTCCTCCGACCAGGGCTCGGTCCAGGCCGTGGCGACGAGGCCGGGCGCCACCGCGTTGACCCGCACATCCGGCGCCAGCGCCCGGGCGAGGCTTCGGGTGAGGTTGATCAGCCCGGCCTTGCTGGCCGAGTAGGCGATCGAGGAGCCGCGCCGCCCGAGCCCGGCCACCGAGGCGGTGTTGACGATGGCGCCCCGGTTCTTTCTGAGACTCGCCGCCGCCGCCCGGGCGCAGCGGAACGGCCCGAGCAGGTTGGTGGCGAGGATCGTGGCCCAGAAGTCCTCGGTCATCGCGTCGAGGTCCTCGAAGGCGATCGGCGTGGTGGTGCCCGCGGTGCCGGCATTGTTGACCAGCACGTCGAGGCCGCCCAGGGCTTCGATCCCGGCCGCCACCATCGCCTCGGCGGCACCCGGCGCCGACACGTCCCCGGGCAGGGCAATCACCGAAAAGCCCTCCCCGGCGAGCCGGCCGGCCTCGGCGGGGCCGCGGGGATCGTCGGGCAGGTGATTCAGCGCCACCGTCGCGCCGTTGCGGGCGAAGTGCGCCACCGTCGCGAGCCCGATGCCCGACGACGCCCCGGTGACGAGGACGCGCCGTCCTGAACAATCGGCCCCGATCATGTCCCCTCCATCCGGCCGATCCCGGCCATCGCGGCCTTGAGCGCCAGGAGCTTGCGGTCGCGCTCGCGGAACAGCTCTTCCGGCGGGCGCCCGCCCCAGTCGAAATAGCCCTTGCCGGCCATCACGCCGGTGCTGCCTTCGGCGCAGAGGGCGTCCAGGGTCTCGGAGCGCGCGCGCGGGGGCGGCGGGGCGTAGCTGCCGTTGGCCAGCGCCCGCTGGGTCAGCTCCAGCCCGGTGAAGTCCGCCTTCGCGAGGTGGCCGAGGATCGGGATGCGCAGGGAGAGGCCGTGGATGATCGCGTCGTCGATGTCCTTCGGCGCGGCGACGCCTTCGTCGAGGAGCTGAAACACCTCGGCGCTGATCGCCTGCTGGATGCGGTTGGCGATGTAGCCGGGGATGAAGCGCTTCAGCACGATCGGGACTTGGCCCAGGCCGCGCACCAGATCGGCCATCGCGGCGACGACCGCCGGGTCGGTGCCGGGGCCGGGCACCACGTCGACGAGGTCGACGATGTAGGGCGGCGTGTACCAGTGCAGGATCAGCGCCCGCCCCTGCCGGCCTTGCGGGATCAGCGGGAAGACGTCGAGGTAGCTGGTGTTGCTGGCGAGGATCGTCTCGGCCGGGCAGAGGCGATCGAGCTCGGCGAACAGGGCGCGCTTGGCCTCCGGGTTCTCGGTGATCGCCTCGATCACGAGACCGGCGCCGGCCAAAGCGGGTTCGAGCTCCGCCTCGACCCGGACCGCCGCCCTGAGCCTGTCGGCGTCCCAGCCCTCCGGGGCGGCGCCGGCCTCCCGCAGGGTCGCGAGCGCCGAGGCCATGAGGGCGGGCACCCGCGCGCGGGTCTCCGGCTGCGTGTCGGTGATCCGCACCGCGTGCCCGTGGAGCGCCAGCACCAGGGCGATGCCGTGCCCCATCAGGCCACCGCCGACGATCGCGATCTCGCTCATGCGGTTCGGGCCCTCCCAATGCATCGCCATCCTGCCCGCGACCTCATCCTGAGGTGCCCGCGCCAGCGGGCCTCGAAGGAGCCCTCCAGCCGGCCGCGCGATCCCTGGCGGGCTCCTTCGCGGCCTTCGCTATGCTTCGGCGCTTCAGGATGAGGGGGAGGATTGGATTGAACGGGCATGCTGTCAGGCTCTCACACCGTCGCGATCGGCGTCGTCGGCGAACCCACCGCCCCGGGCAGGCGCAGCGGCGGCGCGGTGAGCAGGAACCGGCTCCGGCCCTGCGCGCGCAGCCAGTCGGCGAGCGGCGTTAGGTGCCACAATTCGCCGAGATTGACCCCGAGCTTGAACAGGCAGTGCTCGTGCAGCGGCAGCGTCGCGCAGCAGGCGGGGCCGGGTCCCGCCGGATAGGCCTCGACGGCGTAGTTGTCGGCGATCAGCGCGCAGAGCCCGGTGCGGGTGATCCAGTCGAGGAGCCGCGGATCCCGCCCGTCGAGCCCGGCGCAGAGATTGTGGACCAGCGTCGGGTCCGGATCGCCGCCCATGGCGATCAGGCGCTCGGCGAAGCCCGTGTGCAGGCAGACCATGTCGCCGGGCTCGACCACGACGCCGTCGGCCTCCAGGATCCGCGCGAGCTGGTCGTAGCCGACGCGGGTCTTGGCGTCGCCGAGATGGGCGCGCAGGTCGATCATCACGGCCCGGCCCTGCATGCCGGTCTCGGCCAGCCGCTCGATCCCGAGGTGTTTCGCCCGGGACGGCTGGTCGGCCGCCTCGATCCGCTCCGGCCCGACGATGTCGCGGCCGCCCCGGAAGCCGTTGTAAAAGGTCGGGCCCGCCCCGGTGCCGTCCGCGTCGAACAGCGAGCCGACATGGGCGAGGGAATCCCACTGGGTCGAGTATTGCAGGTGGATCAGCGCGCGGTCGTCGCAGATCACGTCGGTGGCGCCGTCGACCTCCTCGCAGACCGGGAAGTTCATGTTCGGCCGGCCGTTGGCGCGCCGCGTCGGGGTGATCTGCGGCGGGTGGCGGCGCGGGTTGAGGACGTTGCCCCCCGGCAGGTCCAGCGGCAGGCTGAGGCAGAAGGTCAGGCCCTCCCGCACCTCGGCGACGCCCTGGCGCACCTTCTCGGGCGTCAGGAGATTCAGGCGCCCGCGCTCGTCGTCGGGGCCGAAATCGCCCCAGGTCGAGCCTTCGGGCCGGCGGGTCCAGCGCAGGGTCATGGGGCCGAGCCCCGGCCCGGGACGGTTCCCGACGCGCGTGCGTTCCTCACCTGACGTCCGCCCTTCTTCGAGGCCGTGCGGTCCGCCTGTCGCGGATCCACCCGGAGCCTAGGCCGGTGCCGCCGGGCCCGAAAGCCCGTCGGCGGACAGCGCGGGCCCCGTGAAACCCGCCCCGGCCTCAGTTCTTGCGGACCAGCGGCTCCGGCACGGGCTTGGCGGCCGCCATCGGGAAGGGCACGACCACCCGAAACCAGCCCCGGGTCTCCTCGTTGTGCCGGCGATACCCGGCGCCGTTGCGGGTGTCGCGGGCGATGATCTCGCGCGTCACGAAGGTCTGCAGGATGACGTGCCCGAAATCGTAACCGACGAGGCCGCCGGCCGCGACGAACCCGTCGCGCTGGAACCGGGAGAACAGCCGGTCCCTGCGGTTCACTGACAGGTCCGTGTAGCCGTACGCGACGGCGCCGATCTCGAAACGACCGAACTTCTTGGTGGCGGTGAGATCCAGGTTGAGCTGGTCGGCCACCGGGATCGGGCCGATCGCCGCCCCCACCGGGCCGCCGAACCGGCCATGCGCGTCGAACGGCCGGTTGTAGGTGAGGACCGCCGAGAGGTTCAGGCTGCCGTCGCCCACAAAGCTGGCGGCGAGGCGCTGGGTCAGCGTCGCCGACGCGGCCTGCGCGACCAGCGGCGTGCCCCGGAGTCCGATGCCCAGCGAACCGCGATCACCGTAGGGCAGGTAGGCACCCGCGATGTACGACACGCCGAACCCGCCGCCGAGGTTCCAGGCGAAGATGCTGCCGAGGAACGGCGTGTAGAGCGTGCTGATCTCCTTGTTGGGGACCGGCGCCGGGTTGTGGGTGTTGATGAACACCGACGGGAACGCGACCACCGGCTCGATCCGCGCGCCGAAGACCTTGAGCGGCGACGAATAGATCATGAACGGGATGTTGACGCCGATCTCGGCGGCGTCGCGCCGGTCGGCCCGGCCCCAGCTGAACGTGTCGAAGGCGTAGAAGCCCTCCGGCAGCGGCAAGCCCGGCGCAAGGCCTACCTGCTCCCCTGGCTGCGTGACGGCGGCGGCGCGGGCCTGCCCGGCCACCCCGATGGCGAGGCCGATCATCGCCGCGGCCGCGGTCCCTGTTCGTCCGAGCATGCCGCCCCCCTGGTCTTCGGCGTTGCGCCTCGGCGGCGCCGCCGAATCCGGCCCTTCAGGAGTGAGGCAATATGTCGCATCAGGGAAGCGCGGCGATGGCCGGAGCGCGGGGTCCCGGCCGGGGGGCACGAGCAAAAAACTGCACGCTGTGGCCGAAATGCCATGATCGTTCCGGGGCCCCGCATCGGGGAGAACGACCGGCCGGAAACGTCACGCGGCGCTCGAGGGTGGCCCCTTGTGATCCCTCCGGCGGCGGCTACAGTCGGCCGCAAGCCCGCGAATAAAGAATGCGGGCGCCGAGATCGAGGAAACGCCGATGCCCGAGACCGCCGCCGCCCGGCGCGCCCAGATCCGGCGCAGGCTGCCCGCGCTGCTGGCGGCGGGCGCCCTGCTGGCGGGCCCGGCCCACGCCGCGGACCCGATCAGGATCGGGGTGATCGCCGAGGCGCAGTCGGTGGCCGGGGCCTCGATCCCGCAGGCGGTGCAGCTCGCCGCCGACGAGATCAATGCCAAGGGCGGGGTCGACGGCCGGCAGATCCAGGTCGTCACCTACGATGACAAGAGTTCCGCCTCCGACGCGGTCCGGGCGTTCCAGCGGGCGGTGTCCGAGGACAAGGTCAACCTCGTCATCGCCAGCTACATCTCCGAGGT
>NZ_JAKSYM010000356.1 GCF_022829545.1 Methylobacterium sp. J-030 | reverse complement strand
CGCCGAGCTGCTGCGGCGCGCCGAAATCCGCGGGCTTCGCGATGCGTTGTAGCTCGGTGCCGAAACCTCCCGCACCCCCCGGAGCGCGCCCGCGTCAGGCCATCCGCCCGCGCGTTCTGCCCCCGCCGACGCCGGAGCCGGCGCCTGCCAAGCGAGATCGCCGATGCTGACGGTCCGCCCGGCGGGTGGCACGGCTTGCACTCCAGTCGACACTTTGCCCGGCCGCGCGCCAGCGGTCTCCGCCTGCAGGTCGTGCCCGCGCCGCCGCTCGCACCATGCGGGATCGGGCGCGGATCGTGCGGAAGTGAGAGATGCCGTCGCCGATTAGCGCAGCACCTGCGGGGTCCCAACCCTG
>NZ_JAKSYM010000351.1 GCF_022829545.1 Methylobacterium sp. J-030 | reverse complement strand
ACCTCTGCGCCGGCCCGTATTGTGTATCCCTCGCGCAACCCAAAGCGGGGAGACGCCGCCCCAAGCGCACAGCGCCAGACGGCCGACCAATGTCGGCTTTCGGGAAACGCCGACGATGGTCCGCATGGCTGAACTGGGTCGATGAGAGGCCGTCTGCTTTTCCAGCACACCTTCTCCGAAGTGGACAGGCCGCTCTCGGCCAGACTGCGTCATGCCGAATTGCCAATGGGCGCAAAACCGGCTGTTCGGCTTGGCGCCCATCTCGGCCGTTCCAGTCACCGGGCGCCGCTTCCAAAAGCGGACATCGACGGCTCGGCGTGCTTCGGCTTCCGCGGAAGACTCACGGGGCTAGCCAGGAACAGCTTCTCTGTCGCGCAGGTCGTTGTCGGTGGGTACCTCTCCACGCCGCAAACCCGCCCCATGATGCAGCTTGTCATCCCGGGACGGGATGGCGCCGCAGGAACTTGAGCAGAATGGCGTTGAACCGCTCCGGCTGCTCCTGCTGCACCCAATGCCCGGCGCCCTCGATCAGGTGAACGCCGTCCATGCGGGTGCAGGTCGTGGTGCGCATGCGCTCGATCGCGCCAGGCTTGCGGTAGGTGCCCCAATCGGCGGCGCCGGAGATGAAGCAAGACGGCACGTCGATCGAGCGGCCGGCGAACAGCTCGATCTCCGAGCGGCCGATCGGGCCGGTGTGGCAGCGGAACCAGTTAAGGCCGCCTTGAAATCCCGTGTAACCGAAGGCGGCCGTGTAGACGGCCAATTCAGCCTCGGGCAGCCATCGATTGGCCGCGATCGCAGCCGGCGTCGGCATATCGGGCGCGACGGTCGCGGCCATGCCGACGCCCGCATCCATGATGTAGTAGGTCGGCAGCGTGGCGAGCTCGGCCGCGGATCCTCTGACGAGCGGGTGTGGATGGTTGCCGGGCCAATCCGCGCTCTTCACGTGGAAGTAGGCGCGCAGGAAGTCGTGAAGGCCCTGGGGCGCGTGGAGCATGTCGGCGTTGGCGCCCGGCGTTCCGAACCAGGCCATGCTGTCCTGCCTCGGGCGCGGGAGGGCCGCGAGCTGGGCGGCCAGAGACGGCGGGGGCGGCTCAGAAGGCTTCCCGGCCGTATCGAACGGGATCGCGGGCGGTCCGTCGAACGGGAAGCTCATCATCACGAGGGAGCGGAACACGTCGGGCCGCACGAGCGCGCAGTAGGCGGCGATCATCGATCCGAAGTCGTGCCCCACGACTGCGGCGACCGAGCGGTGCCCCAAGGCTTCCACGACGCCGAGCGCGTCCCGGGCGTAACTATGCGTGCGGAAGGACGCGACGTCGCCGTCATAACGGTCATCCCACCCCGTAGTCACGCCATAGCCGCGCTGGTCGGGGGCGATCACGTGGTAGCCGGCGGCGGCGAGCGGCAGCATCGTCCGGCGCCAGCTGAAGGCGAGGTCCGGGAAACCGTGGAGCAGCAGCACGGCGGGACGCGCGGGCGTTTCGTAACCCGCCTCGAGCACGTTCACGGTCAGCCCGTTGATGCCCGCGAGGCTGCGCGTCCGGATCCCGGCGGGCTGCTCGATGTCCGCCCCATCTTCAAACGTCATGGCGATGGCTCCGGCGAAAGTGCGAAGGCGTGGCGACGCCTTGGCTTGGCCGATGGGCCAAGAGAGGGATGATGCGGCCGCGACACCACCCAGAACGGTCCGTCGTGTCGGTTCGGCCTGCGAAGCCGGTCGATCCCTCATGGGGCGCTCCGGTCACGGACCGGCGACGGGCCGCGGCGCGCACCAGCCCGGACGATGCGGTCGGCGACGGTGCTGAGATCGTCCGCGACGATGTCCGGCGCGCGACCGAGCGCGACTGGCGCGTTCCCGGGCCGCAGCACGAGCGCCGTCCGGTAACCGGCCGCGGCAGCCCCCAACGTGTCGAAAGCGTGACAGGAGACGAGCCACAGGTCGGACGGCGCGACGCCCAGCGTCGCGGCGAGGTCCGTGTAGCTCTCCAGCGCCGGCTTGTAGCGGCGGACGCGGTCGTCGATGCTGTGGAGCGTGTCGAAGAAGGGCCTGATCCCGGCCTGCGTGAGCTGGGCCTCGACGGCGGCCGCGGGATTGTTGCTCAACGTGACGAGGCGGTAGCCGGCGCTGTTCAGATCGGCCAGGGCCTTCGGGGTGTCGGCGTAGGTCGGCATCCCTGCCGAGAGGCGCCGCAGCGCGTCGAGATCCGCCGGAGCCACCGCGCGGCCGCTCGCCTGGGCCAGCATCCGCAGGACGGCCACGCCGACCGTGCCGGAATCGGCGTATTCGCCCGATAGGGTCAGCGCCTCGGCATATAGGATGACGTGGTTGAACCACGTGCGCAGCGCGCTCGCATCGCCGAAGATGCGGACGAAGACCGGGGCAAGCACGCCGAAATCGAGGAGCGTCTCGTTGACGTCAAAGACGATGATGGGCGCGGCACGCGTGTCGATGGGTTGATCCGTCATGGAAGCGGAACGCGTCGCCACCCGGAGGATCGGCGCTGCGGCCAAGCCTGCGACCAGCGTTCGACGATCCGGAACGATGGCGTGGGTAGACTTCGACATTCGGCCCGCCCCTGGTGGTGTCACGGACCCGATCGACGGCCCCACGCGACGCCTCGGTCTAGGCCGCCCTGTTGCTCGCGAAAATTCGAAACTTCCGAAGAAATTCTTCCGCCAAATCGAACCGATGCCGACCGCGCGACGATGCGGGGCGACCGCTCAGGCATGGTAGTCCGGGTGGTCGATATCCGCGATGAGGCTTCTCTCCCGCGGTTGCCAGTCGAGGGTCGACCGCGTCCGTGCGCTGGAGGCGGGCCCGTTGCCGGCGACCCACATCGCCAAGCCGCCGAAATGCGCCTCCGCCTGCTCGGGCGCGAGGGACATCGCCGGCACGCCGACCTGCCGGCCGATCGCCTCGGCGATCAACCGGAACGGCACGCCCTCATCCGCGACGGCATGGTAGGCCTCGCCCCGGGCGCCACGCTCGAGGGCGCGGCGGAACACGCGCGCCGCGTCCAGCCGATGCACGGACGGCCACAGGTTCTGCCCGTCGCCGACATAGGCGGAGACGCGCCGCTCGCGCGCCACGGCCGCGAGCATGGGGATGAAGCCGTGCCGCTCGCCCCGCCCGTGCACGGAGCGCGGCAGGCGGACCACGGAGGCGCGCAGCCCGCGTTCGGCCAGCGCGAAGGTCGTCTGCTCCGTCGCGCGGGGGAACGCGGGGTCGACCGGGGGCCGCGCGTCCTCCCGAAACATCTCCCCGCGGGGCAGCAGCAGGAACCCGCTGACCGACACGATCGGTCGGTCGGTGCCGGCAAACAGCGCCCCGAAGGTCTCGATCGCCCGCCGATCGTCCTCGGCCATCGCGGCGATCTGCGCGAGGTCGAGGCCGAACGCCAGATGGATGATGCCATCGGCCTCTGCGGCACCGGTCCGAAGCGCGTCCGGATCCCCGATCGCGCCGATCAGCGGTGTGCCGCCCAGGGCCGAGAAGGCGTGCGCCTTGTCCGTCGTGCGCACGAGCCCGGTCACCGCGTGGCCCGCGTCGAGCAGGTCTCGGGCGACCGCAGACCCGACCCAGCCATTCGCTCCAGTCAGGAAGACGCGCATGCTAGATCCCTCGCCGTGGCCAGCGGCTGCCCATCCGGTCCGCCGCGTCAGTGACTGACATAGCGTCGATGTCAGTCACTGACAACAGGAGGTTCGATTCTTGGATCGCTCGGAAGATGATGTGCGCGTCCGCCTCCGGCAGGCTGCCCTGGCACTGTTCGGGGAGCGCGGGTACGAGCGGACCACGGCCGCCGAGATCGCCGCGCGCGTCGGTGTGACGGAGCGGACCTTCTTCCGGCACTTCCCGGACAAGAGGGAGGTGCTGTTCGACGGCGAGGCTGTGCTGCGAACCGCCCTGACGGCCGCCATTGCCGAGGCCCCCGGCGCGCTCGGACCGCTCGCCACGCTGTTCTGGTCGTTCCGGTCGATCCACCCGCTGCTCGAGAACAACCGGCCCTATTCCGAGCCGCGGCACGCGCTGATCGCCCGCACGCCGGCCCTCTACGAGCGCGAACTGGCCAAGACGGCCGCGCTGACCGACGCGCTGGCCGACGCGCTGCAGCTGCGCGGTGTCGCGGATCTGCCGGCGGCGCTGGCGGCCCGGACCGGGATGGCGGCCTTCGTGCACGCGGTGATCGCTTGGCTGGAGGATCCCGAGCCGAGTCTGGGCGAGCGCCTGGAGCAGACTTTCGCCGAGACGGTCGCGCTGGTCGCGGAGGCCGGGCCCTGAGAAGGCCGCGGCGAAGGCGCAGAGTTCCCGATCTCACGCCCCCGGATCGAACCAGGTGCGCAGCGGATCCAGGGTGGTCTCATGGGCCAGCGGGGGCGTCACACCCTCGGGGGCCGCCATGCCGACCCGGTCGTGCCAGTACGTCGCCAAGCCGACCTGCGCCGTCCCCACGAGGTCGTAGGCCGAGCCGGCGACGAACAGGCAGCGCTCCGGCGCGACCCCGAGCGCCTGAAGACCGAGCCGATAAGGCCGCGGGTCGGGCTTGTAGAAGCCGGCTTGCTCCGCGGTGACGACGGCGTCGAACGCGACGCCCACGCAATCGGCGGCGATGCGGCCCAGGCGCTCGGAGCAGTTGGTCACGACGCCGAGCCGCACGGATCGCCCTGCGAGCGCCTGCAGGGCCTCGGTCACCCCGGGCCACGGTCGGAGTTCGTCGTAACGGGCCTCCAGATCGTCCGCGACGCGGCGCGGCAGACCCACCGCCTCGGCGGCCTCGGCCACGAGGGTCTCGTAGCGCCGGTACGCGCCCGTCCGATAGGTGATCCGCAGGTACTCCGCCCGCCACCGGCGGCCGGCCTCCTCGCCGCCGGCGACCGCATTCCACAAGGACCAGCTGTCGAGGAGCGCCGTCAGGAGATCGAACAGGACGGCATCGAACCGGTGGGGTGTCATGATCGGCATCTCCCTGGCCATTTCCTGGCGGACGGTGGCGCATGGCCGGACCGTGCGCCGAGGCTTCGTCAAATCCGGGGCGCCCGGCCGGCGCCCGGCGGGATGAGCCGCCGGGAGCGCCATCGTGGCACGGCGTAGCGCAGCCCGTCAGGCCGCTTCCGAACGCGGCGTCAGGTCCGCCTCCGCGGTGATCGCCTGCAGGATCGCGTCGAAGGCCAGGTCGGCGGAACGGTGAAGCTCTGCCGTGGTCTTGTTCTGCATCGGATGCGAGACGTAGACCGACGCCGCGTCGAGGCCGATCGTCGCCTTCTGCGCCTCGAATGCCTGCTCGAACTCGGTCGTCAGGACGCTGACGCCGGTCAGGCCCCGCTTGTCCAGATCGTTGAGATCGTGCGTCGAGCACGAGGTGCACGAGCCGCAATCGGACAGGGCGATGATGACGGCCTGGCAGCGCGCCGCGATATCCAGGATCATCTCGCGCGGCGCCACGCGCGTGTTCGTCGGCTTCTTGTAGCGGCGCGTGGCGATGCCGCGTTCGCGGCACAGGATTTCCAGGCGGTCGATGAACTCGTCGCCCCGCATCTTGCCGATATCCATCAGGGCGACAGTCCGGCCCTGCAGGGTGTCGAGCGGCTCGACGCGGGGGCGCAGGGCCGATGCGGTCTCGGCGGTCGGGTCGCGCAGCAGGATGCCTTCGTTCACAGCACAATCTCCCGGGTAACGGGTTGGGACTCGGTGCGGAAGCGTCCTCCGGTCCAGCCGGCGCAGATGGCGGAGAACAGCCCCGCCTGACCGCCCGCCTGGACGATGAGGAGCCCCTCGGGCCAGAACTTGTTGACCATCTCGTTCCGGCGGCTGACGGCGATGCCTTCGCCGACTCCGTGGGCGCCCTGGATCACGTCCGCGCCGGGGCGGATCATGGCCCTGTGCAATTCCGCGGTGATCCGGGCCCGGTCCCATCCGGCATCCCGGAAGATGGCGTAGTGCTCGGGGACGAGGACGAGCATCGCGTTGGTGAATTCGCACAGCTTGTAATGGCCGACCGCGAGCAGCGACATGGCCAGGGACTTGGTCAGCTCCTCCGGCGTCCGGGAGCGCTGGTCGAGGAAGCCCTGGATGCCGTCGCCCTGGAACAGCGTCACCGCATTCTTGCCGGCCGCCACGCCGCGGGCGACGGCGAGCGGTTGCCAAGTCGGATCCGACTCGTCCTCGGCGAAGCAGAACGTGTACTTCCCGGGGCCGCCGAGGACCGCCCGATCGAGCTCGCCCGGTCGACCGCCGCCGACGTTGCGGATGATCAGCTGCAGCGCCCGGCCGATCGTCGCGTTGGCGCGGTTGCCCTGGCCCAGGCAGTTGATGCCAGAGTTCATGCCGATCTCGCGGGCGATCGGCCCGTTCACCACGACGATCGGCCCGGAGAAGCACGTGGTGCACAGCAGACCGTGCATCGTGAACAGCGGGTCGAGCGCCGCCTCCAGCGCCGCCAGGACGACCGGCATGTATTCGGGGCGGCAGCCGGCCATCACGGCGTTGATGGCGACCTTCTCCACGGTGATCGGCGAAAGGTTGGGGGGCACCTCGCCGATGACCTCGTTGGCCTTTCGCGACGTGCCATCGAGCATGCGGAGGATGCGCGCGTCGGTCGGTGGGACGACCGGGAGGCCGTCACTCCAGCCCCGGTCGTAGGTGGCCTCGAATTCGTCGTCCCAGGCGCCGAGCTGGATCGGCCGCGACTGGACATCGACCCGTCCGTACCTGGCCCGCAGCACGTCGTGCACGCCGGGCTCCCGGGACTTCGAGCCGCATCCGGGACGCATCGCGGGAAGATCCGTCCCGAGATCGCCGAGACCGGTCATGTCCTGCCAGTCGCCGCGGTGCCAGCCGAAGGTGCGCGCCACCTCCTGACCGTCCTTGAGGCGGACGAGCGTCGGCACCGCCTCGATGTCGAAGGCGAAGGACTGCTCCAGCGACGTGTCGTCGATCGCCGCGACGCTGGAGGGAAAGCCCGGATCGTCCTGCGTGTAGACGCGGGTCGGCACGGCGCCGGCGATGCGCCCGACGACGTCCTCCAGCATCTGACACGTCTCGCATCCGTGTTTGACGAAGATGACGAGCTGATCGCCCTGTCTCACATGCGTGTTCACGGCCTCTCTCCTTGATGGAACCAGACTTTCGAAGGGTGGTGCCGATGAGCCCGGCGGCTCAGAGACGCTGTTCCCACGTGCTCTCGGTCAGGGTTGCCGTCCGGTCGCCGCGGGCGGCCGGGCCTTCGACCGGCGCCGAGGCGGCAGTCGAACGGCGCGACCGCCCCTGCTGAAAGGGGATATCCGGCCCGAAGGCCTCGGCGTAGGCCGCCTCGGCCGCGACCGGGTCGAACTCGCCGCTCATCTTCGCGACGACGACCGTCGCGAGACTGTTGCCGATGATGTTGGTGACCGACCGCGCCTCGGACATGAAGCGGTCGATGCCGATGATCAGCAGCAGGCCTTCGACCGGCAGGACATGCGTTGCCGAGAGCGTCGCGGCGAGCACGACGAAGCCGGAGCCGGCCACCGAACCCGAGCCCTTGGACGTCACGAGCAGGAGCAGGAGCAGGCCGAGCTGCTGGCCGAAGCTCATGTCGATCCCGTAGGCCTGCGCGATGAACAGCGACGCCATCGACAGGTAGATCGCCGTTCCATCGGCGTTGAACGAGTAGCCCACCGGCAGCACGAGGCCGACGCTCGACTTCGAGCATCCGAGGCGCTGGAGCTTGGTCATGAGGCGCGGCAGCACGCTCTCGGAGGAGCAGGTGCCGAAGACGACCAGAACCTCCGCGCCGATGTAACGGATGAACCGGACGAGGCTGAACCCGTAGGCGCGGGCGATCGCCCCCAGCACCACCCCGACGAACAGCGCGCAGGTCAGGTAGACGCTCAGGAGCATGTGCCCGAGGACGAGCACCGAGCCGAGGCCGTAGCGGCCCACCGTGAACGCCATGGCGCCGAACGCGCCCAGCGGCGCGAGGCGCATGATCAGGGCCACGAGCTGGAACAGGATGTCGTTGGCGGCCTGCGCCACCACCACGAACGGCTTCGCCCGCTCGCCGATCAGGACGGCCGCGCAGCCGAATGCGATGGCGAAGAACACGATCTGAAGCAGATCAGCCTTGGCGAACGCGGCGACGGCATTGTCCGGTACGATGTTCGACAGCAGATCCAGCATGTACCGGTCGGCCGACGCGCTCGCGTATTTGGTGACATCGACCGCCGCCGAGCCGACGCGGCTCCTGTCAAATCCGTCGCCGGGCCGGACGAGATTCACGACGATCAGGCCAATGATCAGCGCCAGCGTGGACGCGACTTCGAAATAGAGGAGCGCGCTCCCGCCGATGCGGCCGACCTTCCTAAGGTCGCTGACCTCCGCGATGCCGATGACAATCGTCAGGAAGGCGATCGGCGGGATCACCATCTTGATCAGCTTGATGAACGTGTCGCTCAGCGCCTGCAGGGAGACTGCGAAGCCGGGCCAGAGCATGCCCAGGGCCACTCCGGCGCAGAGCGCGACGACGACCTGCAGAGTCAGATTGGAGGATGTGCGTCGGATCGCGTGCAGCATGAGAACCCCCGCTCGGTGGTATCGCGCGCTTCTGTGCTCAACTGATATGCCAGTTTGCATGTTGACGCGCAACAGCGATTAACTGATATTCCAGTTATGACGGACATCGACAATCTGAGCCTCCGTGCTGAGGCGCTCATCCGTGAGGCCATCGTCAGCGGCCGCTTCGCCTTAGGGGAGCGGCTGTCGGACCGGGCCCTGGCCGACGAGCTTCAGATCAGCCGGACGCCCGTGCGGGAGGCGCTCGCTCGCCTCGCGCAGGACGATCTCGTCGTGGTGCGCCCGCAGAGCGGGACCTTCGTGATGAGCCTGGATGCCGCCGACGTGCGGCGCATCTGCGAGATGCGGGCCGTGCTCGAGCTGGGTGCGCTGCGCATCGCTGCCGCCCGCGATCCGGACGTTCTGGTCGCCGCCGTCTCGGTTCCCCTGTCCGGGGGCGCCCTGGCGGTGGAGGACGACGATCTCGCACGGGCCGAGGCGATGGACGGCGCGTTCCACGAGGCTCTGATCGCGGCGGCGGACAATGCGCTGCTCACCCGGGCCTATCGCGGGATCGCCGATCAGGTCGGCGCCCTGCGCCACAGGCTGCCGCGCGAACGCGCGCGCATGCGGGCGGCCGTCGAGCAGCACCGCCGCATCATCGACCTCGCCGTGACGGGGCGGCTTTCGGAGGCCGAGACCCAGCTCTCCACGCATGTCCGCATCGTCGAGAGGCTCGCGACCGAATTCCTCTTTCAGGACGCCAAGACCACCAGGCGCTCGCGCCGTCGATCCCACCCCTCGGAGCGCACATGACGGTTCATCGGACGAAACTCCTGATCGTCGGCGCCGGTCCGGCCGGCTACACGGCCGCGATCTACGGCGCGCGGGCGAACCTGCAGCCTCTCCTGGTGACCGGGCTTCAGCCCGGCGGACAGCTCACCATCACCACGGAGGTCGAGAACTATCCGGGCTTCGCGCGCGCGATCCAGGGCCCGGACCTCGTCGAGCAGATGCGGGCGCAGGCCGAGCATGTCGGAACCCGGATCCTCTCCGACACCATCGTCTCCGTCGATCTCTCCAGGCGGCCGTTCGAGGCCGCCGGCGACAGCGGCGACACCTATCGCGCCGACACGCTCGTTGCCGCCACCGGGGCACAGGCCCGCTGGCTCGGGCTGCCCTCCGAATTGGCGTTCAACGGCGCCGGGGTCTCGGCCTGTGCGACCTGCGACGGCTTCTTCTACCGCGGCAAGGAGGTCGTGGTCGTGGGCGGCGGCAACACCGCCGTCGAGGAGGCGCTCTACCTCGCCAACCTCGCCGCGAAGGTGACCGTGGTCCATCGGCGCGACCGCTTCCGGGCGGAGCCGATCCTGCAGGACCGGCTTGCGGCCCATCCCAGGATCGCGGTCGTCTGGAACCACGTGGTCGAGGAGATCCTCGGCCGGGACGAGCCCGTGAAGGCGGTCACGGGCGTGCGGCTGCGCGAGGTCGGGACCGGCGACACCCGCGATCTGGCGGCCGACGGCGTCTTCGTCGCCATCGGGCACGATCCCGCGACGGCACTCTTTCGAGGACAGGTCGAGATGGAGGCCGGCGGCTACATCCGGATCTCCCCGTGGTCCACCAGGACCTCGATCCCGGGATTCTTCGGGGCTGGCGACTGCGCGGAGAGCGTCTATCGGCAGGCGGTCGTGGCCGCCGGGATGGGCTGCATGGCGGCCCTGGAGGCGGAGAAATTCCTGGCCGACCACGCCGCGGATCCCGCGGTCCGGGCCGAGGAACGGAGCACGCGCGCGATGATCGGCGCCTACGCCTGATCCCGCTGCGGACCGTCGAGCCCGAAGGAGTGGCCGCATGGTATCGTTTCGTCGCCGCGATGTCGTGGCCGCCCTGGCCGGGGCGGCCGCCAGCGATCTGATCCCGGTGCGCGCCGACGCCGCGCCCGATCCGGCAGGCGATCCAACAGGCGATCCGGCCATCCGGCGCATCAGGGCAGGCGTCCTCGATGTGGCCTATCGCGAGTCCGGCCCGCCGGACGGGGATCCGGTGATCCTACTCCACGGCTTTCCCTACGACGTCCATGCCTACGCGGCGGTCGCACCCGTTCTGACGAGGGCGGGCCGGCGCGTGATCGTGCCCTACCTGCGCGGCTACGGACCCACCCGGTTCATCGAGGCCGCCATCCCGCGGGTCGGCCAGCAGGCTGCGCTGGGCAACGACCTCCTCGCCCTCCTCGACGCGCTCGACCTCCGCAAGGCGACGCTTGCCGGCTTCGACTGGGGCGCCCGCGCGGCGTGCGTGGTGGCGGCGCTCCATCCCGAACGGGTCAGCGGCCTCGTCAGCAGCGGCGGCCCCGGCTACAACATCCAGAATCGCGTGGATTTCCTGACGCCGCGTGACGCCGCGTTCGAGCGCCGTCATTGGTTCTACTGGTACTTGAACGCGCAGCGCGGCAGGACGGCCTTCTCGAACGATCCCGCCGGGTTCTGCCGCTATCTGTGGCACGACTTCTCGCCGACCTGGGCCTTCGACGATGCGACCTTCGCCCGGACCGCCGCGGCGTTCGAGAACCCCGATTTCGTGACCGTGGCGCTGCACTCCTACCGCTTCCGCATCGGCGAGGTGCCGGGCGATCCCGCGCTGGAGCCGATCGAGCGGCAACTCTCCGGGAGCCCGCGGATCACGGTCCCGACGATCGTGCTGGAAGGTGCCGACGAAGGCGTCGATCCGCCGGAACCTCCAGGGACGGCAGCCCCGCATTTCACGCAGCTGCGCCGCACGACGGTGCTGAACGGCGTCGGCCACAACGCGCCCCAGGAGGCGCCGGACCTGTTCGCCGCCGCCATCCTGGACCTGGACCGGTGACCGCTCCGGAACCGGCCTCGGCCTGAAACGATCTCCGCCCGGATCTTCTGGCGGATATCGCGCCGGCCGAGATGCCGGGCGCAGCGCCATGGCCTGGGGTCGGGCGCGACCTCGGAGCGCCCCGCTCCGCCCGCCGGGACGACGGTGCCGGCAAAGGGGTGGGGGTGGCAGCCTGTGCCGGATCAGGCGCGGGCCAGGGCGGCCTCGAATTCCGCGTCCGGCAGATGCGCGCCCCCCGTGGTCCAGACCACATGGGTGGCCGCCTCGTCCGCCGGCGGCCCCTCCGCGCGAAACCGGTGGAGGGCGGCGAAGCCGGAGGCCGCGGAGGGTTCGAGGCGCAGCCCCGCGCCGGTCCAGAGCACCCGCAGCCAGTGGAACAGCTCCGCGTCGGGGACGGTCACCACCGCGTCGATGAGCGCGCCGACGGTCCGGGCGACCAGCAGGGAGGCGCTCGCCACCGCCAGCCCATCGGCCGCCGTCCGGTTGTCGAGCCCGGCCTCGTAGACACTGACGGGCCGGTCGAGCCCGGCCGCGAGCTGCACGAGCATGCACGGCGAGGCCACCGGCTCCACGAAGACCGGCCGCACCGCGTCGCCGAACAGCAGAGTCAGGCCGAAGGCCACGCCCCCCGGCGCGCCGCCGACACCGCAGGGGAGGTAGACGTAGAGTGGGTGCGCCGCATCGACCGCGATCCCGGCTGCCGCGAGCTGGCGCTGCAGGTCGAGTGCCGCCGCCGCGTAGCCGAGGAACAGGTCGACCGAATCCTCGTCGTCGACGAAATGCGCGTCGGCGCGATCCCGGAAAGCGTCCCGCGCCGCCGCCACAGCGCGCCCGTAATCCCCCGGATGCTCGACCACGCGCGCGCCGAGATCGCGGAGGCGCTGCTTCTTCCAGGCCTTGGCGTCGTGGGACATGTGCACCTCGACCTGGAAGCCGAGGGCGCGGCCCATCACGCCGACGCTGAAGCCGAGATTGCCGGTACTGCCGACCGCGACCGTGTGCCGGGCAAAGAGATCGCGGAAGGCGCCGGACGCGAAGGCTGCGTAGGACAGGCGGGGCCGCAGGAGCCCCGCCGCCGCGGCCAGCGTCTCGGCATAGGCCAGGACCTCGTAGACCCCGCCGCGCGCCTTGATGCAGCCGGTGACCGGCAGGTCGTGATCGGCCTTGACCCAGACCGAACCGGGCGCATCGCCGAGCAGGGTCCGTGCGAGATCGGACGCGACGGGCAGCAACGGCGAGTCGATCCGGCCGTCCTCCGTACCTTCGAACAGCTGGGCCAGGAGCGGATCGAAGCGCCGCCAGCGCGCCTCTGCACCGTGCATGTCCGCCTCGGAGAATGCCGACGCGGCCAGCACCGATGCGGCATCCTTCCGGTGCGGATTGCGCCAGACGACCGGTTCGGCCCGCCGTACGGCCGCGGGGATCGCGCCATCGCCGGAGGTCTCGCGCGGCAGGGTGACGGTCATGGCATCCTCGTGGGCGGTTGTCGGTCGCGCGGGCGGTCCCCGATGGTCCTGCCACGGATCGTTCGCCGCCGCGCCCCTCTTCCGGGGCTCAGCGGCCGCCCCGGTCGCCGCGGTGCACGACGAGCGGGCCGAAGGCTTGGCTGACCGGCATGAGCTCGATGACGTTGATGTTCACGCGGGCGGGTCGGGTGGCGGCCCAGAACACCGTGTCGGCGACATCCTCGGGCGTGAGCGCGTCGGCGCCGTCGTAGACGCCCGCGGCACGGGTGTCGTCGCCGCGGAACCGCACGTTGGAGAACTCGGTGCCGCCGACGAGGCCCGGATCGATCTGCGTGACGCGCACCCGCGTGCCGACGAGATCGGCGCGCAGGTTCAGCGACAGCTGCCGGACGAACGCCTTGGTGGCCCCATAGACGTTGCCGCCCGGATACGGGTAGCTCGCCGCCGTCGATCCGATGTTGACGATGTGGCCGGTATCGCGCGCGACCATCCCCGGCAGCACCGCGTGGGTCACGTACATCAGGCCCTTGACGTTGGTGTCGACCATCGCCTCCCAGCCGTCGAGGTCCGCCGCCTGCGCGGGTTCGAGCCCGACGGCGAGGCCGGCATTGTTGACCAGCACGTCGATGGCCGCATAGGCCGCGGGAAGGCCGGCGACGGCGTCCTCGACCGCCCGCCTGTCCCGGACGTCGAGTGCGAGGGTGTGGACCGTCTGGGTGCCGAGTTCATCGGCGAGCGCCTGGAGCCGCTCCCGGCGGCGCCCGGCCGCGACGACTTTGTGGCCGGTCCGTGCGAAGCGCCGCGCGATCGCGAGGCCGAAGCCCGACGTCGCGCCGGTGACGAGGATGCTCATGCGATCTCCTGCCTGTGCTGGGGATGTCCGGCGGCGCGCTCGCGAGACCGTCAGGCTGCGTCATCCTCGACGTAGGATGCGAGGCCGTTGCCGAAGGACCACTCGTCGCGCCCGTTCGGCGAGAGGACGATCAGCACGTCCTCCGGGCGCAGCCCGGGATTCGCCACGAGGTTGTCGGTGATTGCCCGGTAGAGCGCCTTCTTCTGCGGCGTCTCGCGCCAGTTCCCGGCCACGATGTTGATGATCACGAGATCGTCGGTGCGATGGAGACCCAGGTAGTCCGGATCGTAGATCAGCTCGTCTGGCGCGTGCTGGTGGACGAGCTGGAAGCGATCGTCGGCCGGCGCGCCATAGGCCTCCATCAGGCCGCGATGGACGCCATCCGAAATCGCCCGGATGTGCTCCGATGACTTGCCCTTGATCAGTGAAATACGAACGAGAGGCATGGAAATGGTATCCCCTGGCAGGTCCCGTCGGGTCTCGACCGGCTTGACCCGACCGGTCTATCGCGGCACCATCGTTCTGAAAATTTGAAACTACCGAACAATAACATCGATAAGATCGAACGATGACGATCCGCACCAACCTCGACATGGACGTACTCCGGACCTTCGTGACCGGGTTCGAGCTCGGCAGCTTCGCCCGGGCGGCCGAGCGCCTGGGGCGGTCGCAATCGGCCGTGAGCACGCAGCTCCGCAAGCTGGAGGAGCAGGTCGGGCAGCCGCTGGTCCAGAAGGCCGGGCGTGGCCTCGCCCTGACCCCCGCCGGCGAGAGCATGCTCGGCTACGCCAAGCGGCTGCTGGATCTCAACGACGAGGCGATCGATCGTCTCCGCGGCACGGAACTCGAAGGCTGGGCGCGGCTCGGCCTCGCGCAGGATTTCGCCGAGAGCTGGCTCCCGGCGGTGCTCAAACGCTTCTCCCGGGCCTATCCGCGGGTGCGCATCGAGGTCCAGGTCGGCCTCGGCGCGCAGCTCGTCGAGAGGACGCTGAAGGGCGAACTCGACGTCGCGCTGGTCTGGGGGGATGTGGGCGACGCCCCCCATGCCCAGCGGGTCGCCGCGGTGCCGATCCACTGGATCGGTCAGCCCGATTGGCCGGGCCTCGCGAGCCTCGGCCGGGAGCCCCTGCCGTTCGCGGCCTTCGCGCCGCCGTGCACGTTCCGGTCCGCGGCCGTCGCCGCCCTGGACCACGATGGTCTGCCCTGGCGTCTGGTGTTCACGAGCCCCAGCCTCTCGGGTCTCTGGGCTGCGGCCGAGGGTGGGCTCGGCATCACAGCGCGGACAGCCGTCGGTCTGCCGAAGACGCTGAGCGTGCTCGACCCGGCCGCGACAGGGCTGCCGGCCCTTCCGTGCGCGCCGCTCACCCTCCATCAGGCGGAAGCCGACCTGTCGCCGGCCGTCGCGCGGCTCACGGATATCCTGCTCGAGACGATCCGTGAGCATGTCGCGTAGAGCGCGGGGCAGACTTGACCCGACACCATCCCATGATCATCCGGCCCGGCGCGGCCGACACCGGATGCGGCGGCATTGGGTACGACGTCTTTCGTTCGATTTCACGGAAGATTTAATCCGGAATTTTCAAATTTACCAAACTCTCGGGCGTCAGTAGCACCGTCTCACGGATTGCCGCCGCGGCGGTGGCGCGTGGGAGGAGAGACAACCATGCCCTTCATCAACGTCAAGGTGGCAGGTCAGAAGCTGTCTCGGGACCAAGTCGAGCGGATCCAGGCGGGCGTCACGACCCTGATGACCGACATCCTGCACAAGGTCGGCCCACTCGTCGGCGTGCTGGTCGAGGAGGTACCGCTGGCGGGATGGAGCGTCGGCGCCGCGCCGGTCGCGTGCGCCGCGCAGGTCGATGCCGTCATCAGCGCGGGGACCAACACAGCCGAGGAGAAGGGGCGGTTCATCGCCGAGGCGAGCCGCCTCCTGAAAGACGTTCTCGGCTCCCAGCTCGCGGACGTCTCCTACGTCGTCATCCACGAGGTGCCGAAGGACAGTTGGGGCTATGGCGGCCTGACCCAGGCTCACCGGGCACAGAACCGCTGAACGCGACCCGCGTCTCGGGAAGTCCCTCGCCGATGTGTTGGGGCGCAAGAGTGTGGTGCTGATGCGCGGCCACGGCGATGTCGTGGTCGGGCCGACGATTCCCCTTACCGTTTTTTGCGCCGTCTACACTGAAGCGAACGCCAAGATTCAAGCGCAGGCGATCGCGCTCGGCGGCCCGGTCACCTACCTGGATGTCGAGGAAGGCGAGACGGCGAATCAGGCCCTCGATCTGATCCACCGGCGCGCATGGGAGCGGTGGAAGAAGACGGCTGCCGACCTTCGTCGGTGAGACCTTGCGGCCGACACCGGCAGGTGTGCCGGTTGGCGTGATCCAAGACTTTCAGAAAATGCCAGGTCATTGTTCTTGCCGCATCGTTCAACGCCGAACCGTATCCGCTTCGGCGGAAAATGCTGTACTGATCCGGTCCCTGTGAGCGCAGGCTCGCGGCACGGCCTGGTGTGAACCGCAGGCCGCAAACGGCCCGCAAAGACGGGCCTTCCGGAGGAACCGATCATGAGCAACAGGCGCCAATTCCTGACGGCCACGGCGGTCGGTCTCGCTGCCGCGACATCCCCAGCGCGGGCGACGGACGGCCGAACGGAGAAGGGCACTGCCGCGCCCGAGCCGACGGGAATGCCGCGGGACATGACGCTGATCAACATGCGCCGGGATGGCAGCTACGCGCTTGGCGTGAAAATGACGAGCGGCGTGCTCGACGTTGTGGCTGCCGGCCGCGCCCTGGGGATGCCGTTCCCAGCCGACATGGATGACCTGCTGCAGAACAGTCGCGGCCCGGTCCTGCGGGCGCTCATCGACACGGTCGGGGCGACGCCCGACAAGCGGCTCGTATTGGACGAGGCTGCCATCGACTACGCCCCAGTCGTGACGCGTCCGGAAAAGATCATCATGATGGGCTTCAACTACAAGCACCATGCCGAAGAGACCGGAACGCCGATCCCGAAGGATCCGCCGCTGTTCAATAAGTACAACAACGCCCTCAATTATCATGGTGGCGCGATCAAGCTGCCGACCGCGGCGGCGCGTGAGTTCGACTACGAGACCGAATTGGTCATCGTGTTCGGACGCGAATGCCGGAACGTGAGCGAGGCGGATGCCCTCGACTATGTGGCGGGCTACAGCACCGGCAACGACTTCAGTGCCCGAGATCTCCAGACGCTGACCTCGCAGTTCATGATCGGAAAGACCTCGGACGGCTTCGCCCCGCTCGGTCCCTATCTCGTCACCGCCGATCGGGTGAAGGACCCCAATAACTTGAAGCTCCGCACTGTGGTGAACGGCAAAGTGCGCCAGGATTGGAACACCAATGACATGATCTTCAATTGCCGCCAGCTGATCAGCTTCGCGTCGAAGGTGATGACGATTAAGCCCGGGGACATCTTTTACACCGGTACGCCGCAAGGGGTGATCTTTGGGGAGAAGATACCGCGCAAGGAGCGGGCATGGCTGAAGCCCGGCGACGAGATCGTGTCGGAACTCGAAGGTCTGGGTGAACTGCGCTTCCGCTTGACCTAAGTCAAAGTCACGGGCCGGCCTCGAAGCCTTGATCTGACGAATCCGCGCATCCCAGTGGACGCGCGGATATTCACCGGTCCGCATAGCCCAATGCTCGCGTTCAGCTTCGCGCCCATCTCGGCCGGTCAGCCGCCGATATCAGCTCCATCGGAGCGGACGTTGCGACACTCAGTGCGTGGCTGTCGTCGAGCTCACTCTCCAAACAGTGTTGCCGACATCGTCGGCGACGATGAGAGCGCCGGTCCGATCGAGGGACACACCGACCGGGCGTCCGCGGACCGTCTTCTTGTCCTGCGCGAGGAAGTCGGTGACCACCGGAATCGGTGCTCCGCTCGGGCGTCCATCGACGAAGGGGACGAAGATCACCTGGTAGCCGTTTAGCGGGTCGCGGTTCCAGCTGCCATGCTCGCCCACGAACGCGCCATCGCCGAATTGCGGCGACACCTTCTGACCTTGGGTGAACGCGACACCAAGGGTCGCAACGTGGGAGCTTAGTCCGTAATCCGGCTTGATCGCTTTCGCGACCATGTCGGGCTTCTGCGGCTGGACGCGGTCGTCCACGTGCTGCCCCCAGTAGCTGTAGGGCCAGCCGTAGAAGCCGCCCTCCTTGATCGACGATAGGTAATCCGGATCCGCATCCGGCCCGTTCTCGTCGCGTCCGTTGACGACGGCGAACAACTGCCCCGTTCCGGGCTGGACGGCGAGGTTCGTCGGGTTGCGGATCCCGGTCGCGTAGAGGCGTTTGGCCCCGGTCAGCCTATCGATCTCAAAGATGGCCGCGCGATCCTCCTCGATATCCAGCCCGTTTTCGGCGACGTTGCTGTTGGACCCGACGCCGACGTAGAGCTTTGATCCATCCGGGCTGGCGGCCAACGACTTGGTCCAGTGATGGTTGATCGGGCCGGCCGGCAGATCCGCGAGCTTGGTCCCCGGTTCCTTGATCTCCGTCTGCCCGGGCTTGAACGGATAGGCGATGATCGCGTCGGTGTTGGCCACGTACAGCGTATCCGCCGCCACCGCGACCCCGTAGGGCGAGTGCAGGTGGTCGACGAGCACCGTCTTCATCTCCGGAACGCCATCGCCGTCGGCATCCCGCAGCAACGTGATGCGATTGCCGCCCTTCTCGGCGGAGCCGCCGCGGGCCTTGATCAAACCGGAAATGTAATCCTTCGGCCGGAAAGGCTTGGTGCCGGGGCCGTTGCTTTCGACGACGAGGATGTCGCCGTTGGGCAACGGGTACACGATACGCGGATGCATCAGCCCGTTCGCCATAGCCTGGATGTGTAGGCCGGAGGGAACTGTGGGCGTTTCCCCGGCCTTCCAGCCGACGGCCTGCGGTACGCTCATCGGGGGGACGAGGTACTGGCGCGACTCCGGAATGTCCGGGTTCGACCCGTATTGCTTCCTTGGATCGCCTCCCTTGTCGTTGCAGCCAGCCAGCAAAGCGACGACCATCAAGCTGGAAGCCGTGCGGAATCGCTTCACGGTCATGCGTTGTCTCCCTGGGCGGGCATCTTGGGGCCGGTCACGCACCAGCCGCGAAGGCCGGCGACGAGAAGCAGGATCGCAACGATGGCCGACACGGTGATCCCGGACGGGACGACGGACGTCCACCCATCGCGCGTATGAATGAAAACGTTGACGATCGAGAGGAGCGCGGCGACGGTCAGCAGGCCGAAGTCGGACCAGCTGATCGGCCCGGCCCTCCCAAGCACGAAATCCAGCACCAGGACGAGCGCGGCGATCAGGGCCAGGACGAGCCCGCCGGTGATCAGCCACGCCGAGAAGTTGGCCCACTGCATCAACGCGTTGCTGAAATACATGGAGTCCGTGAACAAGGCGGCTATTAGAAAAGCCCCACCCAATCCGACGAACAACGGGTGCAGCGGCCGGGGCGCACCGCCCGCGTCAAGTTGCCTAGCCATTCTTTCCTCCAACGAAGCAACGACTTGAGAGCGCTCGGCCGATCATGAGTGAAACGCGAGATCTCGGGAAAGGTGCGACCGTTCTCGGTGCTTTGTTGCGAACGCGATGTTCCATCATCGTGATGCTACCGAAGCCGAACGGGCGGCCACACGCGCATCCGCACGAAATGGGCCCGCGACGCGGTCCAGCAAATCCGTGATCGATCATTTGACCGGTGCTGGGCTTCGAAGAGTGCCGCGTGATCCAGAAGCAGCCGGCACGGCATCGATCAGCTCTTGCCGATCTACGAATGTCCGCTTGCTGATCCTGAAGCTCAATGGCAGCCTGCCTAACATCGCGCGACCGTGCCGAGCAGTCCTGACATCGAGCGCCTGCGCCGCCTTCTGCCTGAACGGCGCTCACCAGTAGATCTGGAGGCGCGTGATGATCGTGTCGACCGAGAATGACGTGCGGCTGAGGGCGTCAGATTGGGACTCGCTCGGCTGCACGCGCCCGTGGATATAGTTCGCGATCAGGCGCAGGTTCGGCTCGGGGTACCAGCTCAGGCCAAGGGTCACATCTCGCTCCGAACCGGCACGGAAGCCCCGAGCGTTAAGGTCGATGCTGCTGTAGCGGGCGGCGGCTTCGAACACACCGATCCCGCCCCGGGATACCCGCTGCCCCTCCGGCACGGTCACGCCCTTGAATGTCGCGTAAGTCGTGCCGCCTTGAGGTGTCATAGCGTAGCTTCGGCCTTCTCCGTTCAGCACTAAGCCCGCCTCGACATAGCCGCCTTGGAAACCGAGGACCGGCAATGGGCCAGCAAGCCCCTCGAACCGCTCAATGTCTGCGTGGATGTACTCGGCTTGGAGCAGCAATGGGCCGTTGCGGTAGGCAAATTCCGCGCCGATGCGAGTAGCGCGTGCAACGTCGGGCAAGTCGCCGGTGTCGACGAAGGAGCGCGCAAATAAAGAGGCTTCGGCCTGGGTGGAGAAGCTGAAATTGTCGTCGCCGCGGGAGCGACGGCGATAGATCCCAGCGAGCCCGAAATGGAGGGTCTCGTCCTCGTTCATGATGGGCGCCACGGTGGCCCGTGCGGCCACCGCCACTCCGTCGCCGGAGATGCCGTTGCTGGCGGCATTGCCGAACACCCCTGCCACCGCAGTCCAAGCCTGCCCGTGATGGCCCATTGCGAAGCCGAACCGGCGGTCCGGCACGAATGCGTTGGCCAGCGAACGCTCGGCGAACAGGGTGTCGTTGTTGCTTTGCAGCCATTCGAGGCTGAACGGCACCTTCATGTTGCCAAGCGTGAAGATCGTGTCTGGCAACCCCTTCCAGGCCACGAAGGCGTCGTTGATCGGCAGGACGGGATCGCTGAAATCGTACTGGAAGGCGATCACCCAGTCGCGGCCGATAGTGAGTGTCGGTTCGATCCAGGAACGGCGCACCGCGACATTGTCCGGGAAGGCCTCAGGTAGACCCGGTTGACTGAGACCAGCCGCGCCAGCATCAATGTGTAGACGACCGCCGATATTCAGCTTCACATCCGGGTCACGGAACGTGAGGGTCAGCCCCTTCTCATCGTAGCGCAAGCGCTCTCCGTAGGGGCCGGCCATGCCTTCGAACGTGTCGTCCCCGGCGCTGGCAGGCGCCGCGAGAGCGAGGGAGACGGCCAAGAAGGCTGCGGCGCGGCGCGTTTTGATCACGGTGTCAGAGAGCAGTTCGCCACGGCGGCGACAAGCACATGTGCCAATGGAAGCTCAAAACACGACGCTCGTGGCATGGCGGTCACGTTCCCATGCCGTTCGAAACGGTTGAAATAGGCGGGTTGCTCTCGCCTCTCTGTCACGTTGGTGCGGCTGCGATAGAGGAGCAGAATGCGGCGACTCACGAGATTGCGCACAACGTGCAGCAAGCGGCTCGCACACAGATGCCGTCGGTCGGAGCGGGAGCCATCCACCCCCTCTGCTTTCGGGATCCACACGGCCACGCGTAATTGACTGCGTTCGGGGTGGTAGGAGCCAGTCCGCTTTTCCGACCGTCCCTCTCAAAAGCTGCCGTTCCGCTTACGGCCAGCATCAGCTGCCGCAAACCGCCTTGTGGCATCTCAGATGGGTGGTTTTCCGCCGGTCTGCTTTCGGACAGTAATGATAGAAGCGGACATCGCCTCCGTGCCCGCTCACGACCCCTTCCGGACGTCCTGAGCGTCGCTCGGGCATCCGCAAAGCAGACGAAGCGCCCGATGTTCAAACCCGGCGTAAGATGACGGGATGAGCCCAAAGCCATTCAGCATGGTAGGGTGCGGAACGGGAAGTACCGCCTGCCCGGCTGGGAGGTCAGGTCGCTTCCAACGCATCTGTCGAGGCCTCAGGCTATGCTGCGTCGAAGCTTTCTCGGGACCGCCGCCGCGGCAGGCGCCGCCTCGTTCCTCCCCGCCCGACCCGCGCTCGCGCAGAGTGATCGCCAGCGGACCCTGCGCATCGTGCCGCAGGCAGATGTCACCATCCTCGACCCGCTCACGACGAGCGCCTACGTCACGCGCAACCACGCACTGCTGGTGTTCGACCAGCTTTTCGCGATCGACGGCGATCTCCGGCCTCAGCCGCAGATGGTCGAGGGCCACACGGTGCAGGACGACGGGAAGCGCTGGACTTTCCGCCTGCGGGATGGGCTCAGGTTCCACGACGGCGAGCCGGTGCGCGGGCGCGACTGCGTCGCCTCGATCCGGCGGTGGGCCCCTCGCGACAACCTTGGCCAATTGCTTTTGGCGCGTACCGATGCGATGGAAGCCCCCGACGATCGCAGCTTCATCATCCGCCTTAATCGGCCCTACGGCCTGATGCTGGCGACCCTGTCGAAGCTCGGGCCCCCGGCGCTGCTGATCCTGCCCGAGCGGCTGGCTGTCCTCGACCCCAAACAGCAGCTTCCCGAGGTCGGCGGTTCGGGTCCGTTCCGGTTCAACGCCCGCGAGCGCATCATCGGCGCCCGCGTCGTCTACGACCGCAACCCGGACTACGTGCCACGTGCAGACGGGGAGGTCTCCGGAGTGGCCGGGCCGAAGCGGGTGCATTTTGACCGAGTCGAGTGGACGACCATGCCCGACCCCAGTACGGCCGCAGCCGCGCTCAAGAACCGCGAGGTCGACTGGTGGGAGAACCCGATCAACGACCTGCTTCCAACACTGGGAGCCGACCGCGGGATCGTCACGCCGCTATCAGGCAGGCTGGGGACGATGGGCACCGGGGTGATGAATCATCTGCACCCGCCCTTCGACAAACCTGCGGTCCGCCGCGTGCTGCTGGAGGCACTCTCACAAGAGGACTTCATGACCGCGATCAACGGCACGGATCCGAACCTGATCCGTACCGGCGTCGGTCTGTTCGCCCCCGACACTGCGATGGCCTCCGATGTGGGTCTCGATGCGCTGACAGTTCCGCGCGACCTGGAACGCTCGAAGAGGGATCTGATCGCAGCCGGTTACAATGGCGAGCGCGTCGTCCTTTTGGCAGCAGGCGACCTGCCGCGGCTGGCCGCGATGGGCGATGTGATGAGCGACCTGCTCCAGCGCATCGGCATGAACGTGCAGCACGCCGTTTCGGACTGGGGGAGCATGGTCACCCGCCGGGCCAACAAGGCGCCTCCGGACCAGGGAGGCTGGAACATCTTCTGCACTGACTGGTCCGGCTTCGACATGCTGAACCCGGCGGTGGAGCAGGTGCTGCGCTGCGGCGGCATGCAGACGGGCTTCTTCGGCTGGCCAAATCTTCCGCAAATCGAGGCGATGCGCAGGGCATGGATCGAGGCGCCGGACGAAGACGGCCGCAGGAAGATCGCACACGACATCCAAGCGCTGGCGATGCAGGAGGTGCCCTACCTGCCCCTTGGGCAGTATCTCAGCCGAACTGCCTATCGGGACGATCTCCAGGACGTGGTCAAGAACCTGTCTGTGTTCTGGAACGTGCGGCGAGCGTCCTAAAGGTCTACTGAGTGTGACGAAGGCGATGGTTCTCGCCGGATAGATGCTTGGTGGTCGTGCTCGTCAGAAGGGTTGGCGATACGGCTAAGGCCGTCGGCTTTCTGGCCTTTGCGGCTCAAAAGCAGAAGCTCGCGTTTCCACCCAAAGCCGCCGGCCCACTTGCGACCAGAGCAAGCTGCATCGGCCGCCGCGCCTGCACCTCCAGAGCGTGCCGCATGTTCATTCGAGCCTCTGGACGGGCGTGATCGTTGACAGGCAACCGCGCGCTGTTTACCCCGGCCTTGGACGTGTAGAAGTCACAGCCCGGTCGGTAGTCCGGGTGGCTCAGCGCTCGTACATGGCGGCCGCCATCAGCGGTCGACTACCAGCGCGTCCTTTCCGATGAACAGGAAAGGTGCGTCCGATGAAGCTCAACCACATCAATTTAACGAGCATCGACGTTCCAGCTGACGTGGCGATGTTCGAGACCTATTTTGGACTGCGCACGTCGGTCGCACGCGGGAAAGCGCTTGCCGTCATGCACGACGATGACGGCATGTTGCTGGTCGTAAATGACTTCGCGAAGAAGCGGGGCAATTTTGCTTACCCCGAGGATAGTGACGTCCACCATATCGGCTTCATCCAAGACAGCCGGGAGCAGGTCGACGCGCTCAACACGCGCCTGAAGGCTGATGGCTGGGACGTGCCGGAGCCGCGTGACTACCACGGGGCCTGGACATTCTACTTCAAGGCCAAGGGTGGCTATTTCATCGAGGTCGCGACGCAAACCCAACTCCGGCACTCTGAGGCTGTCGTCGTCTGACGAGGCATCGCAGCTCAGGCTCAACGAGAGTAGCCCAGCGCCAGCGTCTGCCACGTTCTGTGGCCGAAGCTGACCATCCCCAAACCACCCCGAACAGCCATTCGATTTCCGACCAAAGCAGCGGAAAGGTCTGCTCGCTAAAAGCCCACGCTGCGCAGCCGTGAACAGCGCATGATTCTGTGGGTCGTCAGCGTGTCGTACGCTTTGGGCTATGCCGGTACGTCGGACTTCCAATCCCGACCCCCACGCCCGCCTGCCCGTCTCAACAGAACGGTCGCAGGCGGGCTTGGCGGGTGGAGCCGATGCCCTACTGCATTGGCGACTTTCCATCGGCATCGCGGGGGCGCTTCTTCTTGAGCTTGCCAGCCCTGTGCACCTCAACCGCCTTGTCGTCAGCCATGCGCTCAGCGAGGGCGAAGTTATGAAGCTCCGAATGAGTCTCTTGGTCTGCCGATGAGGCTTCCGTCAGGGCGTAGAATGCCGCGCGAGCAAGCTCTTTCTTGCTTGCATCAGGGTATCTCTCCCGGACGGCCGCCCGAAGAGCCTTCGGTTTCATTCCCGGTGTCGCGATGCTTCGCAGCGCCGACGCAATGATCCATGCTCGAGGCGAAGGGCGACGTAACATGGATGACAGTTGGATGACACGGCCACACCGATGGCTTCTCATCCTAATGGCGTTGAGGCCGCCCGCGGAAGCCCCTGTCGCAGCGCTAAGTCTTACATAAGACCTGGACAACGCGCAGTCCGAGACGAGGACGAACTCAGGGCGTGCTACTGCTGGAGCACGCCATTTCTTTGGATCGGTATGAGATTGCCGACCCGGCCGCGCTAAGTACCGCCCCTCTGTCTCAGGCAAGCGTTCCAGAATTACCACGAGCTGCACCAAAATGGTATTTTGCGACGATTTTCGACCATTCCTGCGGATGACGGCAATCTGAGTTGACGCAGCGTCATGAACGGACGCGCATCTGACCGGGGCGTGGCCCATTAAAGCGACGGGTCCCGTGCCTCGCATCGGAGACCGTTCGCCATGCCCCCGATTCATCGGCCCACGCCACGGATCCTTTGTCTAGCGCTCCTCGCTGGGGTGGCCGTTCCCCATCCGGCCTCCGCTCAGACCGTGTCCGAAATGACCGCCCGCATGGACGCCATGCAGCGCCAGATGCTGGCGATGCAGCAGGAGCTCGCCATCCTGCGCCGGCAGGCCGGCGCCCAGCGCACCGCGCTGGCCGGGGAGACCCGCGAGCGGCGAATGCTGTCGCAGGAGCAGTCGCGCCTCGCTGCCCGGACCCAGCGCCAACAGAGCGTTGCCCAGGCTGGCGGCCCCGGGGGCGCCCGGCCATCGGCGAGCGAGCACACGCCGGTGATCCTCGCCAACGACCTCATCTGCAACGCCGGCAGCTACGCGCTGGGTTCGGCGATTTGCTTCACCCCAGGCGGTTTCGTCGAACTCGCCGGCATCTTCCGCAGCCCGAACGTCGTCTCGGATGTCGCGACCGATTTCAACGGCATCCCGTTCCGCAATAGCCCGCAGTCGCGCGAGAGCGAGTTCCGCTTCTCCGCCCGGCAGAGCCGCCTGAGCGGCCTGTTCACCGCAAAGGTCGATCCGACGCTCCAGATCTCGGCCTACTACGAGATCGATTTCCTGGCGGCCGGCACAACCTCGAACTCGCGTGAGAGCAACAGCTACACGCCGCGTGTCCGGCAGGTCTTCACCACCATCGACGCGCTCGACTCGGGTTGGCACGTCCTGGCGGGCCAGGCCTGGAGCCTGATCACGACCGACGCGACGGGGATCATACCGCTCAAGGAGCAGATCCCGCTGACCATCGACGCGCAGTACGTCGTCGGCTTCAACTGGACCCGCAACCCGCAGGTGCGCGTCGTCAAGGACGTCGCACCGGGCCTGTGGGTCGGCCTGTCGGTTGAATCGCCCCAGAGCGTGCTGCCGCCGAGCCCGTTCGCGGCGCCCGGCCTCGTCAACGTCAACAACACCGGCGATGCGGCCGGCCTGCTAAACAATTCGACCACCTACTCCAATAACAGCGTCCCCGACGTCATCGGCAAGGTCGCCATCGAGCCCGGCTTCGGCCATTACGAGGTCAAGGGACTAGTGCGGTTCTTCGACGACCGGCTGAGCGCCACCAACCTGACCACCGCGACCCGCCTGCCCGGACGGAGCGACACCGCCGTGGGCTACGGCATCGGCGGCGCCGCGACTCTGCCGGTGATCGACAAGCGTCTCGATCTCCAGGTCAGCGGCCTCGTCGGCCAGGGCATCGGCCGCTACGGCTCGGCGCAGCTACCGGACTTCGCCCTGAAAGCCGATGGCTCGGTCGCGACGATCCCGGCCTTCCAATTGCTGGCCGGCGCGGTTGCCCACGTCCAGCCCGGGACCGACGTCTACGTTTACGCCGGCTGGGAGCACGCCGCACGGGCGGGGGCCCGCAACGCCACCGGGTACGGCTCGCCCACCCTGGTGGTGACCGGCTGCGACGTCGAGGGGGCGGCGAGCGGGACCTGCCAGGCGGAGACCCGAGACATCCGCCAGATCACCGGCGGATTCTGGCACGATCTCTACAAGGGCGGCTACGGCCGCCTCGTGGCGGGCGCGCAGGTCTCCTACACCGAGCGCGACGCGTTCCGGGGGGCGCAGGGCATCCAGCCCTCCAACCACTTGGTCACCGGGCTGACTTCGCTGCGGTACTACCCGTTCTGAGCCCCCGCCACTGCAGCCGGCCGATCGACCCGAGCCGAGGCTTCCCCGTCTGGGCTCGGGACCGAAACCGAGTGTTTCCTAATCAACTCCAGCTTCTCGGCGCTGCGCTCGTCGATGCCATCCAGCAGATCGTCGGCGTTATCGACGGTACGGATTGGCGCACAGCCGAATGTCCCGTGCTGCGCGTGTTCACGATCCGAGGTGTCTAGTCTGGTCGATAGCGGAATGACCGAGTCGGAGGGGCGCTGCCGGAAAAGCGGACGGCCTCCTATCGACCCGTTGCGGACGGAACCTCCAGGCGCATCGGCATCCCTGACGCAGACCTACACAGCGCGTGCAGGATGTCGTGTCAGGGTAGACCGCTATACGACAAGCTCTGGGTCCTACTATGAGCTGTTAAAAATGGCAGCCGCTGGAGTATGAAAATTTAACGTCACATAGGGTAATGACCGCCAATCTCATATCTATGCGATCTTCGGACAGAGATCGCTTACTTTCAAGACAAGATGTTATGATTGTGCATTTCGTTAATACCCGGCTTCTAGCGAAGGTTCGCCAGATTCTGGCCGCCCTCCTTGTATCCATTTTCGTGGTTCAATCAAAATCATCTTCAGCACAGACAGCAGACACAGGAAAAACAACAAAAGGGCATCTAACAAAAATTGATCTAAATATCGGGTTTATTCGGCAAGAAAAATTGCTTGGCGTGCCCACGTCTGCGGCAATAATCATGAGATACTATGGAGATGAGCAATCACCGCGAAAGTTAAAAAAGATGTCTCGCGGCACAGCTTATGTGGAATCAGAGCCGTTCGATGATTTTTCAATTACGTTCTACCGCGATATTGTGAAAGCTGTTGCTGAACTCGGCTACGTTTGGCACGAGAAAGCTTTCCCCGACGATGGGTTTGGCTTTCAAAAAGGCTTGGAAACCATCAAGCGGGAACTCGAACATGGCCGCCCCCTCATGATTGATGTCAGCGCACCAGAGGGACACACAGTTGTCGTCTCCGGTTTCGACGAAACGCTCCAGTGCATTTTTGTGGTCGACCCCAACATCGCCGCGCCCGGTCGATACACTATTAACTATGCTCATCTTCAATCAATCTGGAACGAGCATGCATTCAAGCGAAATTTTCGGAGCTTAGTCATCACCGCTCCCCTTCCATATGTTTCTTGACTGGCATGTTGGGCTTAATTCAAAGTTTTGTCTTAGGGATCGCATGCGTCATAGCATTGAGCTATGCATGGCATCGACCGCCGACGGCGGTTGCAAGTCCGAATGTGCTTGGTCAATTGCCTTCAATCTCGACGACTAACGACCTTGACGTGAAATATCTACGTCAAGAAGATTTGTTGTGCGTGCCTACATCAGCCTCAATGATCATGGCCTTCTATGGCGACCGTCACTCCCCCAGAAAATTAAAGACGATGTCTCGCGGCATCGAATACTCCTCCTCAAAGCCATTCGACGACTTTTCGATTACCTATTACAGAGACATCATAAGAGCCGCGCGCGCCCTAGGGTATGAATGGCACGAGCAAATTTTTGAAGACAACGATTTCGGATTTCGTAGGGGTTTAGCTATCGTGAAGGACGAGCTCATTCGTGGGCACCCTGTCATGATCGATTTGAGCATGCCGGAAGGACATACTATCGTGATTACCGGCTTTGATGAGAGAACGCAGGCGATCAATGTCGTTGACCCAAATGCAAGTGCTCCGGGGCGTAACTCAATCTCCTATGACGACCTTCAATTGATGTGGAATGAACATGCATTTAATGGCAATTTTCGGAGCCTTGTAACGACCTCACCGAGGAAGAGGCCGCTGTAGATTAACGGTTTTCGAGGGTGGTTTTTTGTAGTTGAAGGCGGCGCATGCTCCAGCTTCGTCCATTTGAGGCTGGGCTGAGTGTTAACGTCCGTTATCATTGATCCGCCGCTCGAAACCGGACCGCGTCAAATCCACCCCGAGCCGAAGTTGCCCGAGGGCTGGCGAACGGCTGCTTTGGAGAAACGCTGACGGCAGCTTAGGCGGCTGAGTTGGGTCGTAGGCGGTACGTCCGCTCCCCAACCCCGAGCTGAAGTTGCCGGACGGTTGACGAACGTCTGCTTCGAGGGAACGCCGACAGCGCTCCCCGCGGCTGGGCTGGGTCGGTAGCAGGCCGTCCGCTTTTCCCGCGGACCTTCTCCGAAGCGGCCGTTCCGCTTACGGCCAGATTCAGTCATTCGCGGCCCCTCAGACTGCCGGCACGCAGACGTTCCGAAAGTCAGAGAAGGGTCGACACCGGACGGTCGCTCACCTAAAACCGAACGTCCGCTTCCGGGCGGACCGCCGACTTCCGCTCTTAGCGCAGAGCGTCCGGGGTGGCCTAAACGGCTGGTCCGCCTGCACCGCGATGGGCGTCGTCAAACTGACTGGCATGCTGTCATCGCAAGCGGCGGCTGCACCCGTTCGGCAGGCGACCGGCCGTCAGCGCCTGGTCAGCGCGTGCCCGGCCGCGGACGCGGCGACCTGCCCACGAGCCATGCCGCAATCAGCGCGCCGAGCGCCAGCGTCAGGAAAGCGGTGCCGAACCCGGCCGCGTGCGCCAGAGCCCCGAACAGACTGGGCCCGATCACGATGCCGCCGTAGGTGAACAGAAGGCCGCCGCTCGTCGCCGCACCCACCTCCGCCGGCGCGACCGCGCTCATGATCTCCGCCAGGAACACGCCGTTCCAGCCGGTCGCCGTCGCGCCGAACACCAGCGCCACGGGCAGCGACAGCCAGGATGGGCCGAGGAGCGTCAAGGCAGCGGTCAGGAGGCAGCTCAGTGCCATGCCGAGGCTCAGTCCGACCAGCACCGTGCGCGAGGCCCGCGTGCGGTCGGCTATGAGGCCCCAGGCCGGCCGCCCCAAAATGCCCGCCACCTGGCTTGCCGAGAGCAGGGCCCCGGCGGTGATCAGGTCGTGCCCGACGACGCGCACGAGGTAGATCACCAAGAAGGCGCTCAGGACGAGCTGGATCGCCCCGAAGATCGCAGACGCGCCGGCGAGCCGCAGCAGCGCGGGGTTGCGGAAGATCATGGCCAGCGGATCGAGCAGGCGTGAGGTCCGGCCGCGCGCACCGACGGCGCGCTCGGCCCTGACCAGGGGCGAGGCCGCCGCGAAGGCGAGGGCGGCCAGAGCGCTGCCGACGGCCAGCGTCGCGCAGGTCGCGGTCCAGCCGAGCCGTGCCAGCAGGGGCGGGACCAGCAGCCCGGCGAGCACGCCGCCGAGCGGGACGCTGGTCTGCCGGACCGAGACGATGAAGACGAAGGCGGGCGACCCCGCCTGATGGGCGATCGCTTGGGAGCTGGCGGGCGTGAGCGGCCCGTAGCACAGGCCGATCAGGACGGCGCCTAGCAGCAGGCCGGCGATGCCGGCATGCGCGAAGATCGCGAGGCCGAGAGCGCCGCCGAGGACGCAGGCGAAGCTCAGCCGCAGCGGTCCGCAGCGCCGGATCAGCGGCGCGGCGAGCAGGTTGCCCAGGAGGACGAAAGCGTAGACCAGCCCCGAGTAGGCGCCGGCGACCTCGGCGGGCAGGCCGTAGCTGTGCGCGATCGGCCCCGCCATGACCGGCGGCGCGAGGCTGAGCATCGACAGGGCGGCCTGCGGGAACATCGTGGCGAAGAGCAGCGCGGCCTGACCGCCACGGGGTACTGTCCTCGTCACATCCGGCTGTTGCTCGTCGCGGTCATCCGATGGCCCGCCACCAGACGCCGCGCCGGTCGGTGCGTCGGTTCCTGATCCTAGCGGCACGCGGAACGGCTCCTCGACAGCGCGCTTTCTCTGCGAACTCGCGTCTCACATCGCAGTGCCAACCAGTCTCCGGATACGCTGCGATCAGGGAGCTCGGGAAAACGCAAGACCCGGCGTCGAGAACTTGGCCGTCAGCAAGCCTGAGGTCGACCAGACGGTCGCTAGCGAACGGTGACGGAGACCCTGCGAGCTGCCACTAAGCCCCGGCCGCGACAGCACAATCGCCATGCAGTCCAAGACGCTGACTTTTCACCAGGAAAGCCTGGTGGAGCTGAGGGGATTCGAACCCCTGACCTCCGCAGTGCGATTGCGGCGCTCTCCCATCTGAGCTACAGCCCCGTCGAGGCGCCGGCCTTGTAGGCGCGGGCGGCTCAGCCTGTCAATTCCCTGTTTCAACGCCGCCCGCCGCGCGCCGTTTCGGCGCTGGGGTGCGGGCGCCCCAAGGATAGCGCGCGGACCCGCATGAACGCCCTGATCTGGCTCTTCGACACGGTCGTCCAGCTCTTCATCTACGTCCTCATCGCCAGTGCGGTCCTGAGTTGGCTCGTGGCGTTCAACGTGGTCAACGTGCGCAACCCGATCGTCGCTCAGATCGGCGAGGTGCTCTATCGCGTCACCGAACCGGTGCTGCGGCCGATCCGCAACCTGCTGCCCAATCTCGGCGGCGTCGACATCTCGCCGATCATCCTGATCCTGCTGCTGCTGTTCATCAGCCGCCTGCTGCACGAATATGCCGTGCCCGCAACCTACGTTTACACGCAGTAGGATCGCCCACCCGTGAAGACCAATCCCGGCCGCTTCTTCGAGGATTTCCGCCTCGGCGAGACCATCCGCCACGCCACCCCGCGCACCGTGACGGTGGGGGACGTGGCCCTCTACACCGGCCTCTACGGCCCGCGCTTCGCCGTGCAATCCTCGGACGCCTTCGCGCGCGCCTTCGGCTACCCGAAGAGCCCGCTCGACGATCTGCTGACCTTCCACATGGTGTTCGGCAAGACCGTGCCGGACGTCTCCCTCAACGCGCTGGCCAATCTCGGCTACGCGGAGGGCGGGTTCCGGCGGCCGGTCTATCCGGGCGAGACCCTGTCGACCGTGTCGGAGGTGATCGGCCTCAAGGAGAGTTCGAATCGCCAGACCGGCGTGGTCTATGTCCGCTCGGTCGGGTCCGACGAGCGCGGCGAGACCGTGTTGAGCTATTGCCGCTGGGTGCTGGTGCGCAAGCGCGACCCCGGGGCCGCGATCGCCGAGGAGCACGTGCCCACCCTCGCCAAGGTGGTCGATTCGCAGGATCTCGCGGGCGCCCTGCCGCCGCTCTCGGCCGCCGCCTACGACACGGACCTCGCCGGCAGCCCGCACCGCTTCGCGGATTACGCGGTGGGCGAGCGGATCGACCACGTCGACGGCATGACCGTCGAGGAGGCCGAGCACCAGATCGCCACGCGCCTGTTCCAGAACACCGCCAAGGTGCATTTCGACGGGCTGGCCGCCAAGGACACCCGCTTCGGCCGCCGCCTGATCTACGGCGGGCACGTGATCTCGCTCGCCCGGGCGCTCAGCTTCAACGGGCTGGCCAACGCCTTCGCGCTCGCCGGCATCAACGCTGGCCGGCACGTGGCGCCGCTGTTTGCCGGGGACACGGTCTACGCCTGGAGCGAGGTTCTGGCGACGGCGGATGTCGGCCGCGCCGATGTCGGGCTCCTGCGCCTGCGCACGGTCGCCACCAAGAACCAGCCCTGCGGCGCCTTCCCGGACCGCGCCGGGGAGGGCTACGACCCCGCGGTGATCCTCGACCTCGACTATTGGGCGTTCGTGCCGAAATAGCGCGCTCGGCAAGGCCCGGGGACCGGACCCCATGCCCAAGGCGCCAACCCGGATCCCGAGGCGGAGCGCCCTCGTCGTCCGGCGCGCGGGACCGGAGGACGCGGCCGCCATCGCCGCCGTCCACGTGACCGCGTGGCACGAGGCCTATGGCGGTCTTCTTCCCTCCGCGATGATCGACGCCCTCACGGTCGAGGTGCGGCAGGCGTGGTGGGCGCAGGTTCTCAGCAGCCCGCAGCCGGGCGCCGACGAGGCGGCCTACCTGGCCGAACTCGGCGGGACGCCGGTCGGGTTCAGCCTCGGCAACGCCCAGCGCGCGGGCGCCCTGGCGGCGGCGGGCTTCGACGGCGAGTTCCGGGGGCCCTACCTGGTGCGGGCCGCCCAGGGGCGCGGCGGCGGCCGGGCCCTGGTCGCCGCGATGGCAAACGGCCTGCAGCAGGCCGGGTATCGGGCCGTCGGCGCCTGGGTGCTGCGCACGAACGCGCCCGGCCGGCGCTTCATCGACGGGCTCGGCGGCACCCTGCTCGACGGGCCGGAGGCGGTCCGCGGGCACGGCCGGTTCACCGAGATCGCCTACGGGTGGCGCAACCTCGCGCCGCTGGCGGCGCTCGGACGGGGCGTGGGATCGCCCGTGTCCACGCCCGATCCGTGCAGGCCCGGGCACGACGCATGACAGGGCACGACGCATGACCGGCCCGGGGACCGAAGCCGCGCTCATCAGGCCGGCGAAGCCGGACGACGCACCGGCCATCGCGGCGGTCCATGTCGCGGCCGGGTCGGAGACCTCTACGGGCCTCCTGCCCGACGCGGTGATCGCGGCCGGCACGCTCGACAAGCGCCGCGCCCGCTGGGCTTGCATCCTGGGCGATCCGGCGGCCGCCCCCGGTGTGGCGGTCCCGATCGCCGAGGCGCGCGGCGCGCTCGTCGGCTTCGGTGCCGGCCACGCGCGGCGCTCGGCCGACCTGGCGGCGTCCGGCTTTGCCGGTGAGATCAGTGCGCTCTACGTCCTGCGCGCGGGTCGGCGACGGGGCATCGGGCGGGGCCTGATGGGAGCTATCGCGGCGCATCTCCGCGCGGTCGGCCATCGCGGTGCCGGGCTCTGGGTGCTGCGCGACACTGCGACCGCCCGGCACTTTCACGAAGGTCTCGGCGGGGTCGTGACCGGCGAGAATGAGGAGGTGCGGCCCGAAGGCCGCCTCGTGGAGGCCGCCTACGGTTGGCACGATCTCGCATTCCTGGCGACGGCCTGCGATCCGGGATCCCGGCGCGGCCGAGGGCCCCCTCAGCGGACCCCGCCGCCGACCACGCCCGCCTCGACCGCCAGCGATAGCCGATCGGTGACGGCCCATTCGACCCCGACGCCCGCCGCCGGCCGCACCGCGATGTCCTGCCGGCTGAACGGCAGCGTCCCGGGCGTCGGCCCGACGCGCAGGGTGTCGTGCACGGCCACGGCGCCGGTCTTGGCATAGACCAACACGTCCGGCGCCAGCAGCGTCCCGACCTTCACCGCCAGGGTGCCGGCGAAGTCGCGGCTGTAGGCGCGCCGCCCGTAGCCCGGCGTCAGGGCACCGTCGCGCCCGGCGAGGTCGTCGAAGCCACCGCTGATGCCGTAGAGGATCGGGCCCTCCTGCCACATCCGCCCGGCCTCGAAGCCGAGGGTGGGGCCGGAATAGCTGCCGACATGCCGGCTGCTCGTCACCGCATAGCCGGTCGACAGGCGGGCATAGGAGCCGGTCCAGCGGCCGGCCGCGTCCTCGACGGACCCGGGCCAGGCAAAGGACGGCAGGGGGGCGAAGCCGATCGACGGCCAGAGGAGGGCCTGGGCGGCGGCAGGCCCCGCCGACAGGCCGCAGGCCCCGAGCGCGAGACCGATTGCGAGCCTGCGGAATGGACGGGCTGCGGCGCGTCGAATCATGATTGCAGCATAGCCGAAGGTACCAAGTCGATCTGCTCCATCAGCATGCGCTCGGAACGCACCGAGAAGAACGCCTGCAGCAGGGTGGGGCGCAGCGCATCGCGGGGGGATCGAGGGCCGCCCCAGCCCCGAGTCCAGTGCCTCCAAGGGTGCGATTCAGGATGAGCCTCCTCCGGAGCCGCCCGCTCACCCGCGCCCTTCGGGCTCGCCTCGACCGGCACCGAACGCGGAAACCCGGCTGTCATACTACGCCGCGTCTGCTTCGCCGAAGAACGCCAGCAGCGCCTCGTTGAAGCGCGCGACATCCTCCAGATTGGTCAGGTGCGCGCCGCTCAGCGCGCGGTACTGCGCACCGGGGATGTGATCGGCCAGGAAGCGGCCCTCCGCGGCCGGTGTCGCGGCGTCGTGCGTCCCGGCGATCACCAGGGTCGGCACGGCGATCCGCGGGAGGTCGGCGCGGAAATCGGCATCGCGCACCGCCAGGCACGCCGCCGCGTAGCCCTCCGAGGCCGTGGCGGCCAGCATCCGGCGCAGGCTGGCGGCCAGCTCGGGCTTGGCGGCCGCGTAATCCGCCGTCAGCCAGCGCGAGGCCACCGCGTCGGCGATGCTGCCGACGCCGTCGGCGCGGACCGCCGCGACCCGGTTGGTCCAGTTCTCCGGCGGGCCGATATAGGCGGCCGTGTTGCACAGGGCGAGGCGGTGCAGCCGCTCCGGATGGTTGAGGGCGATCCACTGCCCCGTCAGGCCGCCCATCGACACGCCGGAGAAATGCGCGCGATCGAGGCCGAGATGGTCCAGGAGGCCGATCACGTCCCGGCCGAGCTGCGCGATCGTGTAGGGCCCCGGCGTGACCGTCGACTGCCCGTGACCGCGGGTGTCGTAGCGGATCAGGTGGAAGCGGGCCGCCAGGGTCTCCACCTGCGGCGCCCACATGTCGAGCGACGCGCCGAGCGAGTTCGACAGCACGAGTGCGGGGTGCGCCGGGTCGCCCTCCGCCCTGTAGTGCAATCGGACCCCGTCGAGTTCCGCGAACGCCATCCGGCTCCTCCCTGTCTTCAAAGATAGCTTTTGCCGGCGAGATAGGCCTTGCGCCAGCGCCGGATCTCGACGCGCTCGAACAGATCCACCTGAAAGAACGGATCCGCCGCGATGAGCGCCTCGGCCTCGGCGCGGCTCTCGACATCGACGACGTAGAGGCCGCCGCCCGCATCGGTCCCGTCGTCGTTCAGCTTGGCGCCGCAGGCCAGGAGGCGATCCTTGATTCGGTCGAGATAGGCGAGATGCTCAGCACGGTTCGCCTTGCGAATGTCGAGGCTGCCGGGCCTGTCGAAGGTCTCGATGATGTAGGGCATGATTCCCCGCGCTCAGTTGGCCGCGATGGCGGACGGGTGCTGCGCCAGCGGCGTCACTTGGATCGCCATGTACGGGTAGAGGGGCAGCGCCGTCAGGAGATCGTGGAGCTCGTCGTTCCCGGCGACGTCGAACACGCTGACGTTCGCGTATTGCCCGGCGACGCGCCACAGGTGCCGCCACCTTCCGTCCTGCTGGAGTTTCTGGGAGAAGGCTTTTTCCTCGGCCTTCAGGCGATCCGCCTCGGCCTTCGGCAGGCTCGCCGGGATGTCGACCTGCATGTGGACCATGTAGAGCATCGGGTTCGTCCTCCGCCGATCGGGTGATCGATGCCGTAGCCCATGCGGTCGCGGAGCTTGAGCGCGGGACGGGCCGGATCCGGTACGGTCGGCCGCGATTGTTCCGTGCCGCCCATCGTTGCGGCGACTTGGCGGCACACCTATTCAATCAGCCCATCGATCCAAACGAAAACGGGAGGACGCGTCCGACGATGACCGAACCTGCGACCGACGAGGTGCTGTTCGAGACACGCGGCTCCCTCGGCCTCGTGACGCTTAATCGGCCCAAGGCCCTGAACGCCCTGACGCTCGGCATGATCCGGGCGATGCAGGACCGGCTCCAGGCCTGGGAGTCGGACGAGAGCGTGACCCGCGTGGCGGTCCAGGGCAGCGGTGGGCGGGCCTTCTGCGCGGGCGGCGATGTCCGGCGGATCTACGAGGCCGCCAAGGCCGGGCAGACCGCGGCGATGTTCACGATCTGGCGGGGCGAGTACGCGCTCGTCGCCCTGATGGCCCGTTACCCGAAGCCGATCATCGCGCTGATCGATGGCATCGTGATGGGCGGGGGTGTCGGCATCTCGGTGCACGGGCCGGTCCGGGTGGCGTCCGAGGCCTACGCCTTCGCGATGCCGGAGGTCGGCATCGGCTTCATCCCGGATGTCGGCACCACCGCGCTCCTGCCGCGCCTGCCGGGGCATGCCGGCACCTATCTGGCGCTGACCGGATCGCGGATCGGCGCGGGCGACGCCCTCGCCCTCGGGCTCGCGACCCACGCGGCGCGCGCGGCCGATTTCCCGGCCATCCTCGACGCCCTGGCGGCGGGCGGCCCGATCGAGCAGGCCCTGGCCGCCCACGCCGCGCCCCGACCGGAAGGGGGGTCGGTGACCCGGGAAGCGGCTCTGATCGCGGCGTGCTTCTCGGCCGAGAGCGTCCCGGCCATCCTGGCGCGGCTCGATGCTGTCGAAGGCTCGGACTTCGCCGCCGAGACGGCGCGCACCATCCGCCTCCGCTCGCCGACCAGCCTCTGCCTCGCCCGCGAGCAGATGCGGCGCGGGGCCGATATGACCGTGCCGGAGGCGATCCGGACGGAGTACCGGCTGGTGACCCGCATCATGCGGGGGCACGATTTCTACGAGGGCGTGCGCGCGGTGCTCGTCGACAAGGACAACCGCCCCGCCTGGCAGCCCGCGACGCTCGACGCCGTCGATCCGAACGCCATCCGGGCCGCGTTCGAGCCGGCGGAGGAGCCGGAGCCGCGTTTTAGCTGAGAGGTTGAATTCCACCACGCGCCCTCCCTCCCCCCTCTGCGGGGGAGGGTGGCCCCTGCGCGAGCAGGGGGCGGGAGAGGGGAACCCGGCATCCGGAAAGGGCGAAGGCGGCATGAAGGCCACGGCCTTCTTCTGCACCGTCGCTCCCCTCTTGCGGGACTTCGTCCCGGCCCGACCCCCTTCGGGGGCCACCCTCCCCGCAGAGGGGGGAGGGAGAGCGGCGCGTCCGTCAGTACCCAGCTCTAAAACACCGGCGTCTCCCGGTACGTCCCCCACACGCCCTTCAGCGTCTCGATGATGTCGCCCATCGTGGCGCCCGAGCGGACCAGCTCGATCGTGATCGGCAGGATGTTCTGGTTCGGGTCCTTCGCGACCGCCACGAGCTGCTGCAGCAGCAGGTCGAACTTCACCGGGTCGCGCTCCTGGCGGACCCGGCGGGTGCGGGCGCATTGGCGGTCGGCGGTGGACTGGTCGTAGGGGTGGGTCTCGATCTTCGGATCGGGGGTGTCGTCCACGAGGCGGTTCACGCCGATCACCGGCTTCTCGCCGGTCTGCTTCCGGATCGCGGTCTCGTAGGCGAAATCCGCGATGTGGCGCTGGAACCAGCCCTCCTGGATCAGCTTGAGCGTGCCGCCGCGCTCCTCCACCTCCTTGAGGATCTCGAAGATGCGGGTCTCGTACTCGGTGGTCAGGCTCTCGACGTAGTAGGAGCCGCCGAGCGGGTCGATCACCTGGGTGACGTTGGTCTCCTCGGCGATCACCTGCTGGGTGCGCAAGGCCATGCGCATCGCGTCCTCGGTGGGGATGGCGAAGGCCTCGTCGTATCCGTTGGTGTGGAGCGACTGGCAGCCGCCGAGCACGGCCGCCAGCGCCTGCATGGAGGTGCGCACCACGTTGACCATGTATTGCGGCTTGGTCAGCGAGGCCGCGGCGGTCTGGCAGTGGAAGCGCAGGCGCATCGAGTCCGGGTTCTGCGCCCCGAACCGCTCCTTCATGATCTTGGCGTAGCAGCGCCGCAGCGCCCGGAACTTGGCGATCTCCTCGAAGAAGTCCGCCTGGCACACAAAGAAGAAGGCCAGCCGCGGCGCGAAGGCGTCGATCGGCATGCCGGTCTTGAGCACCTCCTCGACGTAGACGATCAGGTTCGCGAGCGTGAACGCCGCCTCGTGGAGCGGCGAGGAGCCGGCCTCCGAGATGTGGTAGCCCGAGATGTTGATCGGGTTGTACCGCTTCATGGTCTTGGCGCAGTAGGTGATGCAGTCGCGCACGATCCGCACCGACGGCTCCACCGGGAAGACGTATTCCTTCTGCGCCATGTACTCCTTGAGGATGTCGGCCTGGATCGTGCCCGAGAGCTTGTCGAGGTCGTAGCCGCGCTTCTCCGCCAGCACGATATACATGGCGAGCAGGATCCAGGCGGAGGGGTTGATGGTCATCGACACGGAGATCTTCTCCAGGTCGATGCCGTCGAACAGGGCCTCCATGTCGGCGAGCGTGTCGATCGCCACGCCCTCGCGCCCGACCTCGCCCTCGCTCATCGGATGGTCGGAATCGTAGCCCATCAGGGTCGGCATATCGAAATCGGTCGAGATGCCGGTCTGGCCTTGGGCGATCAGGTACTTGAAGCGCTTGTTGGTGTCCTCGCCGGTGCCGAAGCCGGCGATCTGGCGCATCGTCCAGTTCCGCGAGCGGTACATGGTCGGGTACGGGCCGCGGGTGAACGGGTAGCGCCCCGGCAGGCCGATATCCTCGATCGGCGTCTCGGCGGCGTCGGCCGCCGTGTAGACGCGCTTCACCGGGATGTCGCCGAGGGTGAAGAATTCCGGCTTGCGCTCGGCCTGCTTCTTCAGGAAGGCGCCGACCTCCTTCTGCTCCCACTCGGCCTCCTCCGAGCGCAAAGCCTCGACGGTGGTGCGGTCGATCAGGCTGGTCATGTCGATGCTCCGGATGCGTGCGGCGCGAGCGCCTGTTCGAGGAGTTCGGTGGCGAGGCCGTAGGGGTCGCCGTCCCGGGTGCTGAGGCGTTCGGCCAAGGGCCCGGCGACGGGCGCCGCGCCGCGGGTGAAGCGTTCGATGAGCAGGGTCTCGGCGGTCTTCTCCAGGCGGAAGCGGGCGATCGCCGCCCGGCGCCGCGCGCCCGCCTCGGTCTCGAAGGCGACGCGGCGGTGGTTTCCGATCGCCGTCATCAGGGTCTCGAAGCCCTCGCCCTTGTAGGCGGACAGGCCGATCACCGGGACGCGCCATTCCGTTCGGCCGGCCGTGAGCGTGCCCAGGGTGAGCATCTGCTTCAGGTCGGTCAGCGTGCGGTTGGCGTCGCTGCGGTCACATTTCGACACGACATGGATGTCGGCGATCTCCAGGATGCCGGCCTTGATCGCCTGGATCTCGTCGCCGAGCCCCGGGGCCGAGACCACGACCGTGGTGTGCGAGGCCCGGGCGATCTCGACCTCGTCCTGGCCGACCCCCACGGTCTCGATGATCACCGTGTCGAAGCCCGCGACATCCAGGATGTCGACGGCGTCGAGCGCCGCGCGGGCCATGCCGCCCATGGCGCCGCGGGTCGCCATGCTGCGGATGTAGACGCCCGCGTCGCAGACATGGTCGGCCATGCGGATCCGGTCGCCCAGGATGGCGCCGCCCGAGTACGGGCTCGACGGGTCGATCGCCACGACGCCGACCTTCTGGCCGGCTTTGCGCAGATGGGCGGTCAGCGTCGCCACCAGGGTCGACTTGCCGCTGCCGGGCACGCCGGTGAGGCCGACCACGTGGGCGCGTCCGGCCCGGCGGTAGATCTCGGCGAGCGCGGGCCGCGCCTCCGGCGAGCCGGCCTCGGCCCGGGAGATCATCCGCCCGATCGCCGGCACGGCGCCCGCCGCCACGCGCGCCACGAGATCGCGGGAGGGCGTCACGCTGCGCCCCTGTCGACGCCCGGGTCGGCGATCTGGGCGTGCATGTCGCGGAACACCGCGCGGTCGTCGATCACCCGGCGGGCTTTGAAGTCGGTGCGCGGCAGGGTGTTGGGGGCCAGGATCTCCGCTTGAGCCCGGAGGCCCAGCATCTTCTGCAGCCGGTGGCAGGTGTCGCGGCGGAACGCCTCGACGGCCTCGGGGCCGCGGGCGAACACGCCGTCATCCGCCTCGACCCGCAGCAGCAGCTCGTCCATCGCCGCCTGGCGACTGATGACGATCCGGTGCTCGCCGCCGTAGCCCGCGGTGGCGTTGAGCGCGGCGTCGATCTCGCTCGGGTAGACGTTCTCGCCGCGGATCGTGAACATGTCGTCGATCCGCCCGAAGATGCCCTGCGGCAGGCTCGGATAGGTCCGGCCGCACGGGGTCGGATCGTTGGTCCAGAGGGTGAGGTCGCCCGACGCCAGCCGGATCATCGGCTGGGAGGTGCGCTCCAGATGCGTGTAGACCGGGGTGCCGCGGCTGCCGTAGGGCACGCGGCGCATCGTGGCCGGGTCGCAGACCTCGGTGTAGACCACGTCCTGCCAGCAGAGCATGCCCTCGGTCTCGGCGGTGCCCGAGACGTTCATGAACGGCGACATCTCCGCCATCGAGCCGCAATCGAACACCCTCGCGCCGAAGGCCTCGGCGATGCGGTCGCGCACGCCCGGGATCGAGGCGCCGGGCTCGCCCGAGAAGAACATGATGCGCAGGCCGAAATCGCGCGGGTCGAGCCCCTCGCCGCGGGCGACCTCGGCGAGGTGCAGGGCGTAGGTCGGCGTGCCGTAGAAGGCCGCGGGTTTCAGGCTCGCGAGCCACTGGGCGCAGCGGGCGGTCATGCCGGGGGCGCCGGCGCCGAACGGGAAGGATTGTGCGCCCAGGCGCTCGGCCCCGGCCAGCGCCCCCCAGCTGCCCATGTACAGGCTGAGGATGGCGGCCACGCAGACCATGTCGCCCGGCCGGATCCCCATGCCCCACATGATCCGGGCATGGGCGTTGGCGATGGCGTTCCAGTCGTTGCGGCCGATCGCGAAGGCGGTGGGCCGCCCAGTGGTGCCGCTCGTCCCGTGGATGTGGAAGATCTCGCGGTCCGGCACGCAGAGATAGTCGCCGAAGGGCGGGGCTGCGTTCTGCGAGGCGCGCAGCTCCGCCTTGGTGACCACCGGCACCCGGTCCTCGAAATCCTCCAGGCTCTTCAGCTGGTCCGGATGGAAGCCGGCCTCGTCCCAGCGGCGGCGGTAGAACGGCGCATTGGCGTACGCGTAGGCGCAGACCTCGCGCAGGCGGCCGAGGATCGCGGCCTCGCGCTCCCCCGCCGGCATGGTCTCGCGCCGGGGGAACCAGTAGCGGCTGTCGTCCGCCGGAAAGTAGCTGTCGTCGTAGGCGGTGGGGAAGGTCCAGGCTTCCATGGCCGCCCCCTCAACGTTCGCCGCGCTCGGCCACCAGCCGGCGCAGGGTGCTGACGATGAGATCCGGCGGGGTGTCCTGCAGCAGGACCTCGCGCACGCCCATCTCCTTGATGGCCGCGACATCCTCGTCCGGCATCACCCCGCCCGCGATGACGATCAGGTCGTCCGCCTGCTGCTCCGACAGGAGCTTGAAGATCTTCGGGAAGACCGTGAGCTGGACGCCCGAGAGCAGGCTGACGCCGAGCACGTCGACATCCTCCTGGATCGCCGCGGTGACGACCTCCTCGGGGGTGCGGTGCAGCCCCGAGTAGATCACGTCCATGCCGGCATCGCGCAGGGTGCGGGCGACCACCTTCACGCCCCGGTCGTGGCCATCGAGGCCGACCTTGGCCAACAGGACGCGGATCGGCTGGCTCATCCCGGGGGCCCTCGCTATTGAATTCCGTACTCCGTATGCTTTGGGTAAGATCGTGCCGGTTCGCGGTCAAGGGTGAACTTATATTGCAGTGCCGCGAGATCAGGCTGTGGACATGGAGGGGGGAGCCATTGTGAGCCAGAACAGCGCCGCATCCGTGATCGCCGCGTTCCTGCGCAACCACGGCATCGCGCGGGTCTACGGGCTGTGCGGCGGCCACATCATGCCGATCTGGATGGCGCTCGACGCAGCCGGCATCCGCATCGTGGACGTGCGCGACGAGCGGGCGGCCGTCCACATGGCGCAGGCCGAAGCCGAGGTCGTCGGCGGCTTCGGGGTCGCCCTGGTCACCGCGGGGCCGGGCCTCACCAACGCGATCACCGGCATCGCCAACGCGCACGTGTCGCGCACGCCCGTCCTCGTGCTCTCGGGCACGCCACCCCGGGCGCAGGAGAACCGGGGCGCCCTGCAGGACCTCGACCACGCGCGGCTCGTCGGCCCGATCACGCGCTATGCCCGGACGGTGCGCGAGCCGGGCCTCCTGCCGCAGGAACTCGCCGAGGCGGTGGCGCGAGCGCTCGGCGAGGGCGGCGATCCAGGGCCGGCCTATCTCGACGTCCCGACCGACGTGCTTCGGGCCCCGGTGCCGGCGCCGCTGCTGCTGCCTGAATTGATGCACCCGCGCGCCCCGTCGCGCGCCTATCCGGACCCGGAGGCGGTCGCCCGCGCCGTCGACCTCGTGCTGGGGGCGCGGCGGCCCCTGGTGATCAGCGGGCGCGGCGCGCGGGCAGCCGGCCCGCAGCTCATCGCGTTCCTCGACCGCCTCGGCGGACCCTATCTCGATACGGCCGAGAGCCGCGGGCTGGTGCCGGACGACCACCCCGCGGTGATCGCCGCGATGCGCGGCCGGGCCATGCAGGAGGCCGATCTCGTGATCACGGTGGGGCGGCGCCTGGATTTCCAGCTCGCCTACGGCTCGCCGTCGGTGTTCGGCGCGGCGCAGTTCCTGCGGATCGCGGGCGCCCCCGGGGAGCTGCGCGACAACCGCTCCGGCACCGCCCTCCTGGCCGATCCCGGCGCGACCCTGGCGGCACTGACGCGCGGGATCGGCGACCGCGCACCGTCCCTCGACCGCGCCTGGGCGGACGATCTGCGCCAAGGCCACGCCGCCCGGGCCGAAAAGCTCCGGGTACAGTCCCGGACCGCCCCGGACGGGTCGGACGGCACCATGCATCCGAACCGCCTGCTCGCCGCGATTCAGGACGCGGCCGGGACCGATTCCGTGCTGGTGACCGACGGCGGCGATTTCCTGAGCTTCGCCCGGGTCGGCCTCTCGGCCCGGACCATGCTCGATCCCGGCCCGTTCGGCTGCATCGGCGTCGGCGTGCCCTACGGGATCGCGGCCGCGCTCGCGGCCCCCGGTCGGACCGTCGTGGTCGCCACCGGGGACGGCGCCTTCGGCTTCAACGCCATGGAGCTCGACACCGCCAAGCGGCACGCCGCGCCGGTCCTGTTCGTGGTGGCCAACAACGGCGCGTGGCAGATCGAGGTCCACGACCAGGAGGTCACGCACGGGCGCGTGGTCGGGACGCGGCTCCAGCGCGCCGACCACGCCGCCATGGCGCGGGCCTTCGGATTGCACGCCGAGCGGGTGGAGCGGGCCGAGGACCTGCCGGACGCCCTCGCCCGGGCGATGGCCAACCGCCCGGCCCTGCTCGACGTGCTGGTGACCACGGAGGCCATCTCGTCGGATGCCAAGAGCGGGTTGGCGTGGGTGCCGGATCTCCAGCCCCTGGAGGCCTGGGACCGGGCCGAGCGGGCGTGGCGCGGGGGCTGAGCGGATGCCGCTCAGCGGTTCACCAGCCGCGCCGGGTTGAGGAAGACCAAGCCTGCGCCGATCACCAGCATGGCGCCGAGCACCATCACGCCCTGCCCGGTGCTGCCGGTGGCGTCCTTGACCCAGCCCAGGAGGTACGGGCTCACGAAGCCCGCGACGCTGCCGACCGAATTGGCGACCGCGAGGCCCGTCGCCGCCGCCGCTCCCGAGAGCACGGCCGGGGCCAGGGTGTAGAATTGCGGGATGCAGGTCAGCGTCCCGGCCGAAGCCAGCGTGAGGGCCGCCAGCGCCAGGACCGGGCTGTGCGCCACCAGCACGCTCGCGATCAGCCCCGCCGCCCCCACCAGGGCCGGGACCGCGAGGTGCCAGCGCCGCTCGCGCTGGCGGTCCGAACTCAGGCCGACGATGAACATCGTCACGAAGGCGCCCGTGTAGGGGATCGCCGTGAGGAGCCCGACCGTCAGCGGGTCCTTCACGCCGCTGTCCCGGATGATCGAGGGCAGCCAGAAGCTGATCCCATAGAGCCCCATCGTGAAGAAGAAGTAGGTGCCGCTGAGCAGCCAGATCCGGCCGCTGGTCAGGCCGTCGCGGGCCGAGTGCAGCGGCTTGTCCCGCGCCTCGGCGGCGATGTCGGCGGTGATCCGCTCCTTCTCGGCCGGGGTGAGCCACGTGGCCGAGGCCGGATCGTTGTCGAGGCGGACCAGGCACCAGAGGCCGAGGAGCGTGGCGAACAGCCCCTCGATCAGGAACATCCACTGCCAGCCCTGGAGACCGGTCGTGCCGTGGAAGGCCGTCATGATCCAGCCCGAGAGCGGACCGCCGATGATCCCCGAGAGCGGGATCCCCGCCAGGAACAGCGCCGAGGCCTTGCCGCGGTGGGAGGCGGGGAACCAGACCGTCAGGTAGTAGATGATCGCCGGGATGAACCCCGCCTCGGCCACGCCCAGGAGGAAGCGCAGGACGTAGAAGCTCGTCGGCGAGGACACGAACATCATCGCGGCCGAGATCAGCCCCCAGGTGATCATGATCCGCGAGATCCAGTACCGGGCGCCGACCCGGACCATGACGATGTTGCTCGGGATCTCGAACAGGGCGTAGCCGAGGAAGAACACCCCGGCCCCGAGCCCGTAGACGGTCTCGCTGAACTTGAGATCGCCCAGCATCTGCAGCTTGGCGAAGCCGACATTCACCCGGTCGAGATACGCCGCCACGTAGCAGACCAGCAGGAACGGCACGACCCGGCGGAGCACGCGCCCGTAGAGCGCGTCGCGATCCGACAGGCCGGCGACGGGGTTCAGCGTGAGACCGCTCGACATGACGTCCTCCCTGTCGATCACAGATTTTTTTGGTCCGTCCGGCGTCGTCGCGCCGGTTCAAGTCTGTTTTCGCGATCCCGGCGGCCCTTCGGGGGATGCTTCCGTCGCAAGTCCGGCCGGTGGCGTCCGACCGGAATTTCATCCCGCGCCGTCATGATTTAACGAACACGGAATTCAGTACACGGAACGCAACGTGCAGAGCGCTTGCGATTCTGTCAAGCGGACCGGATACCGTTCGCCAGCGTGTGGGCGGGAGTTTTGGGCGTGCAGTCACTCGAACCGTCGACGAGCCTTGTCGATCAGGCCTACGCGGTGATCCTCGACGCCCTGTGCGACGGGACCTTCAAGCCGGGCGAGCGCCTCACGCAGGACGACATCGCGGCCCGCCTCAGCGTCTCCCGCCAACCGGTGACGCACGCCCTGGCGGTGCTGAAGGCGCAGGGCTTTCTGGTCCAGACGGGCCGCCGGGGTCTGACCGTGACGGCGGTGGAGCCCGAGTTCTTCGAGGCGATCTACCAGTTCCGCTCGGCGGTGGAGCCCCTGGCGGTGAGCCTCGCGGCGGGCCGGCTGAGCAAGAGCGCCATCGTGCGCGGACGGTCCCTGGTCGAGCACGGCCGCAACCTCGTGGTGGCGGGCGATGCCCGGGCCACGCTCCAGGCCGACATGGATTTCCACGCCTTCCTGTACGATTTATCCGGTAACCCGATCATCGGGGAGACCATGCGGCTGCACTGGCTGCATCTGCGCCGCGCCATGGGGCAGGTGCTGCGGTATCCGGGCATGTCGATCAGCGTCTGGCAGGAGCACAGCCGCATCCTGGAGCGGATGATCTCCGGCGACGCCGAGGGCGCGGCCGATCTCATGCGCCGCCACGTCGTGGACGCCTACGAGCGCGTGCGGATCGAACCGGCCGCCCCGTGATCCGGTCCGCCCGCGCCGGCCCCACACGCACCCGTCACGGCCGGGTCGAGCGCGCGTGCCGGACCCGCCGATGATGCCGGCGGTGAGCCCGGGGCGGCGCGGCCATCGGCGCCGCGGCGGCGGGCGGCGGTGCGGCGACCCCGTCATGGGCCGCGATGACGCGCCGGGCCTCCTCGACGCTCATGTCGCAAGCGCTCGTCATGCCCTGCAACGCCCCCAGGGCGCGGTTGTATTCGGGCAGATTGGTGCATCCGGGAACGCCCCAGGCCCAGGCCGGAGCCGGGGCCGTGCCCATCATTGCCAGCGTGATGCCGGCCAGACCCTTCCTGAACGACACGTCCGTCCTCCCATGGCCGGGGCCCGACTCGCCGGATCCCGCCGCGTGCCAAGCGACGGTCCCCGCGATCGGTTCGCCCGGCCGCGGCGGGCTGCGGCGTTTTAAGGCACCCCGGGGAGGGCGGGCGACGCTCAGGCCGCCTGAAGCAGGCCGCCGGGCTGAGAGAAGATGAATTCGCGTCTGTAGAAGTAGACGCCGCGATGCCGCATGGCCTTATGGGCATCGTCGGCGTCGAAACCGTAGGGCTTGTCCCGCGCCGTGTCGATGCAGTTCACATAACGCCACTGCACGCCGTCGATCATCCGGGGGATGGGCTGATCCTGCCGGACGGCGCAGAACTGCTGAGCATCGGACGACTTGGCGAAAATATAGAAGGTCTTCCGCGCGCACATCGGAACCTCCAACGGATCTTGGGGTGTATCTACGAGGCAACGGTCAAGTTTAAATCTGATTCGGTTCGAATAGTCAAGCTTCTGCCACATTCTCGCCACGGATGGGGCAGCGGGTCACTCGGCGGCCTCCTGGAGGGGCTTGCCCTTGTCGACGACGTAGACCGACAGGATCTTCATGGTCCAGTCGCCGACCACCGTGTAGCCCGCGTGGGGGACGCCGCGCCGGTTGATTCCGTGCTCGCCCGCCGGCCGCTCCTTCGGCGCCTGGCCGGGCATCTGCACGAGGCCGCCCTCAAGCACGTAGTAGGCCTCCTCGCCGTTGTGAAAATGCCGGCGCGAGGTCGCCCCCGGCGGGATCTCGACCAGTTGCATGACGATCTCGCGGCCTTCCTCACCCGAGACCGGTTGACGGCCGAGTTCGGTCCGCCTGACCTCCTGTGCCGCGGCCGCGCCCGCGACGACCAGGGCAGCCGCCGCGATCAGGCATCTCCAAGCCGGTGTATGGCGCGTCATGTCGTTCTCCACCATCGTGGTCTGTTTTCGGGCAGCATGACACGGCTCAGCTTGACCGAGGAGGGCTGGATTCGGGGCGGTGGTTACAGTCCTCATGCCGGCTTCACGCCGGCCGACGCTTGAGCGCGGCTCCAAGATCTTGGTTTGACGCGCTCTCTCGGGCCGAACCGGCATCCACGTCGGCGCAGAGCGTTCTAGAGGCACCCGATGCGCCGCAGCGCACCGATCAACTTGCGGCCGACGCGGTAGCCGTTGAGGGATTCGGACCCGAGGATCTGAACGGTCTCGGTCTCGGCGGTGCGGCCGTAGAGGAACAGGTGGAAGTTCGGCTCGCGCTGCTCCGGCGGCGTGGTGCTGACCTGACCGCAGAACGCGACGTCGTGGCCGGTCTCGCCGGTCATCGGCCTGACCTTGCGGAACCGGACGATGGGCGCCTCCGGAAACGCGGCGGCAACCCGGGCCCGCATCTCTGTTTCGGGCGGCGCGCCGAAGCCGGGCCCGTCCGGGGCGATCAGCCCGAGCGCATCCTCCGCCCGGGCCGCGGGTGGGACGAGCAGGAGCACGAGGAGCGGCGCGACCCGCAGGCCGCGGCGCCGCACACCCGCGACGGCGCGGGGCCGGGTCCCCGGCTGGCGCCGGGCTGATGCCGTCTCTTCGGCTCGTGGACGCGAGGACAGAGGGTCCGCTCCTGGAACAGACTTCGCGATGTGCGAAGACAATATTGGATCACGAAGCCCGGTCGAGCGGAAGCGGCCGACGCCAAGCGGTCCACATCCGGCAGGCGGATCCGGCCGGACCCGATTTGCACCGCATGCAGCTCCGACCGACCCGGTTCACGACAGGATCGCTGCGCGGCCCGCGGGTCGCAGGCTCGAAGATCCGATGGCCGGCGCTGTCGTGCCCAACCGGATCGGCGGCCCGCCTCTCACGCGACACCGGCCCGCGCCCATCACCCCTCCGCGTTGACTCGATCGAATGTATGAGTATTTCAATTTGTATGTGTTTTATGGGGCTCCTGATGATTCCGGACGAGGCGAGCGCAATTCAGACCGATCTTCGGCACGCGATTGACCGCTTCGCGGTGCGCGTCATTGCGGCGTATGTCTCAGGCAATACCGTCTCGCCGGCCAACGTGCCGCTCGTCCTGGCCAGCGTCCACGCGGCGCTCACGGCACTCGTACGGCCGGACGCCGTAGCCACGCCCCTGCCCGATCGTCCGACACCGGTCGAGATCCGCAAGTCGGTCCAGCACGAGGGCATCACGAGCTTCCTCGACGGTCGCTCCTACAAGACCCTGAAACGCCACCTCAAGGCCCACGGCCTGACACCCGAGCAGTATCGCGCGCGCTACGGCCTGCCGAACGACTACCCGATGGCCGCCCCCGGCTATGCCGCGCGACGCTCGGAGATCGCGCGGGCGATCCAGTTCGGACCCAGGCCGCGTTGAACGTCGCGTGAGGCGTTCTCACAGAACGCGTGCGAATCCCTGAATTGTCCGGTCGCCGCCACGGCGATACGCTCCATCAGACGTCGGAGGATGGGGTTCGGTCGACATGGACACCGGTACGGATCTGCGCACCGGGCGGTGCCATTGCGGCGCGGTGCGGTTCGAGGTGGCGCTCAGCGATGGCCTCCGATCGGTCCGGCGCTGCACCTGCTCGTACTGCCGCATGCGCGGGGCCGTCGTCGCCATGGCGAAGGCGGGCGGGATCCGGATCCGGCAAGGCGCGGACGTGCTGACCCGCTATCGCTTCCACACAGGCGCGGCCGAGCACTTCTTCTGCTCCCGCTGCGGGATCTACATCCACCATCAGCGGCGCTCGGACAGCACGCTCTACGCCGTCAACGTGGCCTGCCTCGAGGGTGTCAGCCCATTCGATTTCCAGGACGTGCCCGTGATGGACGGCATCAATCACACCAGCGACACCGGTCAGCCGACGCGCCGTGCCGGAACGCTCCACTACACGCCCGCAGATTGAGCCTTCGTTCAGCCGTTTCGCAGCCTGCGGATGCGCGGGACCGCGATCGGCGCGCGGTGGATCTCGACGACCCTGGTGACCGCCGCGCGCCGGAACGCCTGCCCCTTCCGGGACGGCTGCATGGCGGCGGAGTCCGCCGATGAGCGCGGCCCACTGGGCCAGAGCGCTCTCCGCCGAAGTGGACACCGGTTCGGCGCAAGAGAGCGTGGCGCAACACAGGCTTGAAGCCGTGCCCGATCGCGTTGCCCATGATACCCGATAGCACGCTGTGGCAGATCGATCGGTTGATCTTCACCAACCCCATCATCCTGAGGCAACCGCGTCAGCGGGCCTCGAAGAGGACTCCGGGGATCTCAGAGCCATCTGGCGGGCTCCTTCGAGGCCTGCGCTTCGCCCCGGCGCCTCAAAGTCTGTGCGTTTTTCGGTTGCGGACGCGTTCGGATGCCCCGCTGGCGTCGATCGGAGAGGCTTCGATGACGGGTGGGGCTGGGCTGTTCGGGGACGTGAGGATAGACGGTCGGGCAGTACTCCTGGATGTCCGGATCCGTCAATTCTGGCTGATCCTCTCAATCAACCCGGTCCAAAGCCAGCCAGTTGGGTCAGCATGGCGGTATGTTCAATCGACGCACCGGGACCTTTCTCAACAAAATCTTGAGCAACTGCGCAAGATATGGCAGATTATCGATAGTAAAAGATCAATTGCGGATCAATTTCGAGACGACAGCAAGGAGCTGTTCGGGCTTGAACGGCTTCGTGATCCAGCCGGTCGCACCGGCCGATTTGGCCTGTTGTTTCACGCCCTCGTCCGACTCCGTACTCAGGAACAGAATCGGCACGCCCGCGCATGACGGCACCGCACGAAGCTGTTTGATCATGTCGATGCCGTTCATCGCCGGCATGTTGAGGTCGGTGATGACGAGCTGCATCGGTTCGGCCTTGGCCTTGACGAGACCTTCCACGCCATCGCCGGCCTCGATCACTGTGTGTCCAGCGGGGGTCAGCACGATCTTGATCATCTGACGGATGCTCGGCGAGTCGTCGACGACGAGAACAGTGGCCATGGAAGACGTCCGGTTCTGGAATCAGAGGGCGGGGGCCGCGGGCGAACCGATGGTGGCATCGGATGCGGACTCGAACGGGTGGTGCGGCAGGAAGCCGGCGCGTCGGAACGCATCCGCGACCGCCTTGGGCGGGCTGGTCAGGTCGAGCGTAACGCCGCGCCGGCCGGACGACCGGGCGGCCGCGACGACCAACTGCACGAAAGTGATGTCGACATGCTCTATGGCCGCGCAATCGAGCAGCACGACGGTAGCGCCGTCGAGGGCCGCCGACAGGTCCTCCTTGAACGCCCGCGCCGTCCGCAATGTACACTCGGCTGGCATCGGGAGGGTGAGGGGTTCGACCATGATATGTCCGAGGCGCGCGCGCGACCGGGCTGGTTGCGGTCGGGTTCTGTAGAGATTCGAGGATGTTAAATTTCTCTTGAGCTAATCAGCTCGATAGGCCGACACCAACGCGATGTGGAGCAAATTCTGTTGAAAACCGCTGCCGTGCGCCCAGAAAAGGAGCTTTTATATTCAGAATTTTTCGTCGATCGATAAAGTATTAGCATCACTCGCTACCAACGATATGACTTATCCTAGAGATATGATTTGATGGATATTCATATTGAACGTTTGTTCTGGAGGCAACAACATAACCCCGTCGAGCCAATGGCATAACCGTTCATTCAGAAGCTCGGTTTTACGAGCCCCTGGCTCGCGGCCGTCAGTTCGGGATTGTCCGAAGCAAGAACTGGCAGCGTCCAAGGAATACACTTCGATGGCCTTCTGGGGGCGCGCCAATCTTAGTCCGGAGCGCGACACGGCGTCGGAACCTGGCGCAGCGCTCGACCCGGAGCGCGACGTCCCGGCGCGGCCGGACTCCTGCCCGCTCGGGGCCGCGGATCTGCTCCAGGCGCGGCTCGGCTTGTCCGATCTGCAGCGCCAGACCCTGGATGCTCTGATCGACGAACTCGGGATCATCTCGGCCGATGTCGAGACCGACGTCCACAGCCTGTCGGACCGGTTCCAGCGCATCGCCGCGACAACCCGGGGCCAGTCCGAGATCGTGCAGGGCCTCGTGGCGTCGATCCAGTCGGTGCGGATCGACGGGACCGAGCGGCCGCTCGCCGAGGTCGCGGCGGCGCTCGGCGAGATCCTGGCGGTGCTCAACGACAAGATCGGCTTCATGTCGTCGCGCGGCGCGACCATGGAGGAAGCGCTGAACGGCGTGCTTGGCGCGCTGTCCTCGGTGGATGGCAGCGTCGCCGAGATCGAGAAGATCAACCGCCAGACCAACCTGCTGGCCCTGAACGCCAAGATCGAGGCGGCCCGGGCCGGGGAGGCCGGCAAGGCCTTCGCCGTGGTGGCCGACGAGGTGCGCAGCCTCGCCGGCGCCATCAACGCGCTCTCCGGCGTGATCAAGCAGCAGATCGGCTCGATCGCCACGGGCCTGCGCAGCAGCCACGCGCTCCTGCACGACATCGCTACCATCGACATGTCGGAGGAGAGCCGGACCGCCGATGCCCAAGTGCGCCTGGTCATGCGCGCCTTGGTCACCCAGAGTTCGCGCTTCGCCGGCGTGCTGACCCAGACGGTGCAGACCACCGACGTGATCACCCAGGACGTCTCGGTCGCCATCGTGGCGATGCAGTTCCAAGACCTGGCCAAGCAGCGCCTCCAGAACCTGCAGGCGATCCTCCAGGCGATCCAGACTGCGCCTGCAGCACCGGCTTCGGCGGAACTGGACTGGGCCGCGACGATGATCGCGGGCTGCACCCTCGGGGAGGTCCGGGAGCGGCTGTCCCGACGCCTGCTGGGCGCGCCATCGGGTGAGGGCCGCGATGACGATCCCCTGGCGGGGATCGATCTCTTCTGATCGAGGCGACAGTTTTCGCGCGAAGTCGATATCAGATCATACCGCCATATCAAGAATACCATCGTATCGATTGATCAATGGGGAGGGGTTTTAATATTTGATTCGTCAATCGATAGCAAAAAGTAAGATATGCATTTTTTGCATTGAGCATCCTTCAAGATATGGGATGAGTTGTGCAGGAAACGAGAAATGAGAGATCCTATATCATCGATCATAGCTTACTCTTTTAACTTTTATGCGGTAAGATTATTCTGAGGTGATGGGCTGAATCCCGGATCGATCGGGCGTCGGTCGGATGGATCGGAAGATCCAGCCTTGAAATGACGGTGCATCCGAGTGATCGCTCGCGCGGATGCATCAAATCCGGACCCTTTGGACCTGCCCGACGATGACTGATCATGATCCGCGCGCGGTCTTCTTGGCGGAAGCCAACGAACTTCTCGACCGACTCGAATCCGCGCTGCTCGACCTCGGCGACAAGCCGGACGATCCGGCGCTGATCGACACCGCGTTCCGCGCCCTGCACACGATCAAGGGATCGGGGGCGATGTTCGGCTTCGAGCGGGTCGCCGCCTTCACGCACGATTTCGAGACCGCCTTCGACCTCGTCCGGCGCGGCCAGGTGCCGACCAGCGCCGACCTCGTGAACGTGTCGCTCGCGGCCAAGGACCACATCCGCACGCTGATTGAGGATCCGGACGCCACCGCACCGGTGATCGGCGAAGCGATCCTGGGGGAGCTTGAGCGTCTCGTGAGCCGGGCCCCGGCCCAAGCCGAATCGGAGACGGCCTCGCGGCCGGAGCCGGTCTCCGATGCCGAGGTGGCGGCCGCGGGGTGGCGGATCGGGATCGGCTTCGCCCCGGAGGTGCTGCGCAACGGGACGAACCCGCTGGCGCTCCTCGACGAGTTGCGCGACCTCGGCCCCTGCACGGTCGTGCCCCGGCTGGCGGCGTTGCCCGACCTCGCGGCCCTGGACCCCGAGAGCCTGACGCTCGGCTGGGACATCACCCTCCGCGGCGCCGTGACCCGGGAGGCGATCGAGGACGTCTTCCTGTTCGTGCGCGACGCTATGGTCCTCTCGCCGACGCCCCTCGACGCGCCGGCCCCGGCAACCGAGCCGGCGCCCCGGTCTGCCCCCGTGCCGCCGCTGGTCTCGGTGCCGGTGCGGGCGGCCGAGCCGGCCGCGCGGGAAACCGCGAAGCCGCCCGAGCCGGAGCGCCGGAGCCCGGCCCGCGGCACCGAGCCGCGCGCGGCCAGCACCATGCGGGTCGAGGCGGAGCGGCTCGACGAGCTGCTCGACCGGGTCGGCGAACTCGTGATCGCCCAGGCCCGCCTCAGCCAGCTCGCCGGCCACCATGCCGATGCCGGGCTCCAGACCATCGCGGAGGAGATCGAGCGGCTGTCGGCGCAGCTGCGCGACACCACCATGAGCATCCGGATGGTGCCGATCGGAGCGCTGTTCAGCCGGTTCCGGCGCCTGGTCCACGACCTTTCGGGGGATCTCGGCAAGCCCGTGAGCTTCGTCACCGCGGGCGAGGAGACCGAGCTCGACAAGACCGTGATCGAGCGCTTGGCGGACCCGCTGGTGCACCTGATCCGCAACGCCATCGACCACGGCATCGAGGATCCCGCCCGCCGCGGCGCCGCCGGCAAGGACGCCACCGGGCGCATTACCCTCACCGCCGAGCATGTCGGCGCCCAGGTCCACGTCACCGTGCGCGACGACGGCGCTGGGCTCGACGTGGCGCGCATCCGCGCCAAGGCCGAGGAGCGCGGGCTGGTGGCGCCCGGCGCCGTCCTGACCGACCAGCAGGTCTACCAGATCCTGTTCGCCCCCGGCTTCTCCACCGCCCAAAAGGTCTCGGCGCTCTCGGGCCGGGGCGTCGGCATGGATGTGGTGAAGAAGACCATCGAGGCCCTGCGCGGCTCGATCGACATCGTCACCGAGCCGGGCGCGGGCACCGCAATCGTGCTGCGCCTGCCGCTGACGCTGGCGATCATCGAGGGCCTGCTGATCCGGGTCGGGGAGGGTCGCTACGTGGTGCCGCTGGCGGCCGTCGAGGAATGCGTCGAGCTGCCCGAGGACGGCCGCGGCGACCGGGGCCGGGACTTCCTCAACATCCGCGGCGACCTCGTGCCGTTCCTGCGCCTGCGCAGGCTGTTCGACGCGACCGGCGCGCCCGACCAGCACCAGAAGGTCATCGTCGTCTCGGTGGGCGAGGCCCGGTTCGGGCTCGTGGCCGACCAGATCCTCGGCAACCATCAGACGGTGATCAAGTCGCTCTCGAAGCTCCATGCCGACGTCACGACCTTCTCGGGCGCCACGATCCTGGGCGACGGGACCGCGGCGCTGATCATCGACCCGGCCATGCTGACGGCGGCCGGACAGGGATGCGGGGCCGCGGACGGGCTCCGCGCGTACCGGGAGGTGGCGTGATGACCGATTTCATCGAGGCCATCGAGCAGGGCCGCGCCCTGTCGGTCGTGATGATGCGCATCGGCACCGAGACCTTCGCGCTCGGGGCCGGGATGGTGCGCGAGATCATTGACCCGATCCCGGCCACCCGGGTCGCCGGGGCGCGGCCGCATCTCGGCCACGTCGTCAACGTGCGCGGCAACGTCGTGCCGCTGGCCGACATCCGCGCGCGCTTCGGCATGCCGGTCGAGGCCGCGACGGCCGATACCCGCTTCGTGGTCATCGAACTCGACCTCGACGGCGACCCGACGCTGGTCGCCCTGGTGGCCGACAAGGTGTTCGAGGTGACCGCGGTCGCCCTCGACACCCGCCAGCCGGCGCCCGCGATCGGGACATCGTGGCGGCCCGCGTTCATCCGCTCGATCGTCAAATCCGGGGACGAGTTCGTCATCATCCCGGACATGCAGCAGATCCTCAACTGAACGCCGGGGGGGCGTCGAAAATGCGTATCACCATCAAGGCCAAGTTGGCCGCCGGTTTCGGCATCATGCTGATCCTCGTGGGGCTGGCGGGCGGCGTCGGCTACCAGAAGCTCCTGAGCGCCGACGCGGCGATGACGTTTGTGATCGGGCGCTCGGAGTTGGAGGCACGCCTGCTGGAGGCCAAGGCCAGTGCCATCCGGGTCGTCTCCAATGTGCGCGCCACCGTCCTCAGCATCGACGACGAGCAGATGAGCCATTCCGCCAAGCGTGCCGCGGAATACCGCGGCGAAGTGGTCGCAGCCCTCGCCAAGGCGAAGCCCCTGCTGCTGAACGACGAGGCCAAGCGGCTCTTCGAGGAGGTGTCGGCCAAGTTCGACAAGCAACGGACGATCGGCCTCAAGGTGATCGAGCTGACACGCGCCAACTCCGCGGTCAGGGCCTTGGCGGAGATCGACACGACCGGCCGTCCGGCGATAACGGCGCTGCGTGCGGAACTCGACGCGGCGGTGGCGAAGGCCGGGGGGCGCGCCGACGATCTGGTCCGGGCCGTCACGGCCGTACAGATCCACCTCGAACGGAGCTGGGGGCAGCTGCAATCCACGACCAGCGCAACGAATACGGCGGTTCTCGCCCAGCGCGTCGCCGCAACCAGACAGACAGGCGCAGAACTCGCGCATGACCTGGACAATCTGTTCCGTGTCGGTGCTGCCCGGGGAATAGCCACCGACGGCGTGCGGCAGAAATTCGATGCCTGGGCCGCCTCCGCGCAAAAGGCGCTGGCCACGGCTGAGACCGGCACGTCCGTCCAGGCCCAGACCCTCGCATCCGGCGATTATGCCGTCGCGAGCAGCGATACGGTCACGGCCGTCAACGCCTTGGTCGATTACCAAACCCGGCGCAAGACCGAAGCGGCCGAACTGGCGAAGGCCACGTCGGCCGAGGGTCAGACGATCCTGCTCGTTACGGTCTTCGGCGGGCTCGTCCTCGGCATCGCCATCGCGGGCTGGCTCGCGGTGTCGATCGCGCGCGGCCTCGCCCAGGCGGTGGCGATGGCGGAGGCGGTCGCGACCGGAGATCTGAGCCAGACGATCACCGTGACCTCACGCGACGAGATCGCCGACCTGATGATCGCCATGAACCGGATGACCGCGAACCTCAACGCCACCGCGGACCTCGCCGACGCGATCGCGGGGGGGGACCTGACGGTCGAGGCCAAGCCGCTCTCCGACAGGGACCGGATGGGCCTCGCCCTGCAGACGATGCTGGCGAAGCTGCGCGCCGTCGTGAGCGAGGCGGCTGCGGCGGCGAGCAACGTGTCGTCGGGGTCTCAGGAGCTGTCGTCCTCGGCCGAGCAGCTGTCGCAGGGCTCGACCGAGCAGGCCGCCTCGACCGAGGAGGCCTCCGCCTCCGTGGAGGAGATGGCCGCCAACGTGAAGCAGAACGCCGAGAACGCCAGCCAGACCGAGGCGATCGCCCGGCAATCGGCCCAGAATGCCGAGGCCAGCGGCGCGGCGGTCGGCCGGGCCGTGGAGGCGATGCAGACCATCGCCCAGAAGATCACCATCGTGCAGGAGATCGCCCGGCAGACCGACCTGCTGGCGCTCAACGCCGCCGTGGAGGCGGCCCGCGCGGGCGAGCACGGCCGCGGCTTCGCGGTGGTGGCCTCCGAGGTGAGGAAGCTGGCCGAGCGCAGCCAGGCGGCGGCGGCCGAGATCGGGACGCTGTCGGCCGACACCGTCAAGGCGGCCCAGCAGGCTGGCGAGATGCTCGGGCGGCTGGTGCCCGACATCAAGAAGACCGCCAGCCTGGTGGAGGAGATCTCGGCGGCGTGCCGGGAGCAGGATGTCGGTTCGGGCCAGATCAACCAGGCGATCCAGCAGCTCGACAAGGTGACCCAGCAGAACGCCAGCGCGTCCGAGCAGGTCTCGGCGACCTCGGACGAACTGGCCACCCAGGCCGAGCGGCTCCAGGCGACCATCGCCTACTTCCGCATCGATGACGCGGGTTCCGATGCCGCCGCCGAGCCGGCGGTGTCGAAATTGCGGGCCGCGGCCGCCCGGATGGCGGCTCCGGCCCGGACCGCCGGTGCGAGCGGCAAGGCCGGCCTCACGCCGCGCGGCGGCCGGGCCGCCGCGGTTCAGGGCGGCGGCTTCGCCATCGATATGGGCGAGGGCGACGCCCGCGACGCCGACTTCATCCGCGCCGCCTGAGCGGCGCGGGGCCCGTGCCCCGCGCCCAATACGATCGATACAGACACGCCGCCGTCGCGGATCCGGTGCCTCGCCAGCGGGGCGCCGGCGGCGAGAGAACCGGAGACCGGAATGTCCAGCATATGGCAGTATCTCACCCTCGGTCTCGATCGGGAGATCTTCGGGATCGACATCGCGTCCGTTCACGAGATCCTGGATTACCGGGTGCCGGCCGCCCTTCCGCAGGCGCCCCCCTTCCTGGTCGGCATGATCGACGTCCGGGGACAGAGCTACCCGGTGGTCGACCTGCGGACCAAGCTCGGCCTGCCGTCGATCCCCGTGACGCCGTCGACCCGCATCATCCTGCTGAACATCCCCCAGGGCGCGGGCGCCAGACGCGTCGGCTTCGTGGCGGATCGCGTGATCGAGGTCACGGAACTTGACCAAGCAGAACTGGAGGCGGCTCCCAATGTCGGTGGCCGCTGGCGCTCCCGCTACATCGCCGGCATCGGCCGGAAGGGCGACGCTTTCGTGGTGGTGTTCGACCTTGAGGCGCTCATGGCGGGCGATGATCCGGCCCTGCTCACGCCATCCCTCGCCGCATGACGGCCCGGCCGGGAACCCGATCATGCCGCAGTTGAACGACCGTCATTTCCGCACCGTCGCCGATCTCGTGCAGGAGCGGGTCGGGATCCAGATGCCGCCGGCGAAGCGGACCATGCTGGAGGGGCGGCTGCGCAAGCGCATGCGCGCGCTCGACTTCGGGAGCCTGGACGATTACGGCCGATATCTGTTCGACGACGGTCATCTGACGGAGGAATTCGGCCACATCGTCGATTGCATCACGACGAACAAGACGGATTTCTTCCGGGAGCCGGCCCACTTCGATCTTCTGCGCGACGATCTGGTCCCGCTCCTATGCCGGGGCGTCGTCGGCCGCCCGCGCCTCAAGCTCTGGAGCGCGGCCGCCTCAACGGGGGCGGAGGCCTACACGCTTGCGATGGTGCTGCAGGACATGGTCGCCAGCGGATATCCGTTCACCTACGCGATTCTCGGCACCGACGTCTCCAGCGAGGTTCTGAAGGTCGCGACGGATGCCGTCTATCCCGACGAGATGCTGGCGGCCGTGCCACCGCAGGTCCGCCGACGCTACGTCATGGCCTCCCGGGATCCGGCGCAGAAGCTGGGGCGGATCGTGCCCGAACTGCGCAACCGGGTGCAGTTCCAGAACCTCAACCTGATGGATCAGGTCTACCCGGTCGATCGGGACGTCGACATCGTGTTTTGCCGCAACGTGCTGATCTATTTTGACAAAGCCACACAGAAGACGGTGCTGCAGCGGCTGGGCTCGCATCTGCGTCCCGGCGGGTTCCTCATCGTCGGCCATTCCGAGTCGATGGCGGGCGCCGGCGTGCCGGGCCTGGAGCAGGTCGCCTCGACCATCTTCCGCCGGACGGGAGACATGTTCCAATGAGCCGGCAGGACCCGATCCGCGTGCTGATCGTGGACGATTCGGCCTCGGTCCGGCAGACGCTCGTCAGCATCCTGGATGCGGCGCCCGACATCACGATCCTCGGTACGGCGGCGGATCCGTTCATCGCGGCACGGCGCATCCAGGACGAGATGCCCGACGTCATCCTCCTCGATCTCGAGATGCCGCGCATGGACGGGCTGACGTTCCTGCGGAAGATCATGGCCCAGCGGCCGATCCCCGTGATCGTCTGCTCGGCCCTCACCGAGCAGGGCTCTCGGACGCTGTTCGACGTGCTGGAGGCAGGCGCCGTCGACGTGGTGCCGAAGCCCCGAGCCGACACGCGGCAGTTCCTGCTCGAATCCTCGGTGCGGGTCTGCGACGCTGTGCGGGCGGCCGCCCGGGCCAAGCTGCGCCCGGTCCGACCGCCGGGTCGCCCGATCGAGAAGAAGCTGACGGCCGACGCCATGTTGCCGCCCTTCGCCCGCGCCCGGCCGGTCGCCGGGACGGAGCGGATCGTCTGCATCGGCGCCTCGACCGGGGGAACGGAAGCGCTGCGCGACGTGCTGGACGTACTGCCGGAGGATTGTCCCGGCCTCGTCGTCGTCCAGCACATGCCCGAACGCTTCACCGCCGCCTTCGCCAAGCGGCTGGACGGTCTCTGCGCCATCTCCGTCAAGGAGGCGACGGACGGCGACGCGGTGCTGCCCGGGCAGGCCCTGATTGCGCCGGGTGGCCGGCACCTGCTGGTCCAGCGCACCGGCAACCGCTACAGCGTCGCGGTGCGGGACGGGCCGCTGGTCTCGCGCCACAGGCCCTCGGTCGACGTGATGTTCCGGTCGGCGGCACAATGCGCCGGCACCAACGCGCTCGGCATCCTGATGACCGGGATGGGCGACGACGGTGCTACGGGCCTCCTGGAGATGCGCCGGGCTGGTGCGCTGACCGTCGCGCAGGACGAGGAGAGCTGCGTGGTCTTCGGCATGCCCAAAGAGGCGATCGAGCGCGGCGCGGTCGCGAAGGTACTCCCACTGGGCCGGATGCACGACGAGATCGTCCGCTTCGGCACGATGCCGAGCCTGCGCCAGCAGGCGTGAGGCCGTTCTCCCAACGCAAAAAGAACTACGAGGTCGGCGTTCTCCACGGGGATGTAAACCACCTACCCCAGCTGTAGGACTGCGACCGCATCCCGCACAAACGCGACTTGTACGTCGCCATCGGTGGTGCCGCGCGCCGTGGGCATGTCGCCATCAAGGACGACACCACGGGCCCGGCGGTGGCCTTCCTCATGGACGCGCTCAGGGCCTTTCCGTTCAAGGTCACCCACGTGCTCACCGACCGCGGCTCCTGCTCCACGGCCGATGCGTTCGAGGCGGTCTACGACCGGCGCGGCGCGCAGCATCGCAAGACGCGCTCCTACACATCCAAAACCAACGGCATGATCAAGCGCTTCAACGGCCGCGTCCGGCGCATGGTGGTCGGCATCACGCTCCGGAAGACTGCTGCAAAAGTCGGTGGCGGCGTGGCTTGCGAGATGATTCACTCTGCCGGCGGCGTTGGGGGGTGAGCGATGCGCGGGCGTGAGGGAGGATCGACCAACCTGTTCAGCTATGTGCGGCTCGAAGAGCGCGTTCCTGCCGACCACCCGTTGCGGCCGATCCGAGCCCTGACCAACGCGGTGCTGACCGGGCTGCACGGTCGCTCACCTTCGGCTGCCGCCTTGCTCCGGCGACATCCCCAGTCGGGCCTGCCCGACTGGGGCAACAAAGGTCGGATCTCGGGCAGGCCCGAGATCCGTGGGCGCCGGAGCCCTCTCCCCGCAGGGGGGAGGGGTGTTTGCACCGCCCGCTACGCTCGAACTGGGAATCCCGGCTGTAGTACGAGGCGCCGACAGGCCGCGTCATCGGAACCATAAAAAAACAAGCAACCAGAGGGGAGGAAGTCCATGTCGAATCGAATCGCGCGGCGCCGTGGCGCGGCCCTGGCCGCCGCCTTCGCGGCCTGTCTCGCCGCCGCGCCGGCCCGCGCCCAGTACGCCGACGGCGGCATCAAGATCGGCGTCCTGACCGACATGTCGGGCGGCTATTCGGACCTCGCCGGCCGGGGCTCGGTGACGGCGGCGCAACTCGCGGTCGAGGATTTCGGCCGCCCGATCAACGGCCGCAAGGTCGAGCTGATCTTCGCCGACCACCAGAACAAGGCCGATATCGCCTCCGCGATCGCCCGCCGTTGGTTCGATACCGAGGGCGTCGACGCGATCTTCGACACCAACTCCTCGGTGGCGGGCCTCGCCGTGCGCGAGGTCGCCCGCGCCAAGGGCAAGATCGACATCAATTCCGGTGCCGGCTCCATGGCGCTGACCAATTCAGCCTGCTCGCCGACCGGCGCCCACTGGACCTGGGATACCTACGCGCTGGCGGCTGGCACCGCGACCGCGCTGGCGGACGACCCGAAGAACACGTGGTTCTTCATCACCGCCGACTACACCTTCGGGCACGACCTGGAGGCGCAGGTCACCCGGGTGGTGAAGGCGAAGGGCGGCACAGTGCTGGGCTCGGTCAAGCACCCGTTCCCCAATGCCGATTTCTCGTCCTACCTGCTGCAGGCGCAGGGGTCGGGCGCCAAGATCATCGGCATGGCCAATGCGGGCGCCGACACGATCAACACCATCAAGCAAGCGAGCGAGTTCGGCATCCCGCAGGGCGGCCAGACGCTCGGCGGGCTCAACATCTTCCTGACCGACATCCACTCGGTCGGTCTCAAGGACGCCCAGGGCATGATCCTGACGACCGGGTTCTACTGGGACCTGGACGACCAGACCCGGGCTTTCGCGAAGCGTTTCGGCGAGCGGATGGGCGGGCGCATGCCCACCATGGTGCAGGCCGGCGACTACTCGGCCGTGCTCCACTTCCTGAAGGCCGCCGAGGCCGCCGGGACGGATGACGGCCTCAAGGTCATGGCCACGATGCGCGCATTGCCGATCCAGGACTTTTTCGCCCGCAACGCGAGCCTGCGCGTCGACGGCCGGATGGTCCACGACATGTACCTCGCGCAGGTGAAGACGCCTGGCGAGTCCAAGGGGCCGTGGGATTTTTACAGGATCCTGAAGACCATCCCGGGCGATCAGGCGTTCCAGCCCCTGTCGGAGAGCACCTGCAGCCTCGTGACGAAGTAGGACGGCGCCCTACGGGTCGTCGGATGAGGCCCCGGCGCGCGCCTGCGCCCAGGCGCGGTCGCGCTCGGCCTGCCGGGCGCGCTGCTCGGCCGCGTAGGCCTCCTCATCCGGCTGCACCTGCCGGCGCCGTTGCTTGGCCCGGGCGGCGGCCCGCTTGCGCCAGGCCTCGGTCTCGGCCTTCTGGCGCAGCAATTCCTCGACCGTGATCGGCGTCACCGGCTCCTTGGGCTGGGCCCAGGCATAGGGACGCCGGGGTGCCGATCGGGATCCGGATTCCGCCCGCGCTGGTCGGACGGCGCGGATCGCCTCGGCGAGGGTCAGGCCGGCGCCCGCGGCGATGCGCGCGGCGGCGGCCTGTGCGGCCGCGCGCTCGCCCGCTGTGGCGCCCTGCGCGGCAAGCGCGAGGCACTTCTCGAACCGGTCTCGATCGGCGGGCGTCATGGGGCGCGTATAGCGCCGGGACGGCCCGCCGTCCCGGTTCCTCTCAATCCGGCTTGGCGCTCGCCACCGTGTCGGTGAGGCTGTAGTGGCCGAGCTTCTCGCCAACCACCTGGACCGCCCCGTCCGTCAGGGTGTTCAGCCGGCGCGAGCGGATCGTCATCGTGCCCGACAGGCCCGCGAACTTGCCGGTGCCGCCGATCCACTCGCCCGTCCCCTCGTTCATTGCGGCGAGCGGCTGGAGCGGGTAGTCCCACTTCTCGAACACGTGGTCGCCGTCGGCGTCGACGTAGTCGCAATAGCCGTGGTTCTCCAGGGTCTTGGCGCCATTGTCGATCGTCGGCGCAGAGGTGCAGCGCCCGGCCATGTTGTGCAGGAGCTTGCCGCCGGACTCGTTGACCGCGGTCATCATGTTGATCGTGGCCGAGGCGACGCGGTTCTCGCCGATGGTGACGGGCTTCGGCGCCGCCGGCACGGTCGAGGTGTAGGTGATCCGGAAATCACCCTGCCGCGGCATGTCCTCGGCGCCCGCCGGGACGGGACCCAGAAGCAGCAGGCCGAACGCCACCGACTGTATCACGGATGCTGCGAACACGATCTCTCTGCACATCATGACGACCTCCCGATCTGGCGCATGCAAGATGGGCCGGCGAGGGGCTTCCTTGCCGAAGTCTGGCCGACCGAATCATCGGCGCCGCGGGTAGCGTGATACAATTATCTCATCGATTCAACAGTATATTTTTCGAATACTGCGAGATCGTAATTTATTTGACCGTATTCGAACAATAATTGGATGATTGTTTTATTTTAGAAATAAGCATAGCATTTATATTGCGATGCATCCGACGATTTGTGACGTTGATGCGGATAAGCAGGTCAGATATCCAGATGATATTCATACCATCGGAGATAAAGAGGTCGATCCGATCGAAGAATATTCTGTTCCATGCATCGAGCCATGTGTTCGGGCCGGACTCGACCTTGCTGCGCCCTGCGGGGCGGGATCGTTCATGCGATCGCGGCTCGGGATTGAAGGCTGCCCGACACGGCGACGCCTCAAGCGTCGGCGCAGGCCTTGCCGACCGGCCGGCTTTCCGGTCCGCACGCGCTGCCGTGCGGGCCGCTGAGGGCGCGGAGGATCCGCCCCAGCAGCACCCGCGAATGCCGCGCCGTGCTGTTCTCGACGGGGTCGTCCCCGATGTCGGGGCTGGCGTCGTAGGCTGCGCGCAGTTCTGCGAGCTGGCGCATCCGCAACTCGGGATCGATGGGAGCCATCACCCGCCCTCCAGGCCGGCTATGGTCCGCGGTACGCCCCCGCGAACGAGCCTTCGACCATCCCGAGTCGGGGAGTTGGAAAACCGTGTCTGAACGGTCCCTACGACCTTTAGCGCCGGAACGCCTGGACATACGTCGCAGGCTCCCCGACCGTATGGTCAAGGTGCAAGTGCCGTTCTGGTCGGCACCAACCATCAGACAGGGGATTCCAAGCCCCAGGACCGCGCGTACGGTCCCGCAAGACCGTTAGTCGATTCTAGGAAGGAAATCCAGATCGCCGCGCTGCAACCCGTTCGAGCGCGCGCAGCGCCGCGTCGATCAGGATGGCGAGCGCCGAGACCACGAGGCCGCCCTGCAGGACGTAGGCGGTGTTGCCCGTGAGCAGGCCCGAGATGATCACCTCGCCGAGCGTGCTGGCCGCCACCGTCGAGCCGATGGTCGCCGTCGCGAGGCCGATGACGGCCGAGAGCCGGATCCCGGCCAGGATCATCGGCAGGGCGAGCGGCAGTTCCACCTGGACGAGCCGCTGGCGGTCGGTGAGGCCCAGGCCGCGCGCGGCCTCCATCAGCGCCGGATCGAGGCCCTCGAGGCCGGTGAGCGTCGTCTCGAAAATCGGCAGCAGCCCGTACAGCACCAGGGCGACGAGCGTCGGCACCGGCCCGAACCCGAAGACCGGCACGGCCAGCGCCAGGACCGCCACCGGCGGGAACGTCTGGCCGAGATTGGCCACGGCCCGGGCGAACGGCAGGACGTCGCGGCCGGCCGGCCGGGTCGCCGCGACCGCGAAGCCGACGGCCAGCAGGCCCGCCGCCAGGGTCGCAGCTGCGACCAGCAGGAGGTGGTTGACGGTGAGGGTGAGCAGCGGGGTCTGCGTGTAGATCGGCGCCGTGTCTCCGGGGGCGAAGGGGCGGAACAGCCCCGCGAAGCTCTGCGGCGCGAGCAGGAAGGCGGCGAGCAGTGCCAGCAGCGCGAACTTCACCAGCGGACCCGCTCGGCTCACGGGCGGGCGCCCTGCGCCTCAAGGACGGCGCGCGTCACCCGGCCGATGAGCACGCCGTCGCGGCTGACGGGCAGGGCCGGGCGCCGCGACCAGAGGCTCTCGGCCAGTGCCGCGCGCACCGAGATACCCGCCGGGATCGGCTCGCCCGGCGCCGCGCCGGGCTCGACGAGGTCGTCCACGGCGCGCAGCGCCATGAGCTGGAAGGCCCGGTCGCCGCCGCCGAGGAGGGCGCCGACGAAATCCGTCGCCGGCGCGCCGATCAGCGCCGCCGGATCGGCCTCCTGCACGAGGTGGCCGCGATCCATCACGGCGATCCGGTCGCCGAGGCGCAGGGCCTCGTCCATGTCGTGGGTCACCAGCACGATGGTGGTGCCGGTGCGCCGCTGGATCGCCCTCAGATCCGCCTGGGCCTGGCCGCGGATGATCGGATCGAGGGCGCCGAACGGCTCGTCCATCAGCAGGATCGGCGGCTCGGCGGCGAGCGCCCGGGCGACCCCGATCCGCTGCTGCTCGCCGCCCGAGAGCGCCGCCGGGAGCCGGTCGCGGTAGGCGGCCGGATCGAGGTGGAACAGGCCGAGCAGCGCGTCGACCCGTTCGGCGATCCGCCGCCGGTCCCAGCCCAGCAGCCGCGGCACCACGGCGATGTTCTCCGCCACGGTCCGGTGGGGGAACAGGCCGTGGCCCTGGATCGCGTAGCCGATTCCCCGGCGCAGGAGGTGCGGGGCCACCGCCCGGATGTCCCGGCCTCCGATGCGGACCGTGCCGGCGCTCGGCTCGACGAGGCGGTTGATCATCCGCAGCAGGGTCGTCTTGCCGGATCCCGAGGTGCCCACCACCGTCAGGATCGCGCCGGCCGCGACCCGCAGGCTGACGTCGGACACGACCGCGCGTCCGCCGATGACGCGGCTGATTCCGGCGAGCTCGATCATCGGATCCGGCCTCACGGGCGCGGCTCCGCGGTCCGGCTCGCCGCGATGGCGGCGTCGAACAGCACGGCGGCGCCGCCCGCCAGGGCGACGGTCGGCAGCGCCCCGAGCAGGACGAGATCCCCCGCGTTCTGGCTGATGCCCTGGAAGACGAACACTCCGAGCCCGCCGCCGCCCACGAGCCCCGCGATCACCGCAAGGCCGAGGTTCTGCACGAGGACGATCCGGATCCCGGTGAGGAGTCCCGGGAGTGCCAGCGGCAGCTCCACCTGGAGGAGGCGCTGCCGGCCGGTCATCCCGACGCCGCGCGCCGCGTCGCGCACCGATTCGGGGACGGCGTCGAGCCCCGCCACGGTCGCGGCGGCCACGGGCAGGAGCGCGTAGGCGAACAGGGCCACGAAGGCCGGGGCGGGGCCGATCCCCGCAATCCCGAATTCCGCCGCCCCGGGGACCGTGCGGCCGATCCAGGCCAGCGGGGCGATCAGCATCCCGAACAGCGCCATGGAGGGGATGGTCTGCACCCCGTTGAGCACGGCGAGCAGCGCCCGGCGCAGGGGCGGGACCGGGCGCGCCAGGATGGCGGCCGGGATCCCGGCGAGGGCTGCTGCCGCCACCGACGCGAGGGCGAGGCCGAGATGGGTCCGGACCTCCCGGCCGAACGTGTCCGCATGGCCGGCATATTCGCGCATCACCGAGAGGTTGTCCCAGAACCCGGACCGGAGGGTGACCCCCGCCAGGGCCGCGACGGCCGCCAGCGCCGCGACCCGCGTCCCGGGGCCGGGCCGCAGGCGCGCCAGCCCGTCGCCGGCGGCGAGGCCGGCTGCCGCGCAGGCCAGCCACCAGCCGGCATCCGGCGAGACCCGGGCATAGCGGTCGCCCGGCGGCGTCAGGTGATCGGCCGCCCAGCCGGCCGCGAGGCCGAGAGAGAGCAGCGCGGCCGCCCCCGCGGCGAGCCGCAGGGGCGGTGGGATCCGCAGCGCCAGCAGCGGTGCGGCGAAACCGAGAACGGCGAGGAGCATGAGCGCCTGGCCGCAAGGCAACGCCGACCATGCCATCGATGGCGTACCTTCGGCGATCCGGTTCGGCCGCGCGACCATCAGCGGCAGCGCCAGGAGGCCGACGGCCAGCAGCGCGGCGAGGGCCGCGCCCAGCGGATCGAGGCCGGAGACGAGTCGGCCCGATGGGCGGCCGCCGGCATACGTCCCGGTCGCAGAGGGTTGGCCCATTCCGAGGCTCCGGGCGCGTCCGCAGGAGCGTGGCCGCGCGTCGCCTGGACTTAGCGCGCCCGGACCGAATGTGGCGAGCGCACGGGGAAGATGGTCGGGAGTGGCGGTCGGCGGCGGTTTTCTATCGGAACGGCGATGACCGCCTCCGTGGATCGCCCTCGCCCCGCTTGCGGGGAGCGGGCTCCGGCGACCTCGTCGTCGCCGGAGCGACGGCAGCCGAGGGTGAGCGGGCGGCTCCGGAAGCGTCTCATCCTGACAAGCCCCCTCACCGCCGCTCGGGCTTCGCCTCCGCTTCCCGCACGGACGACGAGGTCCGTGCCGGCCTCTCCCCGTACGCGGGGAGAGGGGACGGTCGGGGGCGTGGCAGCAACCCGCGATCCCTCAACGAAAAGATGACACACGGCGCTTGTGTCACCAACGCCGCAGCCCGCAGTGCGCCACAGCCCGCCCTGGCCTCACGGCACGAGCCCCGCCGCCTTCAAGAAATCCGCCGCCACCGCGGAGGCCGGTTCGCCGCCGAGCTGCACCCGGCCGTTGAGGTCGCGCAGCGTGGCGAGGTCGAGCCGGCGGAAGATCGGATCGAGCACCGCCGCGATCTCGGGATGAGCCCTGAGGACGGCCCCGCGCACCACCGGCGCGGGCTGGTAGACCGGCTGAATACCCCGGTCGTCCGCCATCACGACGAGGCGGGCGGCGGCGAGGCTGCCGTCGGTCCCGAACACCATGGCGGCGTTGGTCCCGGAGGTGCCCCGCGCCGCCGCCGCGATGGTGGCCGCGGTATCCCCGCCCGCCAGGATGACGAGCTGCTCCGGCCGGAGCGCGAAGCCGTAGGTCCGGCCGAAGGCCGGGAGCGCGGCCGGCGCGGAGACGAACTCCGAGGAGGCCGCGAGCTTGATCGCGCCGCCGCCCGCCACGTAGCGGCCGAAATCGCTCATCGTCGTGAGGGTGTTGGCCTTCGCGATGTCGTCGCGGACCGCGATCGCCCAGGTGTTGTTGGCCGAGGCGGGCGCCAGCCAGACGAAATCGTTGGCCTTCAGATCCAGGCTCCGGGCCGTCTCGTAGGCGGCCTGCGCGTCTTTCCAGACCGGGAGATCCTGCCGCCCGAAGAAGAACGCCGCGTTGCCGGTGTATTCCGGATAGATGTCGATCTGGCCCTCCAGCAGGGCCTGACGCACGATCGACGTCGCCCCGAGCTGGGTCCTGTCCACCGTCGGGATCCCCTTCGCCCTTAGCGCCTGCAGGATGAGGGCGCCGAGCACCCCGCCCTCGGTGTCGAGCTTGGAGGCGACCACGACGGGCCCCGCCAGGGCGGACGACAGGCCGAGGAGCAGCGCGGCGAGTCCCGCGAGGATCCGCTTGCCCATCGTCCCGGAATCTCCTCTTCGCGCGGTGCGGGCGGCATGCCGCGTCCGGCCGTACAGGATCGGCGAAGGCGCGGCCGCCGTCCAGACCGGATCCGATGCCCGGTTGCGGCCCTGCCATGCGCGACCTCATCGCGGTTCCGCAACCGAGTCCGGTTGGCGAAGACGCAATCAAGTCTCCGAAATCCGATTAACGCTGCTTAACCTTGACGCGAACTTGCGCTGAACCCTGGCGATCCTCGAGATATATGCAAGTGCTGGTTGTTTCAGATGGAGCCGAGTCAGACAGATGTCGTATTCGATCTTCGTCCGCGATCTCGCCCATGACGATGGGCGCACGCCCCAGCTACTCGCCTACGACATCGTCGACCGGTCGTTGGCGTCCTCCCTCGTGTCGGTGATCGCCACCTCGTATCGGGATCACGGGTTCAACCCGGCCACGCGGGTGCACTGGTTCCGCGCCGACGGCTCCGTGCACGAGATCTACACGTGGCCCCAGGTTTGATCCGGCCCCAGGTTTGATCCCGGCCCCAGGTTTGATCCGGCCCCGGGCCTTGGGGCTGCCTTACGTGCCGCAGAAGGTCCGGTAGCCGACCCCGCCGCCCTCGGGCGCCCGCGCGTAGCGGGCGTGCTCCGGCTGATCGGCGTAGGGTCGTGCCAGCACCGTCAGGAAGGCCTCGAAGGCCGTGAAGTCATCGTGCTCCACGGCCGCGGCGATCATCGCCTCGACCTGGTGGTTGCGCGGGATAAAGGCGGGGTTGACCGTCCGCATGTCAGCGGCAACCTCGGCCGGGTCGCGGCCCGTCTCGGCGAGCCGCGCCCGCCAGCCGGCGGCCCAGCCATCGTAGGCGGTCGGATCGACGAACAGGTCGCGCACGGCCCCGTCCCCCGCCGGTCCCTCGGCGGCTCCGCAGAGGGTCCGGAAGGTCAAGGTGAAATCGGCCTGGTTCTCGGCCATCCGCGTCAGGAGGTCGCTCGCCAGCGCCGGGTCACCGTCCCGGACCGAACCCAGGCCGAGCTTCCGATTGAGACCGCCCTGATACGCGGCCTCGAAGCGCGGCGCGTAGCCCGCGAGCGCAGCCTCTGCGGCGGCGACCGCCGCGGTCTCGTCATCGGCGAGCAGCGGCAGCAGGGTCTCGGCGAACCGGGTCAGGTTCCAGAGCGCGATGCGCGGCTGCTGGCCGTAGGCGTAGCGCCCGGTCTGGTCGATCGCGCTGTAGACGGTGCGGGGATCGTAGACGTCGAGGAAGGCGCAGGGGCCGTAATCGATCGTCTCGCCGGCGACCGACATGTTGTCGGTGTTCATCACCCCGTGGACGAAGCCCACGAGCAGCCAGCGCGCCACCAGATCGGCCTGGGCGGCGATGACCGCGTCGAGCAGCGCCCGGTAGCGATGCGCGGCCTGTGCGGCCGCGGGATAGTGCCGGCCCAGGACGTGGTCGGCCAGCGCCCGCAGGGCCTCGTCATCCCCGCGGGCCGCGAAGAACTGGAATGTGCCGACCCGGATGTGGCTCGCGGCGACGCGGGTGAGCACGGCGCCGGGCAGCAGGGTCTCGCGGATCACGGGCTCCCCGGTGGCGATGGCGGCGAGCGCCCGGGTTGTTGGGATGCCGAGCGCCGCCATGGCCTCGCTGACGAGGTATTCGCGCAGGACCGGCCCCAGCGCCGCCCGCCCGTCGCCGCGCCGGGAGAACGCGGTCGGGCCGGAGCCCTTGAGCTGGATGTCCCGGCGGAGGCCGTTCCGGTCGATGACCTCGCCGAGCAGGACCGCGCGGCCGTCGCCGAGCTGCGGCACGAACTGCCCGAATTGATGCCCGGCATAGGCCGCGGCGATCGGGTCGGCGCCTTCCGGAACCGCATTCCCCGCCAGCGCCGCCACCCCGTCGGGGCCGGCGAGCCAGCCGGCATCGAGGCCGAGTTCCTCGGCCAGCGCCCGGTTCAGCCGGATCAGGCGGGGGGCCGCCACGGGCGTCGGCGGACGCCGCGCGTAGAAGCGCTCCGGCAGGCGGATGTAGCTGTTGTCGAAGGGGAGTGCCGTCATCGGAGGGATCTATGGATGGGCGTCGCTGCGGACAAGCGGGACGGCCGGGGGATCCGGCCGGACCGTGCAGGTGAGCCCGGTCGATGTCTTCGCGAGCGACCGGAGCCGCACGGCCGCGGCGGCATCGAGGGCCTGGGCGGCGATGCCGGTGCGGGTCGGATGGCCGCGGAGGTCCCAGATCCCGTCCGGCCCGGCTCGGCATCGCGCGCATCCTCCATCGGGTCTCGGGCATGGGCCCTCGATCTCCGCTGGAGGGCTGACGCGCCCCTGTCGGGGCGGTTCGCGGCCCGCGCGCTCAGGCGTCGGCTGGGCTGATCACGCCGGGGACCGGTCCGGCCGGGGCCGCCGCCGGCGCGCGCCGCCGGGTCCGCTCGCGAACCGTGATGGCCGCGACCGCCAGGGCCGCCCCGGCCAGCAGATCCGGCAGGTAGTGGCCGCCCGCGCCGAGCGTCGCCACGATCACGGCCGCGTTGAGGAGGATCGCGAGCGGGCCGAGGACGGGCAGGGGCGCCAGCGCCCAGGCGGTCAGGATCGCGAGGCACACGTGGAAGGACGGGAAGGTGGCCAGCCCCCGCAGGTCGCCGAGCGCCAGCGTGTCCAGCGTGCCCGCCCGCAGCCGCGCCACCGGCTCCAGGTGCCAGAGCGCGCCGACCGTCTCCAGGTGCTCCGCCGGGACGTGGCGCGGCGCGTAATGCGCATAGGGTCCCAACGCCGGCACCAGGGAGGCGACCACGATCACGCACAGCAGCGTGACCGAGAACAGCCGGGCATAGGCCCAGAGCCGCCCGAGCCGGCGGGTCGCGCTCAGCGCGATGACCACGATCCCGACCTGCGGCCCGCTGGAATGATAGGCGAGCGCCAGCCACCACGACAGGGTGGGATGCCGCGCCAGGAACGCCACATGGGCCGTCCAGTCGAACCCGAGGCCGGCCTCGAACCGGGCCAGCGCGTCGTCGACGAAGGGCAGCCCCAGGCCGGCGGCGAGGACATGCAGCACCGCCACCGGCACCGTGAAGGTGATCAGGAACGCGCTCGCCAGCGCCATGCCGCGCAGCGGCGGATCCGATTTCACCGTGGCGAGGCAGGCTGCCGCGACCAGCAGGACGACCACGATCACCGCCGCCACGGCGAAGCCCGTCGGCGCGGCCTTCATGTGAATGGCCCGCATCCAGGCCGCATCGAGGCCGATGATCGCGAGGCTCAGCACCCAAAGGCGGGGATCGGGCGCGGCGATCCCCCCGATCAGGCCGCGCAATCCGGGACGGGTCGCGCCCGGATCGCGGTCAGCGGGCCGGATTCTCGATTCGGCGACCCGTTCGTAAGGACTCATCCGGCTCTGCTCGCCCCGCGGTCGATGCTTGGCCGCGCCGGGCAGACGCGCGAGGGCCGCAATGGTTCGCCCGCCGGCGCAGCGGCCGACCCTTGGACGGGACCGGCCGACCTATCGGCCCGTGGCGGGGGGCGCAGCGGCAACCGGCGGCTTGCCGCTGCCGACGGCGCCTTCGGTGGGCGGCACGGCGGCGGGGTTGGTCACGGCCTCCGTGGCCGTCTTGCCGGGATCTTTCGTGTCGGCCTCGGGCTTGCCCGCGGTCTCGGCCTTGGGCGCCGCCCCGGTCCGGTCCTGCGCCCGGGCTGCCGCCGGGAGGCCGGTGACGGTCGCGGCGGCGACGAGAAGGGCGAGGATCAATCGGTTCAAGGTCGGCTCCGGGCTGTTCCGGGAGCAACGGCCGGCCGCACGCGTCGTTCCGGCCCGGGCGCCGCTGCGGCGCCGCCCGGGATCGCCGGACCTGGCGGACTCGGAGCCTAGAGCCCGGAGCCTACGCCTCGGCCTTCTTCTTGCGGCCCCTGGCAGGCTTGGCGGCGTCCGCCGCCCGCTCGGGGGCCTCCGCGACCGTCTCCGACGGGGCGGCGTTCTTGGCCGCCGGGCTCCGGCGCTTGTGGCCGAGGCCGGCGTTGCGGGCGAATTCGGCACGCATCGCCGAGTAGCTGGAGGCCGTGGTCGGATAATCGGGCGGCAGGCCGTAGCGTTGCCGATACTGCTCGATCGACATGCCGTTGCCGTTGAGGTGACGCTTGAGCGTCTTGTACGGTTTGCCGTCGATGAAGCTGATCAGCGCGTCCGGCGTAATCGACTTCTTGATCTGCGCGGGCGTCGCCCGCTTGAAGTCCGGCTCCGCGGGTGCCGAACTCTGGCCCAGCCCCGTCAGCGCAGCATGGACGCCGGACAGAAGCGACGGCAGGTCGGGCATCGGAACGGAGTTGTTGGCGACGTAAGCCGAGACGATGTCGGCCGTCAGCTCGACGAAATCGACCGAGTCCTGGTTTGGGATTGACGTGTTGTCTTCCATCGATGCCTCTCTCACGGCAGTGCGCCATGAACGTGACGTTCCTTGCCGGTAGTCAAGGGCTTGTCTGATCAGATCTAACTAATCCTGATCATTATCTACCAGCTGGGCATGGAATAGCAACATAGATTAATTGGCGGGCGGACGCTGGATAAACTCGGTTACAAAGCCGGGTGGCCCGCCTGCCATGCGGGGACCTGCAGCCGCGCCCTCAGGTGCTGGCCGCTTGGTCCTGGGGCGGGGCGATGACGCCGCGCGTCCCGGACGGGACCACGGCCTGGAGCACCCGGGCGGCACCCGCGCCGTAATCGGCCCGATAGGTCCGTTCGAGGGTCATCAGCGCGCGCAGCGGCGCTTCGGCCAGATCGAGCAGGCGCGCATCGCGCCAGCGCAGCTTGGTCGGGCCGCCGCGGTTCAGCCACCGCGGCCTCTCCTCCTCGACGACCAGGACCAGCTTGCCCGTCCACGTCTTGCGAAACCAGAACCGTCCCGTGAGCTTGGCCGCGCCGAACATGAGACCCTCGCGTGCATGCCCCCAACACGCCCCGTGAGACAATGCGGAGGAAGCGCGGCGGTTTCTATACGGGACCGCAAACGGGCCGGATCCGCGCGAGTTGTCGTTTTGCCCGACCGGTTCGACCGACGATGGTCGCGTGCCTATCGATCCGCGAGGCGCCCCGGACGCCGCCGGCCCGCCACGATCGCGAGGCCCGCCACCGCGCCGGCCAGCGCGGCGCCGGCCTTGACCAGGAAGTCCTCGAACCGTCCGTGGCGCGTGCTCGTCAGAGTCTGCGCCGCCTCCAGGGCGCCGGCCAGGAGGACACTGCCGATCAGGATCTGACGCCAATGCCGTGGATAGCTCACCATCATCATCAGCCCGGCGAGCGCGTAGGCCGCGATCCGCTCGATGCTCGGATTGGCGGTCACCACCGGCCGGAGGCCGATGGGCACGAGGGTGACGGCGACGATGAAGGCTACCAGGATCCAGGCCGCAAGGCGCGCGAGGCCGAGCCACCGCGTGTCGGTTCGAATCGTCGACATTCCGTAACCTCGTGCTGACGGCTCGAGCCTACAGTGTCCGCCGGCCGTTGCCTGCCGCTTAACGGCCGACCCGGATCGGAAGGCCTCTCCATGCGCCGTATGCTGGTCGTCGCGAGCCTGTTCGCCGTCACGCTGATCCCCGGGGCCGACGCCGCCAACCCGGCGCGGGACGTGCTGTGGGTCGCGCTGCAGGGCTGCGTCCTCGCCAAGAAGGCCGCCGGCCGGAGCTTCCCCTGCCTGTCGGTCGATCTGGGCGACGACACGCGGCCGGGCACCGCGGTGCTGCGCGCGCCGGGCCAGCCGACCCACACGGTCGTGATGCCCACCGACAACGTGTCGGGGATCGAGGCGCCGGTGCTCCAGGGCCCGCGCGGCGCCGCGTATTGGCGGGCGGCGCTCGACGCGCGGCACTTCGTGTCGGATGCCCTTCAGGGGCGGCTGCCGGTCGCCGCGGTCGGCCTGGAGGTGAACTCCGTCGGCGGACGCAGCCAGGACCAACTGCACATCCATCTCGACTGCATGCACCGCAGCGTCACGGCGGCCCTGAAGGCGCACGGTGACGCCGTCGGCGAGAGCTGGGTGCCGTTTCCCGTGCCGCTGGAAGAGGAGCAGTACCTCGCCCTGCGGGTGCCGGCGGACGCGGTGGAGACGTTCAATCCCTTCGCGGCGCTCGCCCGCGTCCCGGGCTGGCGGGGGAGGCTGCACGACGCGAGCTTCGCGGCGGTGTCGGCCGATCCCGACGACCCCGGGGCGGGCATGATCCTCCTGGCCTACAGGATGCCGGAGGCGAGCGCCGAGGAACTCATGGACCACAGCTGCCGGGCGGCTCGGCCGGGCCGCGGCACGTGAACCGGCGGCGCCGAACGCGCCGCACTGTTGCCGATCCGTTCTATCCAATCGGCTCGGCCATGGGGCATAGGACGGGCATGCGCACGCCGTTGCCCAAGCGCTGTCCGTCGGCATCGATCCGGCGGGGGGAAGCGCATCGCGAGACAGGTCTCGATAGGCGCCGGGTGTCGCCGCGCCCGGGGGCGTCCGTCGGCCTGTGCGCGATCCTCGTTCTGGCTCCCATCGCGGCGGACGCCGGCCCGGTCGCCGATCCGGCCGACCCCCGCGCGCTGGAACTCGCCTGGCACCGGTGCCTGCGCGAGGCGACCGCGCATCAGCCCCCGGGTCAGAGCCGCGCCGGCGACGAGCGCAACGCGCTCGACGAGTGCAAATCCCGGGAGGACGCGCTGGTGGCGGCGCTCATGACGGGCCGCCGCGCCGAGGACGGACGGACCGGGACGGTCTGGGCTCGCACCCGGGCTGCCTTCGTCGAACCGCTGACGGCCTGGATCGGGGGCTTGCGGCGCTGAGCGCCGGGTGTCCCGCCGGGACGTCGGCCACCCGCGCCTGACCGCCACAGCCGGACGGTCGAGCCGGACCACGCCGTCGCGCGTCGTCAGCCTGATCCCACCCCTGTCGGCATGATCGACGGTGCCGGCATGGGCCCCGTCCGGGCCGATGCCTTCGGCACGCCCCTGGATCGGCGCGCCATCGACCATCGGTGCCCTCCCTGATCCGGGACGACGGCCGACGCGACCCGGTGCCGTTCCGGTGCGGCCTCCGCGGCACCGCACCGCGCCGCTCGCGTCGAACCGGAACGCGGGCTGCCCGTTGGGCCGGCATGACAGCCTCTGCCCCCACGCCGCCCCACGACCCCGTCGTGGACGCCCGCCGCCGCGAGATGGCGACCGAACACCTGCTGTTCGGGACGATCCGATTCCTCGCCCAGCGCCATCCGGAGCTTCTGGACGAACTCGACGGCAGCCTGGATCATCTCTGGGACACGGGCGACGGCGAATCGCGGGACGACGCGGCCGTGCGCAAGATCGCCGGCCGCATCATCAAGAGCCTGCGGGCCGAGCGCTGAGCCGGCCCGGCCACCGTGCGTGGTCGCTCGGCCGGAGCGTCGGGCTCTTCGCGACGGCCTTGGCGGACGCGCGGCCGAAGACATCGCCGGTCAGGCCGCGCTCCGTGGCCGGCTCCCCGATCCGCTCCGGATACCGTGACGCGGTCAGGCCGAGTCTGGTCTTGCGCGCCGCCTGACCGACAGCCTCGTTCGCCGCGCGTCGACGCCAGGTCCGGATGGGTTCGGGAGGGCTGATGGGCCGGCGCCGTGGGCCGTTCGGGACACCTTGCGCCAGAGCAGCCAAGACCCGCCCCGAGCCGGCTCGGGGTCGGCCGATCCCTAGCGCGAGCAGCCGATGCAGATGCCACGCGTGATCGCGTCGTTGCGCTCTTCGTTGGTGCTGCGCCGGTCGATGCTGCCGGTCTCGTTCGGGTTGAGGGCGCCCGGGTTCGGCACGGTCTGGCCCGTCGCGGTGGTGTGCGGGGCCTTCGCGGCGGAGGCCGGGCCGCCGCCCGTGCCGGTCTCGCTCACCGGATCCGCGCAGGCGGGGACGGCGCAGGCGATTAAGGCGGTCACCGCGAGGATCATCGGCGCGCGCATGGGAAGCTCCTGGAACGACAAGCGTCTATGTGTGGAAACGACGCTCCCGGCCTGCGGAAGTTCCCGAGGTCTTCCCAGCGGCCCCCTGACGGCGCGCCGGTCATGACCTATGACAACAGGGCCGATGACAACCGGGACGGGATTCAAGGGGCGCTGGCATGGACAACGGCGAGGGCATCCGCGCGCCGCAGGCGAAGATCGCGGAGGTCCAGCGTCTGGCGACGGCGCTCGCCGCCCGGGTGCGTTACGCGCAACTCGTCGGACGGCCGATCTACGACGCGCAGATCACCGCCCTGGTCAGCGCCGCGCGCCTCATGGACGCTGAGAACGCGCCCTGGCCGCCCATGGTCGAGGAAGTGCTGACCGAGCTCGCCCGGTCCCTCGACGGCGCCGATCCGGCCCCGGAGGAGGGCGCCGGCCCCTGACGGCGCCGTGTGGACGGCCTATGATCCTGAGCCTGCAGCCGGTGCAGGTCGCGACGAAGAGCGACGATGCCGAGAGCCAGCTCGTCTTCGCGGACGGTTTCCTCGTCGCGGTGCTGGTCCGCCTGTCCGAGCAGCACGGGGCGGACGCGGGCAAATGGTTCCTGGAGGCGGGATTCGGCCCTGTGGATCCGATCTACCCGCCCGTCTTAACAGATCTCGCGGCCGCGCGCGTCTGGATCCTGCGGCAGCTCGCGAAGGACACCTGACACCCGGCTGCGATGATCCCGACCTAGGGGCGGGATCATCGCGCCCTGCGGACGACCGCCCTCGCGCCTTCGCGCGGACGAACCGCGATGGAGTCAGGCTCATCAAGGTTCGGTATCAGCCGGTCGCGATCCGGCACGGCCTCAGCCGAACGGACCGAGCCAGCGCAGGGCGTGACGCAGGCGCGCGACGGCATCCCCCGCGAACCACAGCCCATGCGCGAAGATGACGCGTTCCGGCCGCAAGGCGATCAGCTCGGCGGCCGCCCGCGCCGCCGCCCGCCGCCGCAGCTTGATGACTAGGCGCAGGTAGGGTGGCGGCTGCCCGTGGGGCGCGGTCATGCGGGCCAGCCGCAGGAACGGTCGCAGCAGAGCGGGCACCTTCGCCGGTTCGAGGTTGAGGACGAGGTCGGTCAGGATCAGGGTCCGGCTCGCCTGGTGGAAGAAGGCGACCTCCCGGAACGAGAGGCCCCCCGGGACGACGGTCTGGCGCAGGTCGGCTCTCCAGTCGGGAGGCGCCGCGTCGTCCAGCACCCGGTCGACCCGCAGGCCGGAGCGCTGGACCTGCCCCCGCTGGCGCAGGTTCGGGGCCGCCCAGGTCAGCGCGCCCGGGCAATGGTCCTGCCACGCCTTCAGGTAGGTCCAGTGGGCGATGTTCGGCGCGACCAGATGGCGGATCGGCCCCAGCGCCGCGATCTCCCGGTGTAGGAGCGGTTCGTAGCGCGTCGGCGAGTGCAGCCAGAGCGCGCCATCGCGCAGCCGGATGACCGTCATCCGGACGGGGAGGGGGATGCCGAGGGCGCGCAGGGGGCCGCTATCGACGATCCAGACGCCGTCGGCCACCGGCTTGAGCACGTCGAGCGGGGGATAGGTGGCCTCGGACAAACGGGTACTCCGGCGGGACGCCGGCGGTCTCGCTCGGCAGGGTGCGCGGTAAGGGAACGTCGGGAAACCCCGGGGTTGCCCGGGTCGATCGCCGCAGGGGGCCGCTACGCCCGCAGGCCCTCCGGCGTGACCGGACGGGCCGGGACGGCACGCAGCAGCGCGATCCCGAGCCCCGAGATCGTCAGCAGGTCGCAGGTCAGGCCGAAGACCGAGCCGACCAACAGGTTGTGTCCGGCCCAGCACAGGGAGGCGCCGAGGAACAGCAGGCGCATGGGCTGGGGGGCCGTGCGGAGGCGCGCGCCCGTGGCGAGCAACGTGCCGAGGGCCGCGCAGGCCGAGGGCCAGCCGGTCCAGGTGGCGACCGTCAGGCCGGCCGCCGCGAGCGTGCTCGCCGCGAACAGGGGCGGCACCCAGCCGCTCCGGCCCGGCCGGCCAAGGCAGGTCAGCGCCACGAGGCTCTGCAGCACCGAGATGGCGCACATGGCGGCGCCGGTGAGCGCCCCGAGCGTCAGGTAATGGACGCCGAAGGCAGCCGCGCAGGCGGCCGAGGCCAGGAGGATCCGATCCCGCCGCGGCATCATGCCCGCCGTGAAACCCAGGCACAGGCCCAAGGATCCGAACAGGTCGAGATGGGCCGCGGCCGCGGCGTACCAGGCAGACACGAAATCGACGGCGTACATCGTCAGCGCTCGACCGGCGCGACGGCGCCGTTTCCGCCGGATGAGCTAGGTTTTGATGGTAATCAGATCGTTAACGTCGCGGACCGGCGGCGCGTTTCCCGCGCCCGCATGGGACTGGGGACCCGCGCTCTTCCAGGCTGGCGGATGGGGCCGCCGAGACCGCGAACCCGTGTCGCCCGGGACCGTGAATGGACCAATCGACCGCCGATATATTTGATACATACAAGTATTAACATAGATTAATTATTAAATCCAGCCTTTCGCTCAAGGAACAACAGCCGAGGCGAACGGTTTCCCGGGCATTCCATGCCGGACGGCACCGCGGCCGATCGGCCCACGGCCCGTGTGCCTGTGCTGGATACCGGTGGCGTGACCCGATCCCCATGCGACGTCCGATGAGCGACCGTTGTCCCGTTGCCGAACGCGTTCAAGATCTCATTTCTCAGGGTGCCGGGGATTTCGCGGACAGCGCCCGTCCGGCGAGCCCGGTGACCGACTGAGACCCGGCCGATGACGCGATCCGAACCGTTTCCTCAGGACGAGGCGGCCGTGCTGTCCCTGGCGCGGGCCTTGCGCGACACCGGCTACACGTTCACCACCGTCACCCCCACCACGCATGCCCACGTCAATGCGCGGTCGCGCAACGCCGAGGCGAAGAGCCTGCGCGACGTGTTCGGCTGGAGCCGGCCGTTCCGGGCCGGCCTGCTGCCCGAGCCGATCCTGCGCCTGATGCGGGCGGCCGGCGCCGCGACGGAGGACGGGCCGCTCCTGCGGCCAACGATCCGGTTCTCCAGCCTCGACGGCGAGCTCTTCGCCCATTCCGCCTATCCGCCGAGCGCGCCCGACGCGGTGTTCTTCGGCCCCGACACGGTGCGCTTCGCCGGTGCGGTGATCGCCCATCTGGAGGGTCGGACCGCGCCGGTGCGCCGGGCGCTCGACCTCGGCTGCGGCTCGGGCGCTGGCGGGATCTGCGTCGCCAAGCGCGTGCCGGGCGCCGAGGTCGTGCTGGTCGACATCAACCCCGCAGCGATGCGGGCGGCCCGGGTCAACGCCCGGCTCGCCGGGGCCGACGGGGTCGCGGTCCTCCGCAGCGACCTGCTGCGCGACGTCGAGGGCCTGTTCGACCTCATCGTGTCGAACCCGCCCTTCATGATCGATACCGCCGCGCGGGCCTATCGGCATGGGGGCGGCCCGCTCGGGGCCGGCCTGTCCCTTGCCGTGGCCGCGCAGGCGGTGGAGCGCCTCGCCCCCGGCGGCAGCCTCGTCCTGTTTACCGGCGCGGCCATCGTCGAGGGGCAGGATCCGTTCCGCGACGCCGTCGCCGACCTCTGCGCTCGCGCGCGTCTCGACTGGACCTACCGCGAGGTCGATCCGGACGAATACGGCGAGGAACTGGCGACCGAGGCCTACGACGCGGTGGAGCGCCTCGCCCTGGTGGTCCTCACGGCCACGCGGCCGGGCAGGCCATCATGAGCGACGCCATTCTCTGCGACGCGCTTGCGGGGCTGACCGCTGCGCCCAAGACGCTGCCTGGAAAATACCTCTGGGACGAGACCGGCTCGGAGCTGTTCGACCGGATCTGCCACAGCGCCGATTACTACCCGACGGCCCAGGAGACCGCGCTTCTCCCCCGGGTCGCTGCCGAGGTGGCGCGCCAAGTCGGGCGGGGCGCGACCGTGGTCGAGTTCGGCAGCGGTGCGAGCCGCAAGATCCGCACCCTCCTCGATGCGCTGACCGACCCCGCCGCCTACGTGGCCATCGACATCTCGGGCGCGTATCTGGAGGCGGCGATCCGGCGGCTCGCCTCGGATTATCCCGGCATCGCCATGGTGCCGCTCTGTGCCGATTACGCCGCGCCGGTGGAACTGCCGATCCGTCCGGGGCCGGGTGGAATCCTGGGCTTCTACCCGGGCACGAGCATCGGAAATTTCGACCCGAGCGAGGCCGGTCGGTTCCTGGAGCGGGCGCGGACGACGCTCGGGCCCGGCCTGTTTCTCGTGGGTGCCGACGGGACGACCGACCCCGAGCGCCTGCAGCGCGCCTACGGTGCCGCCGATGGGCTGATGGCGGCGTTCCACCGCAATATCCTGACCCGGCTCAACCGCGAATGCGGGGCGGATTTCGACATCGACAATTTCCGCCACGAGATCCGCCTTCGGCCGGATCCGTTCCGCGTCGAGGCGCACCTCGTGACGGCCCGGCCCGGCACCTACCGGCTCGGCGGACAGGCCATCCCCTTCGCGGCCTCCGAGAGCATCCGGACCGACACCTCGCACAAGTACACGGCGGATGCGTTCCAGGCGCTCGCGCGTCATGCCGGCTGGCAGCCGCGCGCCCTCTGGCGGGCCGAGGGCGGCAGCTTCAGCCTGCACCTGTTGCAGGCCGAAGGCTGACGTCAGGCGACCTCGATCGGCGCGTGCTTGCCGTCGTGGGCTGCGCCGGATTCGAGGCTCTGCGTCTCGGCGGCGCGCTGCTGGTCCCGTCCCGGCGGCGGGTAATCCGCCAGCGGGCGCCAGGGGGCCGATGGGACGCCCTGCCGGAAGCCCCCGGGCCTCAGGAACAGCCAGGCGGCGACGGCCATCCAGGGGATCACGAAGAAGGCGAAAGCGGCGAGCCCCACGGCATGCCTCCGGGCAGGGGTAGCGATTTAAGGAAACGCCCAAGCGGCGGAGACGGATCCCGACGCTGAGGCCGGCCTCAGAACCGGGCGACGAGGCCGACGCCGCCGATCATCAGGGCGCCCCCAAGGATTCGCCACAGGCCCGCCGGGTGGACCTTGAAGCCCACCAGCCCGAAATGGTCGAGGAGGATCGAGGTGATGACGCCTGCCGTAACGATCAGGCCAAGGAAGGTCGCCGCACCGATCGCCTTCGACAGGTAGAGCTGCGCCGCCGTGAGGCCCGCGCTCATCAGCCCGCCGAGCCAGGCCCACCAGGGCACCTGCTCGAGCCGGTCGAGCCCCGGAATCCCGCCCTGTCCGACCACCAGCATGACCATCGCGATCGTGGCGATGCTGACCAGGAGGCTGACCACGCCCGCCAGGAGCGGCCGCCCGAGGGACTTAGCGAGCCCCGCGTTTTGGCCCGGTTCGACCGCGCTGGCGAGCCCTGCCAGCAGGGCGACGCCGTAGAGGAAGATCATGATCGCATCCTGGTTGGGTGGGCGGGGGTCGCAGCGGCTGGACCTGTCAGAAAGCCGCAACGAGGGCGACGCCCGCGATCATCACGACGCCACCGAGGATGCGCCAGCGGCTCGCCTTGTGCTCCTCGAAGCCGACGAGGGCGTAATGATCGAGGACGATCGAGCCGACCACGCCCGCCGTGATCACGCAGCCCAGGAACGGCGCGGCGCCGATCTGCTCCGAGACGTAGAGCTGCGCCAGGACGACCGCCGCGCCGAGGAGGCCGCCGGGCCACGCCCACCAGGGCACGGGGCTGGCCGGCTCGGCAGCCTGCCGGTCCCGCCGCCCGACGAAGGCCATGATGCCGAGGAGACACAGGATCGCCAGCGCGAAGCAGAAGATGCCCGCCAGCATCGGCTGCCCGGTGGCCTTGGCCAGGGTCGCGTTCTGCCCGGGCTCGATGGCGTTGGCGATGCCGGCCAGCAGGGCGAAGCCGTAGAGGTACCACTTGGACACGACGGGATTCCGGGCGGGAGGAGGCACCGGCGCGGGCTTGCGTTCGACGCGGGCTGTCCCTCACGCAACCCGTGGCCGGGCCGGGCGACTGCATCACATCGGCGGTATGACCCCGGGGCAGATCGACCCAGGCGGCGATCCGTTCGGGTTCGAGACGCGCCGTGGGGGAAAGTTTCCGGCCCTTGTGCAGTTGCCGTACGGCAGCACGAGTGACCGATGGACGCCCGCAGCCCGACGCCGCCGAAGACGCAGGAGAGTCCAGCGGAGCTGACCCTGCGCGGCATCGCCCTCGGCGCGGCCATCACGATCGTGTTCATGGCCGCCAACCTCTACATGGGGTTGAAGACCGGAATGACGTTCTCGTCGTCGATCCCGGCCGCGATGATCTCGATGGGCGCGTTCCGTCTGATGGGCGGCGCCGGCATCCTCGAGAACAACATCGTGCAGACGCAGGCCTCGGCCGCCGGCACGCTGTGCAACGTCATCCTGGCGCTGCCGGGCCTCGTCCTCGTCGGGCACTGGCACGGCTTCCCGTTCTGGCAGACCACCGCGGTGTGCCTGCTCGGCGGCCTGCTCGGCGTCGCCTTCTCGATCCCGCTCCGCCGGGCCCTCGTGGCCGGCAGCGACCTGCCCTACCCGGAGGGGATCGCCGCCGCCGAGGTGCTCCGGACCGGCCAGGAGGAGGGTGGCGGCCAGGGCCTGCGCGACCTGCTGGCGGCCGCGGGCGTCGCCGGGGCGATCGGATTCGCCACCACCGGCCTGAAGGTCCTCGGCGACGGCCTGAGCGGCGCGATCAGCCTCGGCGGGGCGGCGTTCCGCGCCGGGACGGGTTTCTCGCTGGCGCTGGTCGGCGTCGGCTACCTCGTGGGCATCGGCGCCTGCCTCGCGCTCCTCACGGGCGTCGTGATCGCCTGGGGGATCGCGGTGCCGGTGCTGACCGCCCTGTCGCCCGATCCCGGCACATCCGCCGGCGCCGCGGCCGAGGCCGTCTGGTCCGATCAGGTGCGGCTCATGGGCGCCGGCATCATCGCAGTGGGCGGCGTGTGGACGGTCTGCTCGCTGGCGAAGCCGATCCTCGGCAGCATCCGCGCGGCGCTCTCGGGCAGCGGCGGCCTTGGCAAGGACCATCCCCGCGAGGAGCGCGACCTGCCGATCACCTGGGTGGGCGCCGCGACGCTGGGCTTGAGCGTGCCGCTGGCGGTCCTGTTCTGGCTCTTCGCGAAGCCCGCCGATCTCGGCGGCCTGCTAATCGTGTTGGCGCTCGCCGCGACGCTGTTCACGGTTCTGTTCGGCTTCCTGATGGCGGCGGCCTGCGGCTACCTCGCCGGCCTGCTCGGATCGTCGTCCAGCCCGATCTCCGGGATCGGGATCCTGACCACGATGGCGACCGCGCTGCTGCTGCCGCTGATCCTCGGCCATTCCGCCGGGCCGGAGGGCGACCGGTTCGTCACCGGCATGACCCTGCTGCTGACCGCCGTGATCGTCACGACCTCCTCGATCGCCAACGACAACCTGCAGGACCTGAAGACCGGGCAGGTGCTGGGTGCCACGCCCTGGCACCAGCAGGTCGCGCTGATCCTTGGCGTGGGGATCGGAGCCGTGGTGATCGCCCCGATCCTGTCGCTGCTCTTCGAGGCCTACGGCTTCGTCGGCGGGCCGCTGCGCGCGGGGCAGGATGCGGGCAGCGCCATGCCGGCGCCGCAGGCCGCCCTGATGACACAGATCGCCAACGGCATCGTCCACGGGACGCTACCCTGGCGCATGGTGCTGATCGGGGCCGGGCTCGGGGCGGTGCTGGTCGCCGCGGAGACGTGGCTGAAGCGGCGCAACCTCACCTTCCCGGCGCTGACGGTCGGGATCGGCATGTACCTGCCGCTCTCCGTGGAGATGACGATCGCCATCGGCGGCGTGCTCGGCTGGGTCGCCGAGCGCCGGCTGCGCGCCCGGGTCCGCGGCGGGGATGTCGATCGGGCCGTGGGCGCCACCCGCCGCCGGGGCGTCCTCCTGGCATCGGGCTTCCTCGTGGGGGAGAGCTGCGTCGGCGTGCTGCTCGCTGGCGCCGATCTCCTGGCCGGGCACAGCGCATCGCTCGCGATCGCGGGCAAGGATTTTGGCCCTTATGCGACGGGGCTCGGCCTCGCGGTCTTCCTGGCGGCGCTCGCGGTGTATCTGCGGCTGGTCTCGAGCCCGGAGCGGCCGGTGTCCTGATACGGCCCGCGCGCCGGTCAGCCGTTCTGCGCCGCCTCGCCGAGCAGCGTCCGGACGAAGCGGCGGGTGCGCGGATCCTCCGGCCGTCCGAACAGGTCGGCGGCCGGGCCCTGCTCGACGATCGCGCCGCCCTCCAGGAACACCACCCGGTCGGCGACCCGCCGGGCGAGGCGCAGATCATGCGTGGCCATCAGCATCGTCATGCCCTCGCCCGCGAGACCGGCCAGCACGTCCACCACCTCGGCGGCAAGTTCCGGATCGAGGGCCGAGGTCGGCTCGTCGCAGAGCAGCAGGCGCGGGGACGGCGCGAGCGCCCGGGCGATCGCCACCCGCTGCTGCTGGCCCCCTGAGAGGCTCGCGGGCCAGTCCGTCGCCTTGTGGGCGAGGCCGACGCGCTCCAGCAGGTCCATCGCCCGGGTCCGCGCCTTCGCGGGCGTCCACCTGGCCACGGTGACGAGCCCCTCCGTGACGTTCTCGATCACGGTGCGGTGGGGGAAGAGCTGGAAGTTCTGGAACACCATCCCGGTCTGGCGGCGCACGGCGAGCACCTCCCGCCGGGGCGGCGGGTGCCCGGTCCGGAAGGCGAGGCGGATCTCGCCGAGCGTGAGCGTGCCGCCTTGCGGGATCTCCAGGAGGTTCACGCAGCGCAGCAGCGTCGACTTGCCCGAGCCCGACGGGCCGATCAGCGCCGTCACCCGCCCCTCCGGAACGTCGAGATCGACGCCCCGCAGGACCGGGTTGGCGCCGAAACGCTTCTCGATGGCCGACAGGGCGATCACGCGCGCGCCTCCAGGTAGCCGCCGTAGCGCCCGAGGTGCCGTTCCAGGAGCGTCTGGAGGCCGGACAGGAGCGTGGACAGGACGAGGTAGATCAGGGCGGCCTCGCTGTAGAGGATCAGCGGCTCTTAGGTGATCGCGACGATGCGCTGGGCGGCCTGGAACAGCTCGGGCACCGTGATGGCGGCGGCGAGCGAGGTGTCCTTCACGAGGGCGATGAAGGAGTTGGCCAGCGAGGGCACCGCCACCCGCGCCGCCTGCGGCAGGATCGTGCGGCGGAGCGCCTGGGCGGGCGTCATGCCGATCGCGTAGGACGCCTCCCACTGGCCCTTCGGGATGGAGGCGATGGCGGCGCGCACGATCTCGGAGGTGTAGGCGCCGACATTCAGCGTGAACCCGATCACCGCGGCTGGAAAGGCGTCGATCAGGATCCCGGCGCTCGGCAGGCCGTAGAAGATCACGAAGAGCTGGACGAGGAGCGGGGTGCCGCGGAAGATCCAGACGTAGAGCCACGCCAGCGCCGCCAGGGGACGGGGGGCGAACAGGCGCACGAGGGCGGTCCCGAGGCCGAGGGCGAGCCCCAGCGCGAAGGCGATCAGGGTCAACGGAACGGTGAAGCGCAACCCTGCGACGAGCAGCGGCCCGAGCGACTGGAGCATGAGGTCGAGCCAGTGCGGCACGGGGCGGCGTCTCCTTCCGGGGGCTTGGTTCAGAGATCTGTATCGGAGAAAGGGCCGGCTCCGCGCGTCTCCCTCCCCCGCCGAGGGGGGAGGGAGGGTCGCGGGGATGCTCCCGCCTCATGGTCTGCGGTCCGAACCGGTGTAATCCGATGCGCGTCGCGGCGTCACGGGGCTCCCTTCGGACGATCTACTTCGACACGTCCGCGCCAAAATACTTTTGCGCGATCGCCGCGTAGCTGCCATCGGCCTTGATGTCTTCCAATGCCTTGTCGAGGGCGGCCTTCAGCGCGGGGTTGTTCTTGCGCAGGATGATCCCGGACGCGTCCGCGTCGGCCTGCTCGGCGGCGATCTTCACAGGGGCGTTCGGCTTCTGCTTGCGGAAGTCGAGGAACGACAGGCTGTCGTTGACGGTGGCGTCGGCCCGCCCGGTGAGGACCAGCTGCACCGACTGATCGAACCCGTCCGTGCCGATGAGCTCCGCCCCGGACTGCTCGGCGAGGCGGGCGAAGTTGCTGGTCAGGCTCTGGGCGGCCTTCTTGCCCTTCAGGTCCGCGAAGGACGCGATGTCGGTCCGGTCGGCCTTGGTGATCAGTACCGCCCGGGAGCGGATGTACGGCTCGGAGAAGTTGAACTTCGCCTGCCGCTCCTTGGTGATGCCGACTTGGTTGATCACCACGTCGTAGCGCCCACCGTCGAGCCCCGCGATCAGCCCGTCCCACTTGCCTTCGAGAAACTGCGGCGTGACGCCGAGCTTCTCGGCAACCTTGCGGCCGATCTCGACGTCGAACCCGACCAGCGCCCCGGAGGCATCGTGGAACGTGAAGGGCGCGTAGGTGCCCTCGGTGCCGATGCGCAGGGTCTTGGCGGCCCGGATCGCATCGAGGTCGTCGGCCCGGGCGGGGGCGCCGAGGAAGAGAGCCGAGATACCCAGCAAAGCGGCCAGACCGGTCGAGAAACGTCGCATCCGAAAATACCTCACGCCGATAACAATGATCTCTCGCGGTAACCAAAGTCGATCTCGGACCCGCACGTACATTCGGTCAATGAATCGAGTCGGGCCGTCAAGGCAAGAGAGCGGATCGATCGTGGCGAATCCGAGCGCCGTCGCGCCGGTCTACTCCGGCCGGGTCGGGATTGTTCTGGGCCCGGGGCTGAAACTCAGCTGGCCCTCCTGTCACGCCGGCAGCTCCGCCCCGCGACGATCCCGAGCGGCGTTCGTGCTAGGAGGCGGCCCGCCCCGATCAGATCGTGATTCGCGGGGCGGAACCTCTGGCTCCGCGGCACAAGGACCGCCCATGACCTCGTTCGCCCAGCCCTATCGCGGCGTCTTTCCGGTCGCCCCCACGGTGTTCGACGCCTCCGGCGCCCTCGACCTCGACGGGCAGCGCCGGGCGATCGACTTCATGATCGATGCCGGCAGCCACGGGATCTGCATCCTCGCCAACTTCTCCGAGCAGTTCGTGCTCACCGACGACGAGCGCGAGCGGGTGATGCACGCCGTGCTGGAGCATGTGGCGGGCCGCGTGCCGGTGATCGTCACCACGACGCACTTCGCCACGCAGGTCTGCGCCGAGCGCTCCCGCCGGGCTGAAGCCGCCGGGGCCGCCATGGTGATGATCATGCCGCCCTATCACGGGGCCACGATCCGCGTGCCGGACCTCGGCATCTACGAGTTCTTCCGCGCCGTCTCGGATGCGATCGCGATCCCCATCATGATCCAGGACGCGCCGGTCTCTGGCACGCCGCTCCCGGCCGCCTTCCTGGCGCGCATGGCCCGGGAGATCGCCAACGTGTCCTATTTCAAGATCGAGACCGCCCAGGCCGCCGCGAAGCTGCGCGAGCTGATCGCACAGGGCGGCGACGCCGTGATCGGCCCCTGGGACGGCGAGGAGGCGATCACCCTGATGGCCGACCTCGACGCCGGCGCCACCGGGGCGATGACCGGCGGCGCCTACCCGGACGGGATCCGCCAGATCACCGACGCCTACGCGGCCGGCCGCCGCGAGGCGGCGCTGGACGCCTACGCGCGCTGGCTGCCGCTGATCAACTACGAGAACCGGCAATGCGGTTTGCTCGCCTGCAAGGCGCTGATGGCTGAGGGCGGCGTGATCGCCCACGAGACCGCGCGCCTGCCGATCCAGCCGCTCCACCCGGCGACCCGCGCCGGCCTGATCGAACTCGCCCGGCGGAACGATGCGCTGGTGCTGCGCTGGGGGCGGTGAGATTTGTCGAGGGCGGAAACGCAGCGGCCTGACAGGCGTGCTGCGCTTCCGCCCTCGAACATGTCGCGACATTGCAGGACGTGACGCCCCCTCTCCCCGCGTGCGGGGCGAGGGGGATCCCGGCATTCACGCCGGACCTGAACCCCGGCCGGTTCGCCCGTCTCGCCCCAGCACCCCCGACAGCCGCGCCACCGCCTCCCGCGCCAGGTCCGGGCTGATGGCGAAGCAGATCCGCACCAGCCCCTCGCCCTCCGGCCCGAAGGCGGTGCCGGGCGCGACGCCGACTTTCGCCTCACGCAGCAGGCGGAGCGCCAAGTCGAGGCTCGGCTCGTCGCCCCCCATCCGGGCCATCAGGTAGAAGGCGCCGTCCGGCGGGGCGGCGGTGACGCCGGGCAGGCGGGACAGGCCGTCCACCAGGATCGCCCGGGCCTCGGCGCAGCGGTCGACCATGGTGCGAATGAAGCCGTCGCCCTCGTTCAAGGCGGCGATGCAGGCGTGCTGCACGAAGGTCGAGATCGAGGTGGTGCTGTACTGCCCGAGCTTCGCGAAGGTCGGCGCGAGGCCGCGCGGAAAGATCACCCAGCCGGCGCGCCAGCCGGTCATGGCCCAGTTCTTCGAGAAGGTGTTGGTGACGATCAGCCGGTCGTCCGGCTCGCAGATCTGCAGGAAGGACGGGGCGATCCGGTTGCCGTAGGTGAAGTGCGCGTAGACCTCGTCCGACAGGATCCACAGGCCCCGGGCCCGGGCGAGGTCGCGCAGGGCCGTCATCTCGGACAGCGGCATGGTCCAGCCGGTCGGGTTCGAGGGCGAGTTGATCATGATCACCCGGGTCCGGGGCGTCAGCGCCGCCTCGATATCGGCGAGCGGCAGGGTGAAGCGCCCGTCCGGCAGCCTGCGGTAGGGCACCGCCACCGGCACGCCGCCGGCGATGCGCACGGCCTCGCGCAGGTTCGGCCAGGCCGGGGAGGGAATGATGATCTCGTCGCCGGGCTCCAGCAGCACCTGTGCGGCCTGCATGATCGCGTTCATGCCGCCAGCCGTGACGGCGAACCGGTCGGGCGGGATCTCAACGCCCCAGTGGCGGGCGTGATAGGCGCCGAGCGCCTCGCGCAGGGCCGGCAGGCCCAGGGAGGTCGTGTAGCGGGTGTGCCCCGCCAGCATCGCCCGGTGCGCCGCCTCGACGATGAACGGCGGCGTCGGCAGGTCGCCCTCGCCGATCCAGAGCTTCACCACCTCCGGGTCGTCCCGCCCGCGATCCGCCACGAGGCCGATCTGGCTCGTGCCGATGCCGCGGATGCGGTCCGACAGGACGGCGTTGAGATCGACCGGAGCGGCTTGGGCGGGGGTGTCGGCAACGGAAGCGGCCATGGGGCGCGAAAAGCTCTCGTGGTGTCCGGGCGCGGCCGACGGGGGCGCTTCTCGGCCCTTCGGCCCGATGCGTTGCCGTGCCGGCAGGGTCCCGATCGTGGGGGACGGGCTGAACCTGCCGTGTCCGGCCGTGCGCGTCCAGAGCCCGCGCGGATCTTACGCTGCCGCGGCCCGGCCGGCGACACGTAGACATTATCGTCTTTTCAGAATTTTCTGAAATTGCTATACCGCGAGTCGCGATTCCCAGGCCGGAGACCCGCCGTGCTCGCTCATCTCGATCCGCTCATCCTCGCACGCGCGCAGTTCGGGTTCACGGTGGCGTTCCACATCGTGTTCCCGTCCTTCTCGATCGGGCTGGCGAGCTACCTCGCGGTGCTGGAGGGGCTGTGGCTCGCCACCGGGCGGCCGGTGTTCATGGACCTGTTCCGGTACTGGCTGAAGATCTTCGCCATCGCGTTCGCGATGGGCGTCGTGTCCGGGCTGGTGATGTCCTACCAGTTCGGGACCAACTGGTCGGTCTTCTCCGACAAGACCGGGCCGGTGCTCGGGCCGATGATGGGCTACGAGGTTCTGACAGCCTTCTTCCTGGAGGCCGGCTTCCTCGGGGTGATGCTGTTCGGGATGCGCAAGGTCGGCCCACGGCTGCACTTCGCCGCGACCCTGATGGTGGCGATCGGGACCTTCGTCTCGGCCTTCTGGATCCTGGCGGTGAACTCGTGGATGCAGACGCCGACGGGCTACGGCTCCAACCCGCAGGGGCAGTTCGTGCCGCTGGACTGGTGGGCGGTGGTGTTCAACCCGTCCTTCCCGTTCCGCCTCGTCCACATGGTGCTGGCGGCCTACCTGACGACCGCCCTGGTGGTCGGCGCGGTCGGCGCCCGGCACCTGCTGCGCGACCGGGCCAACCCGGCCGCCCGGACGATGTTCTCGATGGCGATGTGGATGGCGGCCCTGGTCGCCCCCGCCCAGATCCTGGCCGGCGACGCGCACGGGCTCAACACCCTGGAGCACCAGCCCGCCAAGGTCATGGCCATGGAGGGCCATTACCGGAGCCATCCGGACGGCGCCCCGCTGATCCTGTTCGGCCTGCCCGACCAGGAGGCCGGCACGGTCCGCTACGCGGTGGCGATTCCGAAGCTGTCCTCCCTGGTGCTGAAGCACGCCTTCGACGCGCCGCTCGCCGGCCTCGACAGCCTGCCCCGCAAGGACTGGCCGCCGGTGCCGATCGTGTTCTGGTCGTTCCGGGTGATGGTCGGCATCGGCATGCTGATGCTCCTCTTGGGCTGCCTCAGCCTGCTCGCGCGCTACAAGGGCCGGCTGTACGCCTGGGCGCCCCTGCACCGCTTCGCCCTCGCGATGGGGCCGGCCGGCTTCGTCGCGGTGCTGGCCGGGTGGATCACCACCGAGGTCGGGCGCCAGCCCTACACGGTCTACGGCCTGCTGCGCACGGCGGACTCGGCCTCGCCGCTCGACGGGCCGGCCGTGGCCGCCTCGCTCACCGCCTTCGTGGTGGTCTATGTCTCGGTGTTCGCCATGGGGACGCTCTACATCCTGCGCCTCATGGCCAAGCCTCCGCAGGTCGGCGAGCCCGGGCTCGAGCCCGGCGCGCCGATCCGCACCGCGGGCCTCACGCCCGCCCCGGCGGTCGATCCCGACCGCCATCTTCAGCCCATCGGGTGAGGCAGCCATGCTGTACAGCGTCGATCTCACCGTCGTCTGGGCGTTCGTGATCGCCTTCGCGGTCTTCGCCTACATCGTCATGGACGGCTTCGATCTCGGCATCGGGATCCTGTTCCCGACCCTGCGGCCGGGACCCGAGCGGGACACCGCGATGAATTCCATCGCCCCGGTCTGGGACGGCAACGAGACTTGGCTGGTCATGGGCGGGGGCGGCCTGTTCGCGGTCTTCCCGCTCGCCTACGCGGTCATCCTGCCGGCCCTCTACGCGCCGATCCTGGCGATGCTGCTCGGGCTGATCTTCCGGGGCGTGGCCTTTGAGTTCCGCTGGCGCGATCCCGGCCACCGCGCCGCCTGGGACGCGGCCTTCGCGGTCGGCTCGGTCGTGGCGGCCCTGGCCCAGGGGATCACCCTGGGGGCGCTGCTCCAGGGCATCGCCGTGAAGGGCCGCGCCTATGCGGGCGGCTGGTGGGACTGGCTGACGCCGTTCAGCCTGCTGGTCGGCGTCAGCCTCGCGGTCGCCTACGCGCTGCTCGGAGCGACGTGGCTGGTGATGCGCACCGAGGGCCTGCTCCAGCTCCAGGCCCGGCGCCACGCCCAGCGACTCACCCTCGCGACGGTGGCGGCGGTCGCCCTCGTGAGCGCCGCGACCCCGTTCCTCCAGGGGCGCTACTTCGAGCGCTGGCTGGCGATGCCGAACGTGCTCCTCACCGCGCAGGTGCCGCTCCTCGTGGCACTCGCGGCCTTCGCCCTGTGGCGGACCCTGCGGGCCGGGGCCGAGCGGGCGCCGTTCCTGATCGCGCTCGGGCTGTTCGGCCTGTCGTTCCTGGGGCTCGGCATCAGCATCTACCCCGACATCGTGCCGGGGCGGATCACCATCTGGCAGGCGGCCGCCCCCGAGGCGAGCCAGATCTTCCTGCTGGTCGGCGCCGCGGCGCTGATCCCGATCATCCTGGCCTACACCGCGTATTCCTACTGGGTGTTCCGCGGCAAGGTCGACACGCACGGGTATCACTGATGGCCCCCCCGCGCCGCTCCCCCTGTGGAAGCGCCTCGCCTGGTTCGTGGCGATCTGGGCGCTCAGCATCGTCGCCCTCGGATCGGTCGCGACGCTGCTCCGGTTCTGGCTCAGGACCTGATAGGCTCCCCGAAAACCCGGCCTCGACCGGGATCCTGGTCCCGTCGGAACGCCCCGTGCATCTGCCCCCCCTCGTCCAGACCTTCGTGCTCCATTTCGGCGAGATGGGCTCCCGGTGGGGCATCAACCGGACGGTCGGGCAGATCTACGCGGTGCTGTTCGTGTCGGAGCGGCCGCTCAACGCCGACGAGATCGTCGAGCGGCTCGGCGTATCGCGCTCCAATGTCAGCATGGGCCTGAAGGAGCTGCAGGCCTGGAATCTCGTGCGCCTCCAGCACAGGCCCGGGGACCGGCGGGACTACTTCGCCACGCCCGAGGATGTCTGGCAGATCGTCCGCACCCTGGTCGAGGAGCGCAAGAAGCGCGAGATCGACCCGACCCTGACCATGCTGCGCGAATTGCTGATGCAGGAGGTCGAGACCGACGCCGAGCGTCACGCTCAGGCCCGGCTCGGGGAGATGCACGACCTGTTCGAGCTGTTCACCGGCTGGTACGACGACATGCGCCGGCTCGACACCGACCGCCTCGTCCAGCTCCTTACGCTCGGCGCGAAGGTCCAAAGGGTGCTTGAGGTGAAGGATCGGCTGACCCGTTTCGGCGGCCGGGCCGGCAAGCGCGTGGACTGAGGTTCCCGGCGCGACGGCGGCCGGATCCGGTCAGAGCCGGGCCAGCCCGTCCCGGTAGATCGCCACGAGGCAGACGCCGACAGTCTCGATATGGGAGCGCAGCGCCGCCGCCGCCGCTTCGACCTTCCGCGCCTCGCACAGGGCGAGGATCTGCGTGTGTTCCTCCTGGGCGCGCGCGATTTCCCCGGAGGCCGCAAGCTGAAGGCGGGTCGGGCGGTCGCAATCCTGCAGCAGGCCCGAAACGATGGTCAGCGCGCGCGGGCGGTCCGCGTGGCGCAGCAGGTCGAAGTGGAAGCGCCGGTTCAATTCGCCCCAGCGCAGGACCTCGCCGGTGCTCAGCGACTCCCCGTATGCCGCCAGCACGACGCGCAGATCCTGAAAGTCCTCATTCGTGAGTCGGGGGGCCGAGAGCGCCAGGAGCTGCGGCTCAAGCTCGATGCGCAGCTTGAAGATGTCTTCCACCTCTTCCAGCGACAGCCCTGAAACCACGGCGCCCCGGTGCGGCACGATCTTGACGAGGTTTGCGGCCTCCAGTTGCAGGAGGGCTTCCCGGATCGGGATCCGGCTGATCCCGAATTCCTCCGCCAGCGCATCCTGGCGGAGCTGGACACCCGGACGCAGCTCGCCGTTCAAAATCTGCTGCCTCAGCGAATCTGCCACAGCCGCCGCGACCGTCTTATGCCGCAGCCGGTCAGGCACACGCCGCCCGGGAACCGCTGTGAACATCGAGGCCTCGACTAGACGGTATACACTCATACATAGCATCCCCAGCCGGCGAAATCCTGCGGCCTTCGGCTTGGACTATAGTCCTCGCATACGTCAGGTTGTCGTGCAAGCCGATGATAAACCTGACGGAGCGATTTCCGCGATACGGCCAACCTCGTAGGTCTCTAGGCACCGTGTAGGCCGAACGGGATGCCGGCCCGCGACCCTGGATGCGAAAAAACGGTTCACCTGTGCACAAACCGGGATGGTACGCCGGATCCGGTATTGTCGATCTATCAATCTGGTATTGGAGCTCCATTAATAAGGTGAGCTGCCAGGGGACATGCCACCTTAAGGTATATCGGGTTCAGCCGGAGGCAAGGAATCGCGCGATGCGGCCGCCCCGGATGGCCCCGCCCAGGGGGCATGGGCGAGGCGTTGCGTCAGATGGATGATGAGGGCCGTGACGCGCGCCGGCCGGGGATCGCCGGGTGGCGTGACGAGATGCAGCGCGATCGGCGGTGGTGACCAGTCGGGCAGAACCCGCTCCAGGCGGCCGGCTTCCAGATCATCCCAGATCATGAAATCGGGTTGGAGCGCGAGGCCGAGGCCGGCCCGGACCGCCGGGGCCAGCGCATCGGCGTTGTTGGCCCGCAGCGGCCCCCCGGGAGTGACCACGGCCTGCGCGCCGTGCGTATTGACGAAGCGCCACCGGTCGGGGGTCGGCAGATAGGCGTAGCCGAGGCACGCGTGGCGGGCGAGGTCATCCGGATGCCCGGGGCGGCCGTGTCGGTCGAGATAGGCGGGGGTCGCCACCAGCGAACGGCGGACCGCGCAGAGGCGCCGGGCGCGCAGCGACGAATCCGGCAGGGCCGCAATGCGCAGGCCGATGTCGAACCCGCCGCCCACGAGATCGACCACCGCGTCCGAGAGGTGCAGGTCGACCGACACGGCCGGGTGCCGGCGCAGGAAATCCGGCAGCAGCGGCGCAACGTGCATCACCCCGAAGGTCATCGGGGCCGCGAGCCGCACCAGCCCGCGCGGCTCCGCGGCGCACGCCATGGCCTGCGCCTCGGCGGCCTCGCCCTCCGCCAGGATGCGCGCGGCGCCCGTCTTGGCGGCCAGTCCCGCCTCCGTGAGTGCGAGCTTGCGCGACGTGCGGTTGAACAGCCGGGCGCCGATTCGGAGTTCCAGCCGGCCGACCGCCTTCGACACGGTGCCCTTCGACAGCCCGAGATCCGCGGCGGCCCGCCCGAAGGAGCCGGTCTCCGCCACCTTGGCGAACACCGCCCAGGCCTCGAAATCAGGCAGTCTCATGGGTCATATCCGGAAACGATGGGTTTCCATCGTTTCTATTTTCGGAACCGGTGGCAAGAGGCACAGTGCGGTCATCGCGAAACGCACCGCGCCCGGCGCGGCAGGCTTCAGGAGACAGCGCCATGATCGAGACCGGCCTCCACCACGTCACGGCCTTCTCCGGGCCGGCCCTGCGCAACCTCGATTTCCACACCCGCGTGCTCGGGCTGCGGCTGGTGAAGAAGACCGTCAACTTCGACGATCCGGGCACCTACCACCTCTATTACGGCGACGCGGCCGGGCGCCCCGGCACGATCCTGACCTTCTTTCCCGTCGAGCGGGCCGCTGCCGGCCGTGTCGGCGTCGGCGAGACGCAGGAGACCGCCTTCCGAATCCCCCGCGCCTCCATCGGCTGGTGGACCCACCGTCTGATCGAGAAAGGCGTCGCCCACGAGCCGCTCGTCCAGGTGTTCGGCGCGCCGACCCTGCGCTTCCGTGACCCGGACGGCATGATGCTGGCGCTGGTCGGTGTGGACGACGTCGAGGCCCAGGCCCAGGCCTGGGTCTCCGCGGAGGTTCCCGCCGAGCACGCCGTCCGCGGCCTGCACGGGGTCACGCTGCTCCTCGATGGGGCGGAGCCCACGGCCGCGATCCTCACGGAGGTGCTGGGCCTGCACGAGGCCGGCCGCGAGGGCAACCTGATCCGCTTCGCGGGCAGCGCAGCGATCGGCGGTTTCGTGACCCTGCGGGCCGTGGGGGGCTTCCTCCCGGGGCGGCCCGGCGCCGGCTCGGTCCACCACATCGCGTTCCGGGCGGCGGACGACGCCGCGCAGGCCGCGATGGGCGAAGCGCTCGCCGCCCGGGGCCTCAACGTCACCGAGCAGCGCGACCGGCAGTACTTCCGCTCGATCTACTTCCGAGAGCCGGGCGGCGTGCTGTTCGAGATCGCCACGGACGCGCCCGGCTTCGCGGTCGACGAGCCGGTCGAGGCTCTCGGTCGGGCCTTGAAGCTGCCCGCCGGACTGGAGCCGCACCGGGCCGAGATCGAGGCGGTGCTGCCAAAGGTCGCCTGAAGCAAGCGAGCCCGCTCCGCGTCCCGCGGGGCGGGCCTGCCTTCACATCGCCAGGAGGTCGCCATGACCCACGAGACCCTCGGTTTCATCCACCGGTTTGAGCCCGGCCCGGATGCCGCGCGCCCGCTGCTGCTCCTGCACGGGACCGGCGGCGACGAGAACGACCTCCTGCCGCTCGGCCGGATGCTGGCGCCGGGCGCCGCGCTCCTCTCGCCCCGGGGCGCGGTGTCCGAGAACGGCATGCCGCGCTTCTTCCGCCGGCTGGCGGAGGGCGTGTTCGACGAAGCCGACCTGCGCCGCCGCACGCATGACCTCGCCGGCTTCGTGGCGGCGGCACGCGACCGCTATGGCCTCGGCGCGCCGCTGGCGCTGGGCTTCTCCAACGGCGCCAACATCGCCGCCGCGCTGCTGATGCTGCGGCCGCAGGTTCTGGCGGGCGCCGTGCTGATCCGCCCGATGGTGCCCCTCGCCGAGCCCCCGGCGGCCGACCTCGCGGGAAAACCGGTCCTGATCCTGTCCGGCGCCCTGGATCCGATCGTGCCGGTCGAGAATGCCCGCCGCCTCGCGGCGCAGCTCACCGCCGCCGGCGCGGTCGTCGCGCACCGGACCCTGCCCGCCGGCCACGGTCTGTCGCAGGCCGATCTCGGTCTCGCGGCGGACTGGCTCCGCGACATCGAACGCCCGCGCGCGGCCTGAAGCGCCCCCCCTCGATTCGCACGAAACGGACGACCCCGATGGCCACCTCGAACGCCCCCGCCCCGACCGCCGCCGGCGCATCCCTCGCGGCCCTCCTGTCGGCGACCGGCCGGGTCCTGATGAGCGCGCTCTTCCTCGTGAGCGGGGCCGGCAAACTCGCCGCGCCCGCCGCGACCCTCGCCACCATCGAGGCCGCCGGCCTGCCGCTGCCCATGCTCTCCTACGGGGCGGCGACGCTGGTCGAGATCGGCGGCGGCCTGCTGCTGATCGCCGGCTATCGCATCCGGCTCGTCGCCCTGGCGCTGGCCCTCTTCGCGGTCGCCACAGCGGTGATCTTCCATGCGGCTGCGGGCGACCCGAACCAGATGTTCCAGTTCCTAAAGAACCTCGCGGTCGCCGGGGGCCTGCTGCAGATCACGGCCTTCGGCGCCGGCCCGTTCAGCCTCGATGCCCGGCAGGGCCGCACCTGAAGCTGTCTGGACCGGCGGTCTTTCCCGCACGGGTTCGGAACCGTAAGGCTGCGCCGGGACGCGCATCCCCGCCGTCCGACATGCGGGATCCTCCATGCCGGCCACCGACGACCAACTCGCCCTCGGGATCATCGGCGCGGGCATCATGGGCGAGCGCCTGCTCGGCGCCATCCACGGGGCACCGGACGTGCCCGTCCGGGTCGCGGCGATCTGGGACCCCGCGCCGGAGGCCCTGGCCCGCATCGGCGCGGCCTTCCCGGCTGTGCCGCTCGCCGCCGACGCCGAATCCGTCGTGGCGGCGAGCGCCTGCCTCTACGTCGCCTCGCCGCCGGCCTCGCATCTCGGCTACGCGCGGACAGCCCTGGCGGCGGGCCGGAGCGTCTTCTGCGAGAAGCCGCTCGCCATCGATCTGGTCGAAGCCCGTGCCTTCGCGGCCGAGGCCGGGTCTGCCGGTGCGGTGAACTTCCCCTTCGCCTCGTCGCCCGGCGTGGCGGCGCTCCGGCGCTGGATCGCCGAGGGTGCTGTGGGGACGCCGCTTCACCTCGCCGTCGCGGTGGAATTCGCCCGCTGGCCGCGCCCCTGGCAGGCCGACGCGGCGCGCTGGCTCGACGCACGGGCGGAGGGCGGCTTCACCCGCGAGGTGGTCTCGCATTTCCTGTTCCTCGCCCGGCGCCTGCTCGGCCCCCTGGAGGGGATCGGCGGCGCCATCGACTTTCCGGAGGCCGGCCGCTCCGAGCGGGCGGTCGCCGTCACGCTCACGGCCGGGGGCATCCCGGTGTCGCTCACCGGCCGGGTCGGCGGCACCGACAAGGACGACCACAACACGTGGACGCTGACGGGCGATGCGGGCGCGGTTCGCCTGCGCGACTGGGCCATCGCCGAACGCCTTGGCGCGGATGGTCGCTTCGAGCCGGAGCCCGGGGCGATCCCCAACGAGAAGCTGCGCCCGATCACCCTGCGGCGCCAGCTCGAAGGCGTCGTCCGGATGGTGCGGGGCGAGCCGCACCACCTCGCAACCTTCGCGGAGGCGCTCGCCGTGCAGGAGGCGGTCGAGGCGATCCTGGCACTTTGAAGGGGGCCATGACGGCGTCCGGACCGCGTCCGCCTTGCCGACTCTGCGAGCGGAGGGAAGCAATCCAGCGGCGCCACGTTTGGCGGCGATGCGCAACCCTGGGTCGCTTCGCTGCGCCCGCGATGACGGCTCGGAACGGCCGGCCGGTTCAGACCTCCAGGAGATCGATCAGGAACGGGATCAGCGGCGCGTCGGCGGGCGGCATCGCGAGGTCGCGCAGGGCCTTCGGCCGGACCCATTTCAGCGCCTGCCCCTCCATCGGCTGCGGCGTGCCGGTCCAGCGGCGGCAGATGTAGAGCGGCATCAGGAGGTGGAACTCCGGATAGGCGTGGCTGGCGAAGGTCAGGGGCGCGAGGCATGGCTCCTCGACGCGGATGCCGAGTTCCTCCGCCAGTTCGCGGATCAGCGTCTCCTCCGGCCGCTCGCCGGGCTCGACCTTGCCGCCGGGGAATTCCCACAGGCCGGCGAGTTGCTTGCCCGCCGGGCGCTCGCTCACCAGCACGCGGCCGTCGACATCGACGAGGGCCACCGCCACCACGAGGAGGAGGCGCGGGCCGGCGGTCCCGGGAGCGCTCATGGCGCCACCGCGAAGGTGGCCGAGACTTCGGAGGACATCTGGATCGTTCCGGCCTCGATCGGCACGCGCCGGCCCTTGGCGGCCATCGGCGCTGCGAGGGCGCGGCTCGCCAGCGGATAGGGCGCGCCGCCCGCGGGCCCGAGGGTGCAGAGCGGGCCGAGCTTGACGCCGAGGGCGTCGGCGAGCGCCGCGGCGCGGCCGCGGGCGTCGCGGGCCGCCGCGACCTGGAGGGCGGCATCGAGCCTGTCGGGATCGCGCAGGCCGAAGCCGACGCCGTCGATCCGGTTCGCGCCGGCATCGAGGGCTTGGCGCAGGAGGTCGCCGAGCCGGTCCATGTCGGCGAGGCGGACGCTGACGAGGTTGCTCGCCCGGTAGCCGTCCGGCTCCTCGGTGAGGCCGCCCGGCCGGGCGACCGACCGCGTGGCGGCCTGGAGCGAGACGGCCGCGGTGCCGATATCGGCCGCCGGCACGCCGAGGGCGCGGGCCTGCGCCGACACGCCCGCCACCGCCTTCGAGGCCGCGTCGAGGGCCGCCGCCGCGGTCGGTGCGCGCGCCTCGATGCCCACCGTCACCTCGGCGAAATCCGGCGCCCGCGCCTCCGCGGCGCGACCGACCACGCTGATGTGGCGGTCGCAGGCCGAATCGTCGGCCCGGGCTCCGGCGGCCAGCGCCAGGATCAGGGCGGCGCCGGCCAGGGCCGCCCTCACGAGCGGTAATCCCCGTTGATCTCGATATAGGCCTTGGTCAGGTCGCAGGTCCAAACCCGGGCCTGGCCGTCGCCGAGGCCGAGATCCACCCGGATTCCGATCTCCGGCTCGCGCATCACCGCGCTCGCCGCCGCCTCGCTGTAATCCGGGTCCCGGGCGCCCTCGACGGCCACCCGCACGTCGCCGAACCAGATGGCGAGCCGGTCCCGGTCGGCGGGCTCGCCGGCCTTGCCGACCGCCATCACGACCCGGCCCCAGTTGGCGTCCTCCCCCGCCACCGCGGTCTTCACCAGCGGCGAGTTGGCGATCGACATCGCGATGCGGTGTGCGGACGAATCGCTCTCGGCCCCCGTGACCCGGACGGTGACGAACTTGCGCGCGCCCTCGCCATCCTTGGCGACGAGCTGCGCCAGCTCGATCAGCAGGCTCTCCAGGGCATCCCGGAAGCCCGAGAGCCGCGGATCGGCCGGGTCCGACACGGCCGCGTTGCCGGCTCTGGCGGTCGCGAACAGCATCAGCGTGTCGGAGGTGGAGGTGTCGCCGTCGACCGTGACGCAGTTGAAGCTCGTCTTCGTGCCCGCCGACAGCAGGGGTTGCAGCACCGCCTGGGGCAGGGCGGCGTCGGTGAACACGAAGGACAGCATCGTGGCCATGTCGGGGGCGATCATGCCGGCGCCCTTGGCGATCCCGTTGAGCGTCACCGTCACGCCGTCGATCGTGGCCGTGCGGGTGGCGAGCTTCGGGAAGGTGTCGGTGGTCATGATGGCCTGTGCCGCCTCGGCCCAGGCGGCCGAGCCGTCCGTGGCGCGGGCCGCGCAGTCCGCCAGCACGCCCGCGAAGCGCTCGGCCGGCAGCGGCTCGCCGATCACGCCGGTCGAGGCGACGTAGACCGCGCGGGGGCCGCAGCCCGCCGCCTGCGCGGCGATCTCGACGGTGCGGGCGACGGCCTCCCGGCCGAGCCGGCCCGTGAAGGCGTTGGCGTTGCCGGAATTGACCACCAGCGCCCGCGCCGAACCGTCGGCCAGCGCCTCCCGGCACCAGTCGACCGGCGCCGAGGGGCATTTCGAGCGGGTGAAAACGCCCGCCGCCGTGGTGCCGGCCTCCAGCGCGACGTAGAGCACGTCGGTCCGGCCGCTGTAGCGGATCCCGGCCTGAGCGGTGGCGATTCGCACCCCCGGGAGGGGCGGCAGTTCCGGTGTCGCGGTGGGCGCCAGCGGAGAGACGGGCGGGGATTTCGCGGACGACATCGGCTCGGGCTCCGGCAGCGCGCGGACGTATCCCGCGGCGGCCCGGTGTTGAGCGCAGGACCCCGGCTGCGTCAACCATATGCCTACCCTATGACCAGCGATCCCGGCTGCCGCCTCTTTGGGCGAACGCGGTGAGGAATGCGGCGCCTTCGCGGCGGCAGGCTTGCGTCCGCATTGCAACAAGGCTTAGCATGCTGCATCGCAAAGCCAGCACGAAGTCGAGTGCGGAATGCCCTCAGCCGACGTCGGGACTGCCTCCAGCTTGCTGCCTCAGGGCAATTGCTACCGGATCCAGGTTCTGGTGGTCGGCCGCCACAAGCGGTGGCGCGACGAGGTGGCCGTGCAGGTCCGCCTTCTGGGTTATCAGGTCACGGCCTGCGACCGTGGGGTCGACGCCATGACGGTCCTGGCGCTGGGCCTGCCGGTGGACGTGATGGTGGTGGATTCCGGCCTGCAGGGCGGGCTGTGCTGCGCGCAACTGGCCGTCGAGGCGCGGACCCTGCGTCCGGGGTTGCGGATCGTGCTCGCGGGCGATGCCCTCGACGATCCGGAGCCGGAGGCCCCGGCTCAGATCCCCGACGCGCTGCGCGTCCGGCATGACCAGTTTCAGAGCGGGATGGTGGCCACTCTGATGCGCGAGGCCCTGGGCGATCGCGCCGCCTGAGCCTGTCGGCGCAATCCATGCCGCCGCATGGCGGGACCGATCAGCGCGAAGCCGTGCTCGATCGCTGTGCACCCTTTGCGCGACCCGAGGCTGGGACGCCACGGCTCGGGCCTGACCCGCTACCTTGAAACGGCTGGTTCCGAGCCTGTTGTCGGCGGTGGGCGTTCCCGGAGCCTCACGCGAATCGCCGGGCGCCCGAGCGGCGTCGATTCGCATCGATCCCCTCGGACTGTCCCGCGTGGAACACGCGGGCGAAGCACTGGTCGATCGATCCCGGTTCCGGATCTCGATCCGATGCCTGGGCGGCCTTTCCGGTCATGACTGGATGATCGCGCGGCTGAAGAGTGCGACGTTCAAAACATCGAAGCCGTGCAAGGATCGTTACGCTCAAGTTGTGCAATGATCTGAGGCGGACGATTCGATAAATTTTCAGACAGTTCTCTAATTCCGCACTGGTTTGATGGGATGCGCAGCATGCCGTTGGGTTGGGGCGACCTTCTGACGAGATACTGGTTTCAGGTTCAATCATTCAAAATTCATAGGACAAACGTCAGGTTTCGATTTAGATGTGACATAGAGCTGTCATGGACGGTTCGCTTTCTGGGGAAGTTCATCCCACAACGATCCTTCTTCGAGAAAGCTTGGTATCGTGAAGATCGGAATACGTATCCGCCTGTATGCCGGGTTCGCCCTGCTCGTCTCGATTGCCGCCGTCATCGGCGTCTTCGCGGTTTATCAGCAAAATTATCTCAACCAGGAATACGAAAGACTCTTCTTTGTCGGAGAGAGCGCGCAGGAGATCATCGCGATGGACGGCCTCGCGGCCCAGCTCTCCGCCAAAGCCGAGCATTACCGCCTGGCGCCGGACGCCGCACAGGTCGTCGCCATGCAGGAGGTGCGGCGTTCGATCGAGGACATGGCCGAGCGCCGCACGGCCCTGGCCCTGACCGATTTGGGGAGAACCCGCTATCGCGCCATCGTCGGCAGCGCGGCCGCCATGAAGGCCGATCTCGACCGTCTCGCGGAGGCCGGCACCAAGCTCGACGCCGCGAAGCAGCACATGATCAAGGCGGGCAACCGCCTCGCACACCTGCTCCAGGGCCTGCTCGCGGACATGAGCCAGGGTAGCGACGATGGGGCGAAGCTGCACGCCATGCGCTTCGAGAATGCCGTCCTGGCCGCGCGCCTCGCGGCCGCGCGCTCCATCATCGAGCAGAGCCCGGTCTATCGGGACGCGTTCCGAGGCAAGATCGAGCAGGCCCGCGCCGCGCTCCAGGATGCCGAGGGGCATGGCGTTGCGGGCATCGCCGAGCGGCTCAAGGACCTCGCGGACGCGCTTGCCGCCTACCAGGCGGGGCTCGACGCCTTCCACGAGGCGGCGGCCGCATCGAAGGCGACGTTCGAGACCGGCATCAAGCCGAATACCGATGCCATCACGGCGGACTGCGCCACGCTCCGTGAGCGGATCCTGACGACGTCGGCGCAGATCAGGGCGTCGACCGCCGAGATGGCCCTACGCGCGTGGCGCATCGAGGTCGGCCTCGGCGCGCTCGCCCTCATCATCGGTGTGGCCCTGGCCTCGCTCATCGGGCGCAGCATCATCCGGCCCATCGACGGCATGGTGAAGGCCATGGCGGGCCTGGCAAACGGCGACACGGATCTCGTGGTCCCCTCGCAGGACGCCTCGGGCGAGCTGGGAGCCATGGCCAAGGCCGTGGAGGTGTTCCGGAAGAACGCGATCGTCCGGGCCGAGCTGGAGGCCGCCCAGGTCAACGCGCTGGCGGCCCGCCAACGCCGGGCCGAGCGTCGCGAACAGCTCGTCGAGATCTTCGATCACAACATCGCCGCCTCCCTGGAGATCGTCACCCTGGCCACCAACGAGCTCGATGCCACCGCCCGCTCGATGACGCAGATCGCCGACGACACCAACAATCAGGCGGTCGCCTCCAGCACGGCGGCCGACCTGGCTTCCATGAACGTCGAGACGGTGGCGGCGGCGGCCGAGGAGATGGTGTCGTCACTGCAGGAGATCGAGCGGCAGGTACTCCGCGCCAACGAGGCGGCCGGGCTCGCTGCCCATGAGGCCGAGGCGAGCGAGGCCGCCATGGCCAGCCTGCGCGCCGCCGCCGAGCAGATCGGCGCGGCGGTGACGACGATCTCCGGCATCGCGGCGCAGACCAACCTGCTGGCGCTCAACGCCACGATCGAGGCGGCCCGCGCCGGGGAGGCGGGGCGCGGCTTCGCCGTGGTGGCCGCCGAGGTCAAGGAACTGGCCGACCAGACCGCCAGGGCCACCGACGAGATCGGCGGGCTGATCTCCGCCATCCAGGGTGCCACGGGCCAAGCCGCGCAGGCGATGCAGCAGATTGCCCGCACGATCACGCGGGTGAACGAGATCAGCGGCGCCATCGCCTCGACGGTGGTGGAGCAGACGGCGGCGACCAGCGAGATCTCGCGCAACGCCACCGAGGCGGCCCAGGGCACGCAGCACGTGTCGTCCAACGTGTCGCGGGTGCTGGCGTCGGCCAGTGAGACCGGCAGCGCCGCCGCGCAGGTGCTGAACGCGGCGGCCGAGCTGGCCAAGCAGTCGCAGGCCGTCAAGCAGGAGGTGGACGGCTTCCTGCGCGACATCCAGGCGGTTTGAGCCCGCCAAGCCCTGTCTGCCCGAAGCGCAAACTCCTATGCGTCGGGTGGACGAATGACGGCCGGGTCTCGAAAGGTCGCGACCCGGCCGTTTCGCGGTGCTGGGCTGGGTGCGGGGATCACCACGTGCGGTCGTGACCTGATGATGGGGAAAACGCGTGTCCTTTTCCCCGTATGGCTGCGATCCGAGTCGGAGCCATCCACGCGCGTCGCCCTTCCCCCTCTGGGGGGAGGAAGGGTGCGGGCTTGCTCCGGCCTGCCGTATTGATCGACCGGTCGGTGATGCTCAGCGCGTCCGAAAACACCTCGTCACGGCAAGGTAGAGACCTTCCCAGACCCGGGGGCCCGGGTCAGGTCGGTTCTCAGATCGCGGCGGCCGGATCCGTCTCGTCGCCGTCGCGGCTGCGTCGCGCGCGCGGCCGGCGGTCGAGGACCGAGCGGCCCAGCGCGCGCAGCGGTGCCGTGAGCCGCCGGACATCCTCGGCCCGCTCCATGAAGCGCTCGCCGTTGCGGATCTCCTTGTCGAGGCGGGCCATCGTCCGGGCGAGCGCCGGATCGTCGTCGTCGAGCCAGACCTGGGTCACGCGGGCGAAGGCGATCACCACGCCCTGGAGCTTGAGCTGGCCGAGCGGCCCCTCCGTGTCGATCCCGGCCGCGGCCAGCATGTAGCGGTGGGAGTTCAGCATGATGCCGTTCAGCGCCAGCATCGACAGCGGCTCGCCGCGCAGCGCGTAGGCGATCCGGCGCAGGGCCGGCTTGTAGGGCTCCATCGCGTCGAGCCGGCGCATCAGCACGTCGAACAGGCGCTCGCGGGTCGGCTCCTCCTCCAGGCCGGCAAGGTCGCCCTCAAGGACCTTGCGGTCGATGATCCGGGTGAGGCCGCCGAGAACGGCGCCCTTCGACGGGAACAGATCGCGGAGCTCGGCCAGCGTCAGCCCCGCCTCCCGGGCGATGTCGCCGATCTCGATGTCGTTCCAGGGCTGCTCGGCGGCGAGCCGCATCAGCGCCTCGACGGCGGCCTCCCGGGGCGGCAGCTTCGGCGGGCTGTCGCCCATCGCCGCGCCTGCCTGGGCGGTGGCCTCGGCGGCCAGGCTCTCCGGCGCGGCATTCTCGGATAGGCTGCTTGCCTTGGCCGGGCTCGCGGCCTTGCGGGGGCGCTTCGCGGGGCCTTTGCTCTCGGTCATGGGTCTGTCGCCCGCTCCTGTCGGTCGTCCCGCCTGATGTAGGCAGTCCGTAGCGGAAGGGCAGGGGCTTCGCGCCGCCTTGCCGCACGGGTCCGATCGGATGTCAGCCGGCGAGTTCCCCCGCCCGCCGCCGGGCCGCCGCCACGGCCTCCCGCATCAGCGCGCCGAGCCCGTCCGGGCGCATCAGAACGTCGAGGGCCGCCGCCGTGGTGCCGCCGGGGGAGGTCACGTTGCGGCGCAGCTCCGCCGCCTCCGCGGGCGTCGCGTCGAGGAGCGCGCCGGCCCCCGAGACCGTCGCCCGGGCGAGGCGGCCCGCCACCTCCGGGTCGAGCCCGGCCGCGATCCCGGCCTCGGCCAGCGCCTCGACCATCAGGAAGACGTAGGCCGGCCCGGAGCCGGAAACCGCCGTCACGGCGTCGATCTGGGCCTCGTCGGCGAGCCATGCCACGGTGCCGCTCGCCGCCAGCAGGGCGTTCGCGGCGGCGCGCTGCCCGGGCGTGACCTCGGGATTCGCGTAGGCGCCGGTGGCGCCCCGGCCGATGCTGGCTGGCAGGTTCGGCATGGCCCGCACGACGGCCCGCGCGTGAGGAAGCCGCCCGCGCAGGTCTGCCACGGTCTTGCCGGCCAGGATCGAGACGACGAGCGTGTCGCGGCCGATCAGCCGGTCGAGGCCGGGCGCTGCCGCCTCCAGACCCTGCGGCTTGATGCCGAGGGCCAGCACGGCGCCCGGCTCGGGGGCCGCCGGATTGAGGGCGAGGCCCCGTTCCGCGCACAAAGCGACGATCTCGCGGCTTGGCACGGGGTCGATGAGGGTCGTGCGGCGCGGGTCGAGACCCGCGGTGAGCCAGCCCGCCAGCATCGCCCCGCCCATCTTGCCGGCCCCGGCCAGGACCAGCGAGGCGGGCATCGATGCCGCGTCCGGCTCCGGGGCGGTCACGCCTCGCCTTCGGTCTCGAACAGCACCGCGTCGAGCGCCTCGCGGGCGGTCTTGCCGGCCCAGAGCACGAACTGGAACGCCTGATAATACCGCTCGCAGGCATCCACCGCGGTCTTCATCATGGTGGCGCATTGCGGATGGGTCGGGACGGCACCGCCCGTGAGCAGGAGCGCGTGGCGGAACATCACCACGCCGTCGCTCGACCACAGGTCGAAATGCCCGACCCAGAGCTGCTCATTGATCAGCGCGACGAGGCGCATCACCTCGGTCCGCTGCCGGTCCGGCACCTTGAGATCGAACGCGCAGGCGACGTGCAGTGCCTCCACGTCTTCGATCCAGGTGAACGCCACGTTGTAGTCGGTCCAGCGGCCGGGGCTCGTCACCGACATCTCGTCGGTCTCGGCCCGGTCGAAGATCCAGTCGCGCAGGGACGCCAGTCGTTCGACGACGTCGAGCGGATGCTCGTTTCTATCCGGATCGTGGAAGTCGACGTTGAGCAGCGGCATGACGATCCAAATGGATGGTCCGGATGTGACGTCCGGCCCGTCGTGAGCGATGATGCAAACCCGGAGTGCCGAGAACACCCCGAAGACCTGGAACAGCCGGCCGATCGGCGCCGGGGGTGATGCGATCGACTGTCGAAGCTCCGCGGACATCGCCCCGCAGCCCCCGAATCACCCTATGCCCGACTATAAACCGGCCGTGACTCGCGACACAAAGTGCAGCTCACAGTCAGTGAACAGGAAACCGGATCGTCGCTGCGGCTTCCTGTGTAAAAGCCCCCGGCGTTGCCCCGGGGACTCAGCCACGGCTCAGACCGCCTCGCTCAGGCCCGCCGTGCCCGCCGCGGCGGGGCCGGATCTCGCCTCCAGGGCCGCGACGCGGGACGCGAGGGCCTCGTTCTGCGCCTGCAGGCCGGTCACGAGGTCGCGCAACACGTCGAGTTCCTCCCGGGAGGCGATGTCGAGGTCGCGGATGACGCGTTCGAGCTGGGCTCGGACGACGGTCTCGGCCTCGCGGCGCACGCCCTGCGCGGCGCCGGCCGCGTCGGTCATCAGGCGGGCGAGGTCGTCGAACAGGCGATTGGAGGGGGGCATCCTGGTCTCCCGGATCGGCCGGCTGCCGCAGCGGCCGCCTGACGGCACGATTCGAGACAACGAGATAGGAATCGTCGGTGAGGCGGGCAACGCCCAGATCGTCAGGATCGCGGAGCGGGGCCGGATCGGGCCCCGCTCCGCGCCGGCATCACATGCGGTGCATGCGGCCGTGCATCATCCGACGACGCATGTGGTGGCGCATCATGCGGCGCTCCATCCGATGGTGCATCATGCGCCGCTCCATGTGGCTCATCCGAACCTGTGTGACGGCGTCGGGGGCCGCGACGGCGCCCGGCAGGGCGGGGGCCGCGGAGGCGGGCTGGACGAGGGCGGCACCGCCCAGCGCGGTGATCAGGGCGAAGGCGTAGGTCAGTTTCCTCACGAGGAGACTCCAATTCTCTGATGGCCGGGTATGATGCCCGGTTCATCCTCCCGGACGGGAGGTACGGAGAGTCGTCTCGTGCCGCGGGACGGCACGGCGGGCCGTCGAGGACCCGCCGCCATCAACTTCTGAGTTAGAGATTCGTTTCCTCGAACGCCTTCACCCATTCGGCGCAGATCCCTGAGCGCACGATGTCGTTCCGAGTAAATTCGACCACCGGTATCGGCATCATCCGGCTTTTGATGAGGTGCATCACGATGCGCAGGCCCGAGGTCTCGCGCAGGTCCGTCTGCGACACGTCGCCGTTGATGATGACCTGACAATCGTCGCCGATCCGGGTCAGGAACATCTTGATCTCGTTGACCGTGGTGTTCTGCGCCTCGTCGAGGATCACGAGGCAGTTCTTGAAGGTGCGCCCGCGCATCACCTCGAACGGGACGATCTCGATGTCGCCGGCCTTCAGCGCGATCTCGAAGGCGGCCGCGCCCATCCGCTCCTTCATGGCCTCGGTCAGCGGGGCGACCCAGGGGGCGATCTTCTCTTCGAGGGTTCCGGGGAAGAACCCGAGCGAGCGGCCCGACGGCACGTTCGGGCGGGTGATCACCACCTTGGCGATGCGGCGCTGGCGGAGCTGGTCCGCGGCGCGGGTGCCGGCGATGAAGGTCTTGCCGGTGCCGGCGGGCCCCAGGACGATGACCTGCGGGGAGCGGGCGAGGGCGTCGAGATAGTCGGCCTGGCGTTCGGTGAGGGGCTGGATCGGGGCGAGATTGCGTTCTTCGTCGAAACGTGTGCGGTGGATGCGGGACGTGCGGTCTTCAACCAATTCAAGGCGTGCGCGGCGTCTCTTCATGGATGTACACTCCAACGGGACTTGCCAACCTGGATTTGTCGCTGAACTGCCGTTTACCTATTTGCTCCCGGTACTACTCGCTTGCGGAACTAATACGGGCCCCGTCCCAAAGGTTCCGCCCCGCGCTCGTCCGCCTGTGGAGAGCGTCACGACATGCCGCGCGCGGCCGAATACGTGACGCAACTGCCGCGCCAGCGTGATTCGTGTCCCACGATTGCGTGTGGGGTGTGACCGGGGGGTGACGTTCGCCTCGGCCGGTACGAAAAACGCGCCGTGCTGGCGCGGATGCATCAGGCTCGGCATCGGGATGAGGGAGACGCGATGACGCGGCATCCGGCACGATCGCGATCCTCCCCGCCCGCGGGGGCGAAGCCGGCCGACCCTGCCGCCCTGAAACGTCCGGGCTTGATCGGCGGGACAGGCCTCACCCGGCCTGGATGAAGCTGTCGAGCACCATCTTCCGGCCGGCCTTGTCGAAGTCAACGGTCAGCTTGTTGCCGTCCACGCCGGCTATGGTTCCGGGGCCGAACTTGGTGTGGAAGACCCGCTGGCCGGCCTGGAACGCGGACGGCGCGCCCGTGGACTTGGCGATCAGCTCGCCCTCGATCTGGCGCGGGCCGCCCGATCGACCCCCCGGCGCGGATCCGAAGCCGCGGCCGCCCTGCGGCGCCGTGTTGGCCTGGGCCCGCTGCCAGCCGGGCGTGCCGTAGCTCGATCCGAAGGGCGTCGGGTTGCGGTCGAACCGCGAGGCGCCGGCGGAGAAATGGGCGGGGGCCTCGACCACGTCGACGGCCGTCTCCGGCAGCTCGTCGATGAACCGGGACGGGATGGTCGAGGACCACAGGCCGTGAATGCGCCGGTTCACCGCGAAGGACAGTTTCGCCCGCTTGCGCGCCCGGGTGAGGCCGACATGGGCGAGGCGCCGCTCCTCCTCCAGCCCGGCCCGGCCGCTCTCGTCGAGCGCCCGCTGGCTCGGGAACAGGCCGTCCTCCCAGCCGGGCAGGAACACGGTGTCGAACTCCAGGCCCTTGGCGGCGTGGAGCGTCATCAGCGAGACCCGCTCGGCGCCCTCGGCCTCGGAGGCCTCCATCACCAGGGAGACGTGCTCCAGGAAGGCCGCCATGTCGGGGAACTCCTCCATGGAGCGGACGAATTCCTTGAGGTTCTCCAGGCGCCCGGCGGCGTCGGCCGAGCGGTCCTTCTGCCACATCTCGGTGTAGCCGGATTCCTCCAGGATGGTCTGCGCGACCTCGCTGTGGGGCTGCGATTCCACGCGCCGCGCCCACCGGGAGAAACTCTCGGTGAGGGCCCGCAGGGTGGAGCGGACCCGGGGCTTCAGCTCGTCGGTCTCGCACAGGCGCTCGGCCGCGATCCGCAGGGGCACCCGGTTGGCGCGGCCGTAACCGTGGAGCTGCTGGAGCGTGGCGTCGCCGAGGCCCCGCTTCGGGGTGTTGACGATCCGCTCGAAGGCGAGGTCGTCGCTGACGTTCACGGTGGCGCGCAGGTAGGCCAGCGCGTCGCGGATCTCAGCCCGCTCGTAGAAGCGCGGGCCGCCGATCACCCGATAGGGCAGGCCGAGCTGGACGAACCGGTCCTCGATCTCGCGCATCTGCGCGGAGATCCGCACCAGCACGGCGATCTCCGCCAGCGAATGCTGCTTGGCCTGCAGCGACTCGATCGCCTCCGCGAGCAGCCGCGCCTCCTCTTCCGAATCCCACGCGCCGGTGACGGTGACGCGCTCGCCCGGCTCGTCGTCGGTGCGCAGGGTTTTGCCGAGGCGGCTCTCATTCTTGGCGATCAGCCCCGAGGCGGCGGCCAGGATGTGCCCCGTGGAGCGGTAGTTGCGCTCCAGACGCACCACCACCGCACCGGGAAAGTCGTGTTCGAACCGCAGGATGTTGTCGACCTCGGCGCCGCGCCAGCCGTAGATCGACTGGTCGTCGTCGCCCACGCAGGCGATGTTTTTTCGCGATTGTGCGAGCAGGCGCAGCCACAGGTACTGGGCGACGTTGGTGTCCTGGTACTCGTCCACCAGGATGTAGCGGAAGCGGTCCTGGTAGTTGGCGAGCACGTCGGGGTTCTCGCGCCACAGCTTGAGGCAGAGCAGTAGAAGATCGCCGAAATCGACGGCGTTCAGCGTCGCGAGCCGGGCCTGATAGGCCGTGTAGAGCGTGCCGCCCTTGCCGAACGCGAAGGCCGCGGCTTCGCCCGGGGGCACCTGCTCGGGGCCGAGGCCGCGGTTCTTCCAGCCGTCGATGGCATGCGACAGCGCACGGGCCGGCCAGCGCTTCTCGTCGATGTTCTGGTCGGCGATGACCTGCTTCATCAGCCGAAGCTGGTCGTCGGTGCCCAGGATGGTGAAGTCGGATTTCAGCCCGACGAGTTCGGCGTGACGGCGCAGGATCTTGGTGCCGATGGCGTGGAACGTGCCGAGCCAGGGCATGCCCTCGCCGGCGGGGCCGATCAGCGCGCCGATCCGGTGCTTCATCTCCCGGGCGGCTTTGTTGGTGAAGGTCACCGCCAGGATGTCGAAGGGCCGGGCGCGGTTCGTGGCGATCAGGTGGGCGATGCGGGTGGTGAGCACCCGGGTCTTGCCGGTGCCGGCCCCGGCCAGCACCAGGACCGGGCCCTCCGTGGTCTCGACGGCGCGGCGCTGCTCGGGGTTGAGCCCTTCGAGATAAGCGGCGGCGTCGCGGCGGAGCGCGCCCATGGCGCGGGCGGCGATGGAGGAGGACGGAGCGCCGTCCCCGGCGGGCTGCGCGTGCGGGCGGTTCTGCATCCCGCATCCCTGGACCAAATCGCGAACGGCGTCGAGGTGGTTCGGGCGGGATGCGACCGGAGGGTGTGGGGTGGGCGGATGGACTTCGCCTATTGGCGGCGGGTTGGCTGCGGACCCTGTAGCCTTGGCCGAGCTCGATCGGCGCCGACCGTTCGAACGGCTGCCGGGATCCTTCTCGAAGCGTGAGGACAACGCGTGAGGCCGTGCAGACCCATCATCCGTGCCGGCACGGACGACGGCCGGCAGGGTATCCGAACCGAGAGTTGCGTCCCGTGGGCTGAGCGTCGTGACGGAGTCAACGAGAAGCGTCGCAGGTAAAGGTCTCACGATCCAACCCTCGCCCGTCCTCGGGCGAGGGCCGGACCCGGGAAGGGCCTTACGACTTGTGGTTCTCGGCGCTCTTGCCGTGCGCCTTGGTCGAATGCTCCTTGGCCTTCTCCGCGTGACCGTGTGCTTCCGTCGAGTGCTTGTGACCAGCCGCGTGATCGCCCTTGCCGTGATGCTCGGCGGCTGCGCGATGCGACTTGGCGGCCTTCTCGTGATGCTCGGCAGCCTCGGTATGGGCTTTCTGGGGCATGACGTTTTCCTGTGCTGACCTGCCTGTTCGGCGAGCATTAAACATCCTGCCGCCAAACCTGTTGCCAACCTCGCGCCAAGTTGACAATTTTTGCGACTATACCGGCAATGATACTAGTCTATTAAGTTGAATCTAAGTGCCTTCCGAGGTGCGATAATTCATGTCATGTCTCGCATTTCGGTCGGGCTTGGTGGGTAAATCGTACCAGTTATTTGCGAGCTATGAACCTTCCGTTCATACGAACAGCCGCGTCGCGTCGAAGCGACGAGGTTCTTGACCACGTAGATCCCCGCTGGCGCCCCCGGCCCCTGATCGTGCTATGGCCGGTGCGGTTTGCCCGCGGGGGCACGCGGGGGGCGGTCCCGCGCGGAAACGAGTGCGGAACGGGACCATTGCGTGATCTTCTGACCGCGCTGGCGGGCGCCGTCATCCTGGTTCTCGTGGCGGCCCTGGCCGTCCCGCCCTTCGTGGATTGGCAGGCCCATCGCGCCCTGGTCGACCGGGCGATCACCCGGTCGCTCGGCGTCCCGGCCCGGACCGACGGCCGGATCGAGGTCCGGCTCCTGCCCTCGCCGCGGCTGCGCGTCGACCGGCTGCACCTCGGGACCGATCCGGAACGCCCGACCCTCGATGCCCGGTTCGTCAAGGCCGAGGTCGCCCTGGCGCCGCTCCTGAAGGGCGAGTTCCGCTTCACCGAGACGCGGGTCGGCCGGGCCGAGATCAAGCTCCCGCTCGCCGGCCCCGATGCCCTGAAGCTGCCGGCCGATCTCGGCGCGTCCCTGCGCGGGCGCGATTTCGCCCTGGAGGCGCTGCACGTCCAGCAATTCCTCGTCACCACCCAGGTGCCGGCGACCGGACGGACCGATCAGTTCTACGCGCAGGACCTGACCCTCCAGGCCCCGGCCCTGGTCGGGCCCTGGCGCGTGGAGGGCACGAGCGGTGGCGTCCCGTTCCGGGCTGTCAGCGGCACCCCGGGGGCCGACGGGCGGCTCGCCGTGAAGATCTCAGGCGGCGGCGATGCCCATCCGCGGTTCGAGGCGGATGCGCGGTTCGGCCTCGTCCCGCAGGAATCCGGCCAGGCCGTCCAGGTGGAGGCCGAGGGCACCGCCCGCGTCGTGGTCGGTCCCCCGACCCAGGCGGCGGGGCCGTATCTGCCGTTCTCGCTGAGCGGGGCGTTCAAGGCCCGGGGCACGCAGGTGCGGTTCGAGGGGGTGGATCTCGCCATCGACCCGGGGGGGCGCACCCTGCGGCTCGGCGGCACCGGCCGGCTCGATCTGCGCCAGTGGCGCGCCGGCCTCAACCTCGAGGCCCGCCGCCTCGACCTCGACGCCTTCCTGGCCTCGACCGAGGGGCAGAACCTGATCGCCCGGGGCCTGCCGAACTGGGGCGGGGCGCTGCCGGCGATGCTCGACCTCGACCTCGCGGTGGGCAGCGCCGTGCTCGGGGGCGATGAATGGTCGAACCTCGCGCTCACCGGCACCGTGGAGCGGGCGGGGGGCTTGCTGCTGCGCCGATTCTCGGTCACAGGCCCGGCGGAGTCGACCCTCAGCGTGAGCGGGCAGGTCGAGACGGCGCCGTTCCGCCTGACCGGGCCGGTGGCGCTCGTTACCCCCGATTCGGATGCGCTCGGCCGCTACCTGCGCCGCCTCGGCGTGGAGGGACCGCTAATCGCGGTGCTCGACGGGCGCCGGATCGAGGCCGCCGCCGACCTCTCGGCCGACGCCGCGAGCCTGTCCCTGCGCAACCTGCGCCTCGCCCTCGGCACCGCCCGGATCACCGGGAACGCCCGCTACACCGCCGCGGAAGCCGGGGCGCGGGGCCGGTTCGACGCGCAGATCCGGGCGAACGGCATCGACGTCGCGGCCCTGCCGCCCCTCGGGACGACGCTCGGGACCCTGCGCGACCTCGACCTCGCCCTCACCCTGGAGGCCCGGGACGTCCGGTTCGGGACCATCGGCTCCGGCAACGGCACCATCGCGGCGAGCATCCAGACCGACGGCGCCAGCGTCGTGGTCGACAGCCTCGCGGTGACCGACCTCGCGGGGGCGAGCGCCACCCTCTCCGGCCGGATCGGCGCGGACGGGACCGGGCGCGTCTCGGGCCGCCTGAAGGCCCCGGTGGCGGCGCCGCTGCTCGGCCTGCTCGAACGGGTCTGGGTCGGGGAGCTGCGCCTGCTGCCGGCCTTCCTGAAGGACGCGCCCCTCGACCTTGCCGTCACCCTCGACCGGGAGGGCGGTGCCGCCGAGGCCCTGCGCACGCAGGCCCGGGGCAGCGCGGGCGGCGGGACCCTCGATCTGACGCTGGCGAGCCGCGGGACGCGGATCGAGGGCGGCACCGCCGCCTTGAGCACCGCCCGGGCCGGGACATGGTTCGGGCGCACCGACATCCCGGGCCTCCAGCAGCCCGCGGAGCTTCACCTGAACGCCGAGCGGCCGGACGGGTCCAGCCTCGCGGTCACTGCCAACGGGACGGTGGCGGGGTTACGGATCGCGACCGCGCGGCCGATCCTGATCGGCGCCGATGCGCTGCCCACCGCCGGCGTGGTCCGGGCCGATACGGCCGACCTCGCGCCCTTCCTGAGTCTGGCCGGCGCCGCGCGCCTGCGGCCCGGCGCGTGGCCGGCCGACCTCACCGTCACGCTCGCGCAGGACGCGGGTGCCAGCGCCGCAGCGGCCACCGGGCAGATCGCGGGGTCCGCCGTGAACGGGACGCTGCTGCGCGCGCCAGGCGGCGCCCTGCGCGGGCGCGTCGGCGTCGACCGGCTGTCCCTGCCGCAACTGACCGAGGCGCTCCTGCTCCCGCCGCAGGAGAACGGGCGGTTCGGGCCGCCGGCCCATCCCCCGTCCATCACGCTCGACGCGCGCATCGCCCAGCTCGATCTCGGACGCGGCCTCGTGGGCACGGACGCCGCCGTGGCGTTGGACCTGTCGGAGGCCAGCCTCGCCCTGCGGGACCTGACGGCCAAGCTCGGGGGCGGGCGGATCGCGGGCTCCGCCACGATCACCCGGGCGGGCGCCGGTGCGGCGATCTCGGGTTCGGGCACCCTGGAGGATGTGGCGATCACCGGGCTGGCCGATGGCCCGATCGGCGGGCGCCTGGATGCGGATCTGCGCTTCTCCACCGCGGCCGAAACGCTTCCGGGCCTCGGCGACGGCCTTTCGGGCAGCGGCACGCTGACCCTCAAGGACCTGCGCGTCCCGGCGGCCGATCCGGGGGCGGCGGGGCGTGCCCTGGCCCGGGCGGTGGAGATCGATGACCCGCTGCGCGAGGGGCGCCTGCGCGCGCTGGTCGCGGAGGAACTCGGCAAGGCGGCGGCGCAGGCGACCGGACCTGCACGCGCCGCCGTCACGATCGTGGGCGGGATCCTGCGGGCCGGCCCCGTCGACATCGATTTCGGGCCCGCCCGCTGGGCCGGCACGATCGGCTACGACCTGCGCAGCGCCCGCCTCGACGCCCGCGGGACGCTCGCCGGCGGTCCGGTCCCCCGGGGCTGGAGCGCCGGCCCACCGACGATCCAGCTCGGGCTTGCCGGGCCGCTCGCCGCCCCCGAGCCGGTGCTCGATGTCGGCGCCCTGTCGAACGGGCTCGCCGCCTTCGTGCTCCAGCGCGAACTGGAGACGATCGAATTGACGGAGGCCGATCAGGTGGAGCGGCAGCGCCGCCGTGCCCGGATCGAGATGGACAAGGTGCGCGCCGCGGCGCTGAAGGCCGCGGCCGAGAAGGCAGCGGCGGAGAAGGCCGCCGCCGAGGAGGCGGCGCGGCGGGCGCGGATGCAGGGCGAGGCCCAGCCGCCCGCGCCCGCCGAGGCTCAGCCCTGAACGGAGCGGTTCAGGCCCTCCCCACCGCCATCAGCGCGAACGCGTAGATCAGCGCGACCTCCTCCAGCCGGTCGAACCGGCCGGCGGCGCCGCCGTGGCCGGCCTCCATGTTGATCCGCAGGAGCACCGGGCCGCCCCCCGTCATGGTGGCGCGCAGCCGCGCGACCCACTTGGCCGGCTCCCAGTAGGTCACCCGCGGGTCGGTGAGGCCGCCGAGCGCCAGGATCGCCGGGTAGTCCTTGGCGGCGACGTTGTCGTAGGGCGAGTACGCGACGATCGTCCGGAAGGCGGCCTCGCTCTCGGCCGGGTTGCCCCATTCGGGCCATTCCGGCGGGGTGAGCGGCAGTTCGGCGTCGAGCATCGTGTTGAGCACGTCGACGAACGGCACGTCGGCCACGATGCCGGCGAACAGCTCGGGTGCGAGGTTGGCCACCGCCCCCATCAGCATGCCGCCGGCCGAGCCGCCATGGGCGACGATGCGCTTCTGCGCGGTGTAGCGGGCCGCGATCAGCGCCCGCGCGCAGGCGATGAAATCCGTGAAGGTGTTGGGCTTCTTCTCGCGCTTGCCGTCGAGGTACCAGCGCCAGCCCTTCTCGGTGCCGCCGCGGATATGCGCGATGGCGTAGACGAAGCCGCGGTCGACGAGGCTCAGCAGGTTCGTGCGGAACGCGGCCGGCATGAGCGTGCCGTAGGAGCCGTAGCCGTAGAGCAGGAGCGGCGCGCTGCCGTCGAGGGGCAGATCCCGCCGGTGCAGCAGCGAGATCGGCACCTGCTCGCCGTCCGGCGCGGTGGCGAAGAGCCGCCGGGTCACGTAGGCGGCCGGATCGTGCCCGCTTGGCACCGCCTGCCGCTTGCGCAGGGTCCGGGTCCGGCTGCCGCACGCGTAGTCCCAGGTCTCCGACGGAGTCGTCATCGACGAGTAGACGAACCGGATCGTCGCCGTGTCGAAGGCGTGGCCGGCGCTCAGGCCGAGGGAATAGGCCTCTTCCTCGAACGCCACGACGTGCTCGTCCCCGTTGTCGAGGTCGCGCACGACGATCCGTGGCCTGGCGTTCTCGATTTCCAATCGAATCAGGTGGCCCGTGAGCACGTGCAGGTGGCGGATCATCACCCCCGGCCGGTGCGGCACGAGGTCGGTCCAGTTGGCCCGGCCCGGATCGTCGACCGGCGCGGTGACGATCTTGAAATCCTCCGCCCCGTCCGCGTTGGTGCGGATGAACAGCCGGTCGCCCCGGTGCTCCACGCCGTAGATCAGCAGCGGCTCGCGCGGATGCACGAGGCGCAACGTCCCCTCCGGCGCGTGCCGGTCGAGCAGCCGGATCTCCGAGGTCTCGTGATCGCTCGCCGTCACGTCCAGGAAGGCGCCCGACTGCGTCTTGCCGATATGGACGAAGTAGCCGGCATCCGGCTCGGTATAGACCGTCTCGTCCGCGCTCTGGGCCGTGCCGAGGCGGTGGCGCATGACCTTGGCGGGCCGGTGGTTGGCGTCGAGCGCCACGTACCAGAAGCTCTCCCCATCCCCCGCCCAGACCGCCTCGCCGGAGGTCGCCTCGACCCGGTCGTCGCGGTCGAGGCCGGTGGCGATGTCGCGGACCCGGATCGTGTAGAGTTCCGACCCCTTGGTGTCGGCGCTCCAGGCGAGGCGGGCGTGGTCGTCGGAATGGACCGCGGCGGCGATCGCGAAGAACGGCAGGCCCTCGCCCTCCCGGTCGCCGTCGATCAGGATCGTCTCGTCCGGGTCCGGGCCGGATTCGGGCACCTCGGGCACGGTCGCCGGCCGCCGGCAGATCAGCGGGTGCTGCCCGCCCTCCCGGTGCCGGGCGTAGTAGGCGAACGGCCCGTCGGGCTCCGGCACGCCGCTCTCGTCCTCCTGGATCCGCCCACGCATCTCGGCCACGAGCCGCTTGCGCAGATCCGCGGTCCCGGCGAGCGCCGCCTCCGCGAAGGCGTTCTCGGCCTTCAGGTAGGCGGCGATGTCCTCCGGCAGCGCGGCGGGGTCCTTGAGGACCGTCTGCCAGTTCTCGGCCTTCAGCCACGCGTAGGGATCGGTGATCTCCTGCCCATGCACGCTGAAGCGCCGGGGCCGGGCCTCGGCCCTGGGTGCCTCCATCGGCGTACCGGTCTGCTGAGCCGGGAAGCCTCGGCCGATCTCCGTCATCGTGTCTCCCGTCGGATCCCGTCACGTGCGGGTCAGGGGATGTGTCCCGGCGGGCGGCGGGATGCAAGACGCCACCGCGCGGGGCCGGCATCCGACCCGCGCACCCCGCGGGACCCCATTCGGACCTCGAACGTTGAACCGCCGGCCGCGGCGCATCCGCGCGGGCGGTGCCGGTTCGAACCCGAGGTCCGACATGGTCGCAGCCCCCGATTCCAAGCCCGATTCGCAGGCCGATGGTTCCGACCCCGATCTGGAAGAGGTGAACGGCATCCTCGCGGACTGGGCCGCCCGCTCGGCCTCCACCAGCACCGAGCTGATCGATCGATTCGAGGCGATGGGCTACGAGGTCCGCGGCAAATCGGAAGACGAGATCGCGGATGTCCTGCGCCGACGTCCGGCCCGGCCTGCGGCAAACTAGCGGTGGATCGTAGGTAAATAAGCCTTGATTTTCACGATTGTCCTGACAGGGTATGCGGGCGCCGCTGAGCCACGCACTCACAGGAACAAAACATGAACATCAAGTCGGGAACGAGGCCCCGTGGTGCCGGCGCGACGAAGCCTGGGCGGGCCCGATCGGCGGATCTGCCGCCCGAGGCCGCCCGCCTGCTGGTGCGGCTCGGCGAGCCGGGCGCCTATGCGCGCCCCGACCCGTTCGCCGAGGACTCGCTGATCGTCCGGCGCGGCGGCGACGGCATTTCCGTGGGGAGCGGGCGCTTCACGGCGGCGTCCGGCCGGGCCCTCGCGGCGGCCGATCTGGCGGAACGGGATGCCGCCGGCACGCGGCTGACGATCACCAGCGCCGGGCGATCGCGCCTGCGCCGGCAGGCGGCGGGGGGCGAAGCCGCCTTCGCCGCCCAGCATCGCGTGCTCACCGTCGAGGCCGGCGACGACGCATCGGGGCCGGTCCTGCGCAACGCCGCCGAGAACCCGCTCGCCTGGATGGTGCGCCGCCGTGGCCGGGACGGCGTCCCGCTGATCGACGCGGTCTCCTTCGAGGCCGGCGAGCGGCTGCGGCGGGACATGAAGGCTGCCGCGCTGCTGCCCCGGATGGGCGGTGAATTCGGCGCGACCCGTGTCGATGGCGGCGGCCCGCGCGATCCGGCCTCGGCGGCAGACCACGTGATCGCAGCACGGCAGCGGGTGCGCGGCGCCCTCGACGCGGTCGGGAGCGACCTGTCCGGCCTGCTGATCGATCTCTGCGGCTTCCTGAAGGGCCTGGAGCGGATCGAGGTCGAGCGGCGCTGGCCGGCCCGGTCCGCCAAGGTGGTGGCGCGCATCGCCCTCGGGCGGCTCGCCGAGCATTACGGCCTGGAGCGGGAGGCCACGGGGCCGGAGCAGGCGCGCCTGCGCCTCTGGCGGGGATGAGCGCCGCCCGGCCTCACCCCTCCGCGGCGAGCCGGGTCGCGTCCCGGTGGATGCGCTCGGCCATCGCCCGCACGCCGTTCGACCGCTTCGACGTGACGTGGGAGCCGAAGCGGAGCTGCCGGAACAGGTCCAGCCCGTCGGTCTCGGCGGCCTCGCGCGGGGTCTTGCCGGTGTAGAGTGCCACCATCAGCGCCACGAAGCCGCGGACGATGAAGGAATCGCTGAAGCCCTGCAGCCTGACGCGCCGTTCCGGGCCGGAGCCCTCGGCCGCCGTGTCGATCCAGACCTGGCTCTCGCAGCCATGGACCCGGTTGGCCTCGGTCCGCAGGGGATCGGGCATCGGCGGCAGGGCGCGGCCGAGTTCGATCAGGTATTCGAGCCGCATATCGTCGTCTTCGACGATCTCGAAATTCTCGATGATGGTGTCGATCGGGGGCAGCATGCTGGTCCGGATCCGGGTCGCGTCCGCGTCGCTATAGGCCGTCCGCGCCGTCGTGGCGACGGGGCCCAGAGACGCGGTGGGTCATTGCACGGCGGCGGTCGGCGGCAGGGTCAGCCTCAGGGGATCGGCCGGGCTGGCATCGCCCGAGACGGCGATCTCGGCCTGCGCCGCGTAGGCCGCGATGAGCCGGGGGCCGAGCTTGGGGACATTGGGCCGTCCGGAGGCCGCCATCTCGCTCACGCCGGAGACGATCGAGACGCGCAGCGGCAGCCCCGCCGCGGCATCCAGCCCGATGCTGATGGCGCAGGCGACGTGCTCGGCGGTGGCATCCAGGCACTCGGCCACGATCTCGGCCACGATCATGCCGAGGGCGTTGGCGGTGCGCGGCTCCACGAGCCCGTTGCCCGAGCCCTCGACCTGAACGCTGATCCGGCCGGCGCGCCGGAGCTGGCCGAGGCCCGAGGCCAGGCGGTGCAGGTAATCCCGCAGGTCGATGGAGGCGATGTGCGGCGCCTCGTGGAGGTGCTGCTGCACCAGGGCGATCGCCCGGACCCGCTGGCCCAGCGCCTCGAAGCTGCCGCGGCAGGCATCCGGCGCCGCCCGGCCGTACAGGCCGATCAGGCTCACCATCACCTGCAGGTTGTTGCGGACGCGGTGGTAGACCTCGGCGAGCAGCGTCTCCTTCTCGGCCAGCGCGTGCTCGATGTTCTCTTCGGCGTGCTTGCGATCGGTGATGTCGAAGCAGGAGCCGAGATAGCCCTGAAACCGCCCATCCTCCATCAGGGGGCGCGCGGTATCGAGCAGCCAGCGATAGACGCCGTCGTGTCGGCGCAACCGGAACTCCACGGTGAACGGCTCGCGCGCCTCGAAGGCCTGCGCGACGATCCGCGCGTGCCGGTCGAAATCCTCGGGGTGCAGCCCCTCGCGCCAGCCGAGACCGAGTTCCGCCGCGAGCGGACGCCCGGTGAATTCCAGCCAGCACTCGTTGTGGTGGATCGCGTGGCCCTTCTCGTCCGAGCGCCACATCATCAGCGGGACGACGTCGGCGAAGCGCCTGAAGCTGTCGCTCAGCGCCGCCTCGGCGCTGCCCTGCGCCGGAGCCATGTCGGAACCCCCCACGGGACCATCGTCCTGCGGCGCAGCCGTTCCGGACCCTGGTGGCTGTCCGACCATACTCGGTTCGACTCGCTTCGACGCGCTGTGGGGGTGAGAGGACCGTGTGGAATGCGCCCGTCAACGTGTCGACCGGGGCGCCGTTCCGGTCTTCAGCCGCCTTTGGAGCTGTCATTCACAGGGATGGGATGATTGATCCCCCGCGAGACGTAGGCCGGCGCACGGAATGACGCCGGCCGGTGCGATCGGGCGGACCGTCGCGGCATCCGATCGGATGAAGAAGGACAGGGACGCGGCTTCGATCCTGACGGACCGCCTCCGTTCCTCCGGGGACCGGCCGGAATTCCTAAAGTGCGCCGATTTAGGAATTAAGGCTTGACACCGGCGCGCTCCTGGGCTATCACCCAGGCACGGTCGAGACGTGTGCGGAGAGACGGCGATGCCGTTATGCGCTGCCCATCCCGCCGAGCGACGCGCTGCGGTGCTGCAGCTCCTGCGCGAGACCGACCTGCCGATCACCGAAATCGCCGCCCGGACCGGGATCAAGCCGCGGACGATCAAGTCGTGGAACGCCCGGGACGGATGGCCGCGGCCGCCGCACTGGCATTCCGTCTTCCTGCGATGGTCGACGTCGCGGCGTCAGGCTGTGGCCCGGCTCCTGAGCCAGCCGGGCAACGATCCCGCCGACATCGCGGCGGCTCTGGGCTTCGGGCACAGCCGGACGGAATGCTTGAGCGCGGCCATCCGGTTGACGCCGCTGACGCAGTCGACAGCGGGCGATCCAACGCCGACGATCGACGCAGCGAACCTGCTGACGCACCTGCGCGCGCACATCGCCCGGCAGATCGCCGCCTACGATGCGGCGTTGAGCCAAGAGGGTGTCGCGCTCGCCGAGTCCGCCCGGATCCTGCGCGACCTCGGCGGCCTGAAGCGGCTGCTCGACGAGATCGATGCCGAGGGCGCCTGCGGCGCGACGGGGGAGGGCGGCGATGACGGCAGCGAACGCGACCTGCCCGCCCTCCGCGCGGAGATCGCGCGACGCTATGATGGCTTTGTCGGCCGCGGGGCGCCTGCCTGACTTCCTCGCGACCCTGCCGCCCGAACTGCTCCGGGCCCTCGACGCGGATTGGCTGCACCGCGCCCGCGCTGACCAGCTCCCGCCGGCCGAGACCGGCCCCTGGACGACCTGGGCGGTGATCGGCGGCCGCGGCAGCGGCAAGACCCGCACGGGGGCCGAATGGGTCGATGCCCTCGCCCAAGGCGATCCGGCCTTCACGCCCGAGCCGGTCGGGCGCATCGCGCTGGTGGGCGAGACGCATTGCGACGTGCGCGAGGTGATGATCGAGGGTCCCTCGGGGCTCCTGAGCCTGCCCCGGCGCGGCCGATCCCGGCCCGTCTGGTCGCCGAGCCGGCGCCGCCTCGAATGGGGCAACGGCGCCGTCGCCCAGGCGTTCTCGGCCGAGGAGCCGGACGCGCTGCGCGGCCCGCAATTCGGCGCCGCATGGTGCGACGAGGCCGCCAAGTGGCGCCGGCCGGAGGCCGCCTTCGACATGCTGCAATTCGGCCTGCGCCTGGGCGCCCGGCCGCGCAACCTCGTCACCACCACGCCGCGGCCGGTGCCGCTGATCCGCCGCCTGCTCGCCGACCCGCGCACCGTGGTGAGCCGCGCCCGCACCCGCGACAACGCCGATCATCTCGCACCCGATTTTCTGGAGCGCGTCGTCGGGCGCTATGCCGGCACGCGCCTCGGCCGCCAGGAACTCGACGGCGAGCTGATCGAGGACCGCGACGACGCCCTGTGGGACCGCGGGAGCCTCGAAGCGGGCCGGGTCGCCGACGCGCCGGATCTCGGGCGGATCGTCGTGGCGGTCGATCCGCCTGCGACCTCGGGGGCGCGCTCGGATGCCTGCGGGATCGTGGCGGCCGGCCGCGCCGGGGGCCGCGCCTTCGTGCTGGCCGATGCCAGCCTGTCCCGGGCCACCCCGCAGGCCTGGGCCGGGGCGGCGCTGGCGCTCTACCACCGCCTCGCCGCGGATGCCCTGGTGGTCGAGGTCAACCAGGGGGGCGAGATGGCGGCGGCCGTGCTGGCGCAATGCGATCCGGCGGTGCCGGTGACCCGGGTCCACGCCACGCGGGGCAAGTACCTTCGGGCGGAGCCGGTCTCGCTGCTCTACGCCCGCGGCCTCGTCCACCATGTCGGGGCGTTTCCGGCGCTGGAGGACGAGCTGTGCAATTTCGGGCCGGACGGCCTGTCCGGCGGAGCCTCGCCTGACCGGCTCGACGCCCTGGTCTGGGCGCTGACGCACCTGATGCTGGAGGTGCGGGCGGAACCGCGGATCCGGCGTCTGTGACGCGATCGGCCGCACGGCCCCAAAACAATGCGGCGCGCCTCCGTGGGAAGCGCGCCGAGAGGCGGTTCGTGGTCTCAGGAACGAACTGCATCCTGTATACACGATATCGTGTGCTTCACTGTGGCGCCGGTACAACGGTCACCTGCGCAGCGCCGCGCGCACCCGTCTTTTCCCCTGTTCCGGCAGCGCGTTCCGGCCCCGTCAGGCTCCGCAAGGCGCTGGGCCTGTCGGTGAGCGCGCCGATCGGGGCTCAGCGGGCGAAATCCTGACGCCGCCGGGCTTCGACCGGGCGGGGCTGTCCTCGGCCAGACCCGAAGCCGCGCCGATCCCCGCCGGTCGGCCACGCCCGGCTGCGCGGACAAGCGGCCGCGCATCGCAAGATCCCAATCCAGGACCGAACCGCCATGTCGACCCTTCTCGAACGGCTGGCGCGGGTGACCCGCCGCGACGCGCGCGAGGCGGCCCCCGCCACCAAGGCCGCTCCGGCCTTCGCGCTCTACGCCGATGGCCGGGCCTGCTGGACGCCCCGCGACCCGACGGCGCTGGCGCAAGCCGGCTATGCGCGCAACCCAGTGGTCCACCGGGCGGTCCGGCTGGTCGCCGAGAGCGCCGCGAGCCTGCCGCTGATCGCCACCGGACCGGGCGCCGATCGGGGGAGCGATCTGCTGGCGCTGCTCGCCCGACCGAACCCGCGGGAGAGCGGCGGGCATCTCCTGGAGACGACCTACGCCGACCTGCTCCTGACCGGGACCGCCTATCTGGAGGCCGTCACCCTCGACGGCCGGCTCGCGGCGCTGCAGGCCCTCCGCCCGGGGCGGATGCGGATGCTGCCGGGGTCCGACGGCTGGCCGGCGGCCTACATCTACACCGTGGGCGGGCGCAGCCGCCGGTTCGATCTGCCGCCCCCCGGCGCCCCCGAGGTGGCGCCGATCCTGGCCCTCAGCCTGTTCAATCCGGAGGACGAGACCGGCGGCCTCGCGCCGATCGAAGCGGCCGCGACGGCCCTCGACATCCACAACGCCGCGAGCGCCTGGAACAAGGCGCTCCTCGACAACGCCGCCCGGCCCTCCGGGGCGCTGGTCTTCGCGGGGGCGACGCTGTTCGAGCCGCAATTCGACCGGCTGAAGGCGGAGCTGGCGGCGAATTACCAGGGTGCCGCCAATGCCGGCCGGCCGCTGCTGCTGGAGGGCGGGCTCGACTGGAAGCCGCTCGGTCTGTCGCCCCGGGAGATGGATTTCGTGGAGGCGAAGAACGCGGCGGCCCGGGAGATCGCGCTCGCCTTCGGGGTTCCGCCGCTGCTGCTCGGCCTGCCCGGGGACAACACCCACGCCAACTACGCCGAGGCCAACCGGGCGCTCTACCGCCAGACCCTGATCCCGCTGGCGCGCCGCACCGCGCAGGCCCTCGCGGTCTGGCTGGAGCCCGCCTTCGGGCCGGTGGATCTCGAACCCGACCTCGACCGGATCGAGGCGCTGGCGGGCGAGCGGGAATCCCTGTGGCGCCGGGTGCAGGCGGCGGATTTCTTGGCGATCTCCGAGAAGCGCGAGGCGGTGGGCTATCCGCCGGAGAGGCCCGGCGGGGCCTGACGAAGCGCCGACGCTCTCCCTCCCCCCTCCACGGGGGAGGGTGGCTCCCGACCCCGGCTTCGCAGGGGCGGCCCGCCCCCGCAGAGGGAGGAGGGAAGGCGCGCCCGCGGATCAGACCGCCTTTTTCCCAAAACGACGCCCGAGGACTCATCCATGGATGGCCACTTCACCGGCTATGCCAGCGTCTTCGGCGTGCCCGATCTCGGCCGCGACGTGGTCGTGCCGGGCGCCTTCGCGGCGAGCCTCGCGCGCCAGGGGCCGGCCGGCGTGCGGCTGCTGTTCCAGCACGACCCCGCCGAGCCGATCGGCCGCTGGCTCGCCCTGCGTGAGGATTCCCACGGCCTGTTTGCGGAGGGGCAGCTCAACCTCGCGGTGCAGCGCGCCCGGGAGGTCGACGCGCTGCTGCGCGGGGGCGGGCTCGACGGCCTGTCGATCGGCTTCCGCACCGTCCTCGCCCGCCGGAGCGCGGGCGGCGAGCGTCGGCTGCACCGCGTCGATCTCTGGGAGATCTCTCTGGTGACCTTCCCGCTCCAGCCGAGCGCCCGGGCGAGCCCCGGTCCCGACGCATCCGATGTGCTGGCCGCGGAGATCCGCGGCCTCGCCCGGCGGATCGCCCCGACATCCGCCCCGCGGCCCTGACTTCACCCCCGATCCAGAGGTTTCCGATGCACGCCGATACTCCCCGCGCGCCCGCCGCCTACGAGACCAAGAGCGGCCTCCCCGATCTGGAGGACAAGGCCGTCCGGCCCGAGGGCGCCCCGGTCCGCTCCGCCCTCGACGAACTGTCGGCCGCCTTCGCGGCGTTCAAGGAGACCAACGAGAGCCGCATCCATCGGATCGAGGGCCGGCTCGGCACCGATGTGCTCACCGAGGAGAAGCTCGCCCGGATCGACGCGGCGCCGGACGCCGCCCGCACCCGCCTCGACCGGATCAACCTAGAGCAAGCCCGGCCGCCGCTGGGCCAGCCGGGGCCGCGGATGGATGCCGGCGCGCAGGAGCACAAGGCCGCCTTCGACCTCTACGTCCGGGCCGGCGAGAGCGCAGGCCTCAAGCGGCTGGAGGCCAAGGCCCTCTCGGCCGGCTCGGGGCCGGACGGCGGCTACCTCGTGCCCGACACGATCGAGCGGACCGTGCTGACGCGCCTCGGCGAGATCTCGCCGATCCGGTCCATCGCCAGCGTGCAGCAGATCTCGGGGGCGCACTACAAGCGCGCGGTCTCGGTGGGCGCGCCGGTGACCGGCTGGGCGGCCGAGACCGCGCCGCGCCCGCAGACCGACGGGCCTGCGCTCTCGGAGATCGTGTTCCCCGCCATGGAACTCTACGCCATGCCGGCCGCCACCCAGACGCTGCTGGACGACGCCGTGGTGGATCTCGACGCATGGCTCTCGGCCGAGATCGAGACCGCCTTCGCCGAGCAAGAGGGCGTCGCCTTCGTGGCCGGCAACGGCGCGAGCCGCCCGCGGGGTTTCTTGAACTACGACACGGTGGCCAATGCGGCCTGGGTGCCGGGCAAGCTCGGTTTCGTGGCTACGGGCGCGGCCGGGGCCTTCGCATCAACCAGCCCGGGGGACGTGCTGTTCGACCTGATCTACGGGTTGCGGGCGGGCTATCGCCAGAATGCCGGCTTCGTGATGAACCGGCGCACCCAGAGCGCGATCCGCAAGTTCAAGGACAGCGAGGGCAACTACCTCTGGCAGCCGCCGCTCGCCGCCGGCCGGCCCGCGACGCTGATCGGCTTCCCGGTCACGGAGGCCGAGGCGATGCCGGATCTCGCCAAGGACAGCCTGTCGGTGGCCTTCGGGGATTTCCGCCGGGGCTATCTGGTGGTCGACCGAACCGGGATGCGCGTGCTGCGCGACCCGTATTCGGCCAAGCCCTACGTGCTGTTCTACACCACCAAGCGCGTGGGCGGCGGGGTGCAGGACTTCGACGCGATCAAGCTGTTGAAGTTCAGTTGAACCGCCTCTCCCCTTCCCTGGCGACCCCGGGCCTGCCCGGGATCGCTTCAGCTTGCGGGGCTGTGCCAGGGGTGGGGGCGATGCAGGGGGCACCATATTGCCCGACCCTGACGACCCCCGCCCCAGCGCCATCCCTCAAGGGGGAGGAGAGGACGCGCCGGCGAACGATGCGAAAACATCGTCGCGTCGGCGCGGAGGGCGCGTGCGTGATGCGCCCTCAGCGCCCCGCATTGCCGTCACGCAGGGCGCCGGTCGGCTCCTGCACGTGGGCCTCGAGGAACCACAGCTGCTTGTCGACGGCGCGGGAGATCTCGGTGAACAGGTCGGCCGTGTCGGGATCGCCCGCCTCGTCGGTCTCGTCGATGTTCTCGCGCACCGCGTTGGCGTAGGCGGCGTAGCTGTCGATCAGCGCGGCGATGTGGTCGGCGATGGCGTAGATGCCACTCGGGTAGGCGGGGAGCTTGGTTGATCCCACCACGACCTGGGTCGAGCCGAGGGCGGTAGCCCCGAGCTGCACCGCCCGCTCTGCGACCTTGTCGTTGAGGTCGTCCATCTCATCGCGGAAACCATCCAACATCAGGTGGATGCCGATGAACGAAGGCCCTTTGAGGTTCCAGTGCGCCTGCTTGATCGCCAGGGCGAGGTCGATGCCGTCCGTCAGCCGGGCGTTGAGCGCTGCGATGGAGACTGCCTTAGCGTTCGAGGGCGTGTTGTTGCACGTCTCGTGAGGCCGCGGAGTGTCGCTGATCGTCATGGTGCTGTTCCGCTCTGTCAATTGCGGAAGTGCATCCACCTTCACCCGGTTCCCGCTGGCTTCTCGTCCCAACGTTGACTTAACCGCGCCACCCATCCGACGTGAACCGTTCCGGCCATGCGTGCCGCAGCGAGCAGTGCCGATCGAGAACCTGAACAAGCCCGGACGCCTCAGCCATTCTGAGATAGCGGTGATGCGCATGCATGCCACACACGGCTTCGCCATGCTCATCACCAGTGGATCCTCGCACGCCGCGGTCAGCGTGACGCTGCGGCTGGTGCGGTTGAGGAGGCGGACGCCTAGGCGCGCCTCCATCGCCTTGAGCGCGTGGCTGAGCGCAGAGGCGCTGACGCCAAGCTCCAAGGCCGCCCTCCGGAAGCTGCGGTGGCGCGCGATGGTCAGGAAGGTCCCGAGGTCGGCCAGTTCGGCTCGATTGATCCGCATTGGGGCAGTGGAATGTCTGCTAGCGGGAAAGCAATCCGTATCGCGTCATGACCGGGTTGGGTCGATAGGGGGCGATCCGCTTTTCCCGCGGCAGTTCTCCAAAGCGGACAGGCCGCTTACGGCCAGCTTCAGTTGCGTTGGCGGGCACCTCAGAATAGCTGGGTTGGGTGGATTTCCGCTCGTCCGCTCTCGGGTGACACCGCATGGAAGCGGACAGCATCACGGGTCCCGCTCCCGACCCTTCGCGGAAGCTCAGAAAGTCCGCTTTCGGGCAGCCTGATCAGGAAACCTTCGCGTCGATGCCTCGCTCAGGCACAACCAGCTGAGCAGGATCATCGGACCCGCCACAGAGCGACGACCATACCAAGGTTACTTAGAGCTAAGCCGACGAGCAGCACGAACAGAGCGTCCACCCCGCCGCGCACGAGCACGAACGCACCGAGCGACGGAGCAAGCGCTTGAGCGACCAAACCCGGTCTGGCTAACCTGCCTACCAGCACAGCGTAACGCTCGGGACCAAACAAGACGAGCGGCACCGTCCCGCGGGCGATCGAGTAGATCCCGTTCCCGCTCCCGTAGAGGACCAGCCACACGCCCAAGCCCGGTATGCCAGCGGTCAGCAACCCTATCCCGAGAGTGATCAAGCTCAGGGCAGCCGTCAGCGTCCACAGCGGATGGTGCCGCCCCTTGTTGGACATCTCGATCACGCGGGCCGCAACCTGTGCCGGACCGATGAGCGCGCCGTAGGAGATGGCCGAGGTCAACGGTACACCGCGTGCCTGCAGCAACGCCAGCAGGTGTACCGATACGATCGACATGACCGCGCCACCGAGCACCAGCACGCCCGCGAACAACAGGAACAGCCGCCTGTCCACCGGGAACGGAGCGTCCGTGAATGCTGCGGAGCCAAGCGTCTCGCGTTGCGTCTGGACAGACGGAATAAGGGTAAGCACCAGCGGCAGCGTGAGCACGAGATGCAGCCCTGCGTAGGCCAGACACGTTCCCCGCCAGCCGATCTGGCCTACGAGGAAGCCTGACAGTGGCCAGCAGATCGTGCTGGTGAACCCGCCCCAGAGCGTCAGGGTGGTGATCGCCGGCCGAGCCTCCGCACCGTAGAGTCGACCGAGCGTAGCGAAGGCGGGATCGTACAGGCCGCAACCCATGCCCAATCCCATCACGAGCCAACCAGCCAAGTAGACCGGCAGGCCGGGCGCCATGGCGACTATCGTCAAGCCGGACGTGAGCAGAAGCGCTGCAAGGATCAGCACCGGCCGGCCGCCGCGGCGGTGGATGGCTGCCCCGACGTAAGGCGAGGCGAATGCCGCCACCAATAGACCGAGCGTGAGGCCGCCGACCACCCCGGCCAGCGGCCATCCGGTGTCCCGCACGATCGGCCCGGCCAGGACGGCGGGCAGGTAGAACGAAGACCCCCAGGTGAGGATTTCCACCACCCCCAGCGCGCTGACAACGACCAGCCGACGTCGGCCGCCCGCATCGTACCGCTTAAGAGATGGCTTGAGGTCCACCTTACGGCAGCGCTAGGCCGGACAGGCCGTAGACCAGGGCCGCGACCAGACCGGCGGCTGGCATCGTGATGACCCAGGCGACCACGATGCCCTGCGCCACGTTCCAGCGCACCGCCGAGACCCGCCGCGCCGCGCCGACACCCACGATCGCCCCGGTGATCGTGTGGGTGGTCGAGACGGGGATCCCGAACGCGGTCGCGGCGAACAGAGTCAGTGCACCGCCTGTCTCGGCACAAAAGCCCTGCATGGGTGTCAGCCGCGTGATCTTCGATCCCATCGTGTGCACGATGCGCCAGCCGCCGAGCAGGGTGCCGAGCGCCATCGCGGTCTGGCATGACAGCACCACCCAGAGCGGCACGTGGAACCCGCCACTCTCCTCGCCGTGGGCGTAGAGGAGCACGGCGATGATGCCCATGGTCTTCTGAGCGTCGTTGCCGCCATGCCCGAGGGAGTAGAGCGAGGCCGAGACGAACTGCAAGTTTCGGAACAGCCCGTCCACGGCGACCGGCGTGGAGCGCACGAAGATCCACGATACTGCGAGCACGAGCATCAGCGCGAGCATGAAACCCAGTGCAGGCGAGAGCACGATGGCGGCGCTCGTTGTGATGACACCCGGCCAGACGATCGCGCCAAGCCCGGCTTTGGCGACGCCGGCTCCTAGAAGGCCGCCGATGAGGGCGTGCGAGCTGGAGGACGGGATACCGGCATACCAAGTGAGCAGGTTCCAGGTAATCGCCCCGCCGAGCGCGCCCAGGATCACGCGGTCGTTCACCACGGTGACGTCGATGATGCCGGAGCCGACCGTGCCGGCGACGTGCAGGCCGAAGACCAGGAAGGCCACGAAGTTGAAGAACGCCGCCCAGAACACCGCGTAGCGCGGCGCAAGCACTCGGGTCGACACGATGGTGGCGATCGAGTTGGCGGCATCGTGCAAGCCGTTCAGGAAGTCGAAGAACAGGGCGACGGCGATGAGGGCAATCAGGAGCGTCACATGTGGCTCGCTGGCTCAGACGTGTTCGACGACAATGCTGCTGATCTGGTTCGCCACGTCCTCGAACCGATCCATGACCTTCTCCAGGTGATCGTAGAGTTCGGACCCGATGAGGAACGCCATCGGATCCTGTCGGGAGGCCCTGAACAGAGCCTTCACGCCAGCATTGTGCAGGTCGTCCGCGCGACCCTCCAGCTGGATGACGCGCTCGGTCAGGGTGTTCAGCGTGGTGGCGTTCTCACCCAACACCCGCAGCTTCGGGAGAGCCTCGGCGACCACGCTCGCAGCCTCTTGGATTACGCTGCCCATCTCACGCATCGCTGGCTCGAAGGCCGTCACCTCGAACAGCTGAACGGCCTTGGCGGTCTTGAGCATCTGGTCGATGGCATCGTCGAGCGAGGTGACCAGGGCTTGGATGTCGCCGCGGTCAAACGGCGTGATGAAGGTGCGGCGGACCGCCAGGAGCGCGTCCCGGGTAATCGCGTCGGCCGCGTCCTCGTGGGCTGCGATGGCAGCGCACGCCGCCGGAATGTCCTGCGTGCCGTCGAGCAGTGCCCTGAGCGCGGCCGCGCCATCGACGAGCGTGGCAGCATGGCGCTCGAACAGGTCGAAGAAGCGGTCCTCCTTCGGCATGAGCGCGCGAAACCAAGCCAGCATGCGAAGTCCCGGTTTTGAGGGGCGATGGTCTTGTGACCACGGTCGTGCTTGACGGCATATCATGACAGCTGAGGATGCGTGTGCATCAATCTCGCGAGCCATCGGGAATTGCTGTTCGGATGGCGGAAGGTGCGTTCTGAGGGTCAGGGCGCGGCCGCTCAAGGCTTCGCGAACGCCTCCATGGCCTCTGAGCGACAAGCCGCCTGTGTCAAGTTTTCTCACACGAGCGTCAGCATTAGTCGTTTGCCGGCATCACCGAGGGTCGGCATCCTGTGCGTGAACGATGCAGGAAACAGGTTGACTCTCGCATCACAGCTTACCTCGTCTCCAGCAGTCGCTCCGTCACGGGACGCATCACGCTGGGCGGCAGTCGCAGGCGCCGTGACCGCGCTGGCCGTCGTCCCGATCATGCTCGCCCTATCGCCACATCTCGCGAAGAGAGCGACCGTTCAGCAGTCTCTATCGCGCTGATTGGGCCTACCCGGCATAGCACTGACAATCCTGAGCCGCTTCCATGAGCCCGTTCGTCCTCGCTTACGTGATGTGCGCCGCGATCCTGCACGCAAGTTGGAACGCGGTGCTCCGCGGCGGTGATGACCGGCTCTGGTCGATGACGCTGATGATGATCGCGGTCACTTGCGTCACCGCAATCGCAGCGGTGTTCGTGCCGTGGCCCCACGCGGCGAGCTGGCCCTACGTGATCGCCTCGGCCATCATCCACACCGGCTACAACCTTTCCCTGGTGCGGACCTACCGCGTCGGTGATCTCGGGCAGACGTACCCGATCTCACGCGGGTCCTCACCCGTTCTGGTCGCCGTGGGCGCGATGATCTTCGCCCACGAGGCCATCAACATCGTCTCTACCATCGGCATCGTCTTGGTGTCCGCCGGGATCATCACGCTGGCTTTCCAGGGCAAGGGCCTCCGAGCCGACTTCCTCCCCGCCGCCCTCACCACGGGCGTTCTGATCGGCGCCTACACCGTCGTGGACGGCATCGGTGTTAGGCTAGCAGGGAGCAGCGTGGCCTACACGAACAGCATGTTCCTTCTCTGGAGCCTCACGATGCCGCCCATCTTCTACCTGATGCGCGGCAAGCCCCCGGCCTACACCAGGGTGCAGACCGTGATGGCGCTTACCGGCGGCCTCGTCTCACTCCTGGCCTATGGCATCGTCATCTGGGCCATGCAGTACGACGCGATGGGCGTGGTGTCGGCGCTGCGCGAGACCAGCGTGGTCTACGCCGCCATCATCGGGCGCGTGTTCCTCAAGGAGACGCTGACCGCGCGTCGGATCACATCCTGTCTCGCCATCGCCATGGGCGCGGCATGTCTGGCCTGGTAAAGGTCGATTTTCACGAGGGTTTGCGGACGGAGCGCATCCACCCCTATTCGCCGCAGATCCAACAGCGCTAGGCTCATCCGATGAGCAGACTCGCCGAACACCTCCTCATCTTCGTCCTAACGCTGGTCCCACTCCGCGCGCAGGCACAATCTCCGCCTAACATCGCAGCTCTGACCGGGCTCGCGCCCGTTGCCGCGCTACCCAACTCACCCGAAGGCAAGGCGGCTTTGGCCGCGAACCTGAAGATCACCGGCGATATTCAAATCGGCGCACTCCAGCAGCCACTCCTCATGTCGTTTTCGGAGCAGCAGAAATTTGCGCTGCGCGACAGCTTCATCACCGATGGCAATGCCACTGAACTCGCCGATGGCCTCGGATCGAAACTCGGCGCTGCCTATCAGGAGCGAGCACAGTATAAGGATACGAGGACGTTCGCTAGTATATCCCCATCAATCTCAGATCTTATAGGGTACACGAACAACATCACCAAATCAGACTCAAACGCGGGCAAGTATTTTTTTGCCAACGCGACGACGAACGGTAAGACGCCAGTGTCCGAGGCGGCGACTGCAATCCTCACCGCCAACGGTGGCGTCACCGATGTGTTCGGCAAGGCCTATGGACGCCCGGCCGGCAGCCAGGGAGCCGACGCCTATGGTAATTCCCGACCGTTCCAGACCGAGCCACGCCTGATCGCCTTCCGCGGCGAGGACTATTTCGGCCGCCCCTCACACAGTCTCGATTGGCTTCGCGGCCCCAACCAGAACCTGTTCGACAGTCCCTCCTACCCGAGCGGCCACACGACCTACGGCTACACCGAGGCGGTGGTCCTCGCGATCCTCGTGCCCGAACGCTATCAGCAGATGATCGCCCGGGCCGCCGAATACGGCAACGACCGCATCGTCGTCGGTGCACACTACGCGATGGACGTGCTCGGGGGCCGGGCCACGGCCCTGCACGCCGTCGCCCATCTGCTCGCCAACGATCCAGCCTATGTGGGGCAGACCCGCAAAAACCCCGCCGTCCTCAACGAGATGAGCCATGGACCTGACAAGGAGATCGTCGTCACCGACTATACCGTAGCGTTGAAGGCGGCTCGAGCCGATCTCGACGCGTTCCTGAATGGCGCTTGCGGCGACACCATTGCGATCTGCGCCGCAGCCGACAACGGACGCTTCAAGGACCCAACGGCAAACGAGGCCCTCTACAACGCTACCCAGACCTACGGTCTGCCAGTCGTGCACCAGAGCACAGCCGACATGAAAGAGGATGTCGGCAAGATCGCCCCGGAGGCCGGCCATCTCCTGACTGCAGCCTTCCCCTCGATCACGCTTGCCGAAGCGAATGCGATCCTGACTGAGACGCAGGGACCCGGCGGCGGCTTTCTGGACGATGGCTCAAGCTTTGGCGTGTACTCGCGTCTCAACCTCTACGCGGCCGCAGGCCGTGCAGCGGCACTGGCCGCCAACAGGGTGAGCACCGAGGCGAGCGCCCCATCGCGGACACGGCATGATCGGTAACGTTGAGATCATCGCACGTCTCCTCCTCGCCGCCGTCCTCAGTGGCCTGATCGGCGTCGAGCGCGAGCGCCTGCTGTGGGCGGCAGGGCTGCGTACCCACATGCTCGTGGGCGTCGGCGCCTGCCTGATCATCATCGTCTCGGCCTTCGGCTTCGGTGATGTGCTCGGCACCAAGAACGTCGTGCTCGATCCCGCTCGTATCGCCGCTCAGGTCGTGTCCGGCATCGGCTTTCTCGGTGCGGGCACGATCCTGCTGCGCGGAGAGGTCGTGAAGGGCCTCACCACGGCGGCGAGCCTCTGGGCGGTAGCGGCAATCGGGCTCGCGATCGGCTGCGGTCTCTACGTCGCCGGGATCGCCACCACCGTCATCCTGCTCGCAATCCTGGCCGGGTTGAAGCCGCTTCAGGAGCGCTACCACAACCGCCTCCAGGTTCAGCCGCTGCGCGTCCTGGCCGAGGCAGGACGAGTCACGTTCGACACGGTTCGCGAGATCGCCGGTAATCGTGCGTCGCGCATCCGCCAGTTCGTCGTGCAGCGGGCGGCCGACCCGGATCAGGACGAGATCCTGATCTCGTTCGCGCGTCTCTCACGCCAGTCGGTCACCGAGATTGCCCGCGCGCTGCGGGCATGTCCCGGCGTCATGAGTGTCGAGGAGCAGCTTTAGCAGCCTTCTTCAGTGCTTGCCGCGCAACCGCTCCATGAGCCACCCGTTGTTGGACACAAACGGAAATGGAGGCGGCTAATGAAATCGGTAGTGCTCGCACCTCTAACCCTGGCTTTGGCGCTGGGCTGCGCCGGCTCCGCGATGGCCAAGAAAGACGTGCCTGGCCCCGATTGGATGCCCGTCGAACAGGTCAAGCAGAAGCTCCAGGAGGCAGGCTACACCTCGGTGACGAAGGTGAAGGCCGACGATGGGCACTGGGAGGGTGAGGGTCTGAAGAATGGCGTGAAGATGGAGTTCCACGTCGATCCCAGGACCGGGGCCATCACCAAGGAGAAGCCCGACGATGATGACGATTGATGCCCAAGTTCGCGCAGGACGGCACTGAAGACGGTCCGTTAAGGAAGAAGGGAAAACGCACCGCGTTCTTGATCGCCGTGCATCAGAAGCGTGAGGCAGTGCGCGTCTACGCCGTCCTGGCCGTGTCGGCCAAGACGGCTCTGACCCAGGTTCGCGCAATGGCGACGGATGCCATGGAGGTCGAGGTCGTCGGCGCCCTGTCGCGCGACCTCGCCAAACGACTCGGCCTCAAGCAAGGTGAGATACAGCTCGTGTAGGCGCGGTACAGCGAGACTGCTGGCATTCAGGCCGATCATGAGGCGACCAGACTTTCCTTGTCCTTCTTCAGACGACGCAGGTTGCAGAGAGCCCGCACCAGCTTCTTGGCCTTCCGCTTCTCGTGCGTCTCCGTCACAGAGCGGCCAGCGACCTTGATCATGAAGTGCCCGTCTGGTGTCTTCTCCTTCGTGACGTAGTGCATGGCGGAACTCCTGCGGGAGAGGCTCGCGGGCGCGAGCGTCAGGTGTTTGGGGCTGCTCAAGGTCCGAGACGCATCTCCGATCGCATCGCCCTGCACGGGAGACGCTCCGATACGACACGGGCGCGCTCGTTTAGACTGCAACCTTCCTCCTTCTTACCTGATGCGGACAAAGGATCGTACCTGCATCAACGCCCGGCCGCGCCCAGCTGCGGTCCGCAAACCGACGGTTACTGAATATCGAAGTCATCCTCGCCGGTGCGTGATCCTACCAGCGCCCTCAACCTAGACCTGTTCACATTGAGTGGGGTGACGCCTTGGGAGGGAGACGGAAGGTCTGCTTTAAGCCGGAAAGCCAAGGTTTGGTTTCCACCCCGAGCTGAAGTTGTCGGACGGCTGACGAACGTCTGCTTTGGGGGAACGCCGACAGCACTTACGGCGGCCGGGTTGGGTCGATAGGAGGCTGTCCGCTTTTCCGGCCGGCATTCTCCGAAGCGGCCGTTCCGCTTACGGCCAGCATCAGCCGCTGCCGATCGCTCGTGTGAGTGTCTCTGATGGGTGGATTTCAGCTGGTAGGCTTCCGGGCGGGAATGTATAAAAAGCGGACGTCGTCGTCGCGCCCGCTCACGACCCTTCTCGACCGTTCGGAGCATCTGCTTACTGGCAGTTCGGCTGGCTTCGAAGGCATGGGCCTGGCTAAAACAGCCTGACCCTTTCGGAAAGGGCGGAGCAGAATAGCAGACGCAGCGCGCTCAATGGCGAAGGACGGGCGATCAGCCGATCGTCACCGACAGCACGCGCAGCCAATTCTCAACGGCGATCTGGCGGAGGGCATCGTCGTTGTAGCCTCGCTCCGATAGTGCTCGGAAGATCGCCTGGGTACCCGCCACCGACCCCACGCGGTCGGGCACTACGGCGCCGTCGAAGTCCGACCCCAATCCAACACGGGTTTCACCGAGGCGTTCGACAAGTCGATCGACATGACGCACCGCCACGTCGAGATCGGTGTCGGCCAACATTTGGCCGTCCGGCCGCAGGAAGCAGGTGGCCAGGTTCAGCCCCACCAAGCCGTCGCTGTCCCGGATAGCGTCGAGCTGACGGTCCGTTAGGTTTCGCGATGACGGGCAGACGGCGTGGGCGTTCGAGTGAGTTGCCACGAGGGGCGCCTGCGACAGGCACGCGACGTCCCAGAAGCCCTGCTCCGTGAGGTGCGATAGGTCGACGAGGATGCGCAGCCGGTTGCAGGCGCGGACGAGTTCGGCGCCGGCGGCCGTCAGCCCCGGACCGGCGTCGGGCGAACTGGGGAACCGCATCGGGACGCCCCCACCGAAGGCATTGTTACGGCTCCAGACCGGCCCCAGTGAGCGCAAGCCCGCCGCGTGCAGCACGTCGAGCGCTTGCAGATCCTCGTCGATCGCCTCCGCGCCCTCCAGGTGGAGAACGACGGCGAACTGGCCCACGTCGATCGCGGACCGGATCTCGCCGACGTCACGGCACAGGACGACCCCACCCTCGGAGGCGGCAACAATCCGCATGAGGATGGCGGCCTGTTTCAATACGATCCGCTGGGCGACGGCGAGCGGCACCTCGGGCGGCAGCGGGCAATCGTAGCTGGCGCCGTGGAAGTGATCGAAACTCAGACCCGTCTCGGATGGCGCGTAGAGCGCGAAGAGGCCCCCCAGCATTCCGCCGCGCTCGGCGCGCGGCAGGTCGATGTGCCCGTCCGGCCGCCCGTCGAGGAAACTTTGCTCCGGGTCGGGCCGAGCGTACAGCGAGAGGCGCAGCAGCGTATCGTTGTGCCCGTCGAAGAACTTCACCATCGTATCCATCGCGTCTCACCGTTCGATGACGTGTTTCGGGGGCGGAGCGAGCGCACCGGCGGGGTTACCTGTCGCCGTCTGTGACGCCCCGGGTTCACGCGGGTCGGGGCAGCCGGTTAGCCAGCATCACCACCGCCCCCGCGACCAGCAGCCCGACCATCACCAGCAGCCCCGCACTTATGCTGCCGGTGGCGGTCTTCACGGAGCCGATGATGACCGGGCTGAAGAAACCGCCGAGCACGCCCACGACGTTGACGAAGGCGATGCCACCCGGCGCGGCGGCCGGATCGAGGTAGTCGGCTGGGATGGCCCAGAGCACCGTGTACGACGCCCACATCATCGCGGTCGCCAGCGTGATGCCGGGCAGCGCCACCGCCAGGGTCTGCGGGTACGTCGTCGCGAGCAGAAGCGCCGCGGCACCAACGAGGCCGCACAGGGCGCTGTGCCAGCGCCGCTCCCGGCGCCGGTCGGAACTCAGGCACAACAGGCGCATCGCGGCAAGCGCGGCGACATAGGGGAGCGCGGAGACCAAGCCGATAGTTGTCGTGCTGGTAAGGCCCGCCGCGCTCAGGATCGTCGGCAGCCAGAAGCTCACAGTGTAGATGCCGCAGATCACGCAGAAGTTGCTGGCAGCAATGCCGAGCACGCGCGGATCGAGCACGGCCTTAAGCAGGGGGCTGTGGCCCTCGACCCGCCCCGGATGGACGGCCAGATCCCCGGCCAGGAGGGCTTTCTCGCCATCATCGAGCCAGCGCGCCTGCTCGGGCCGGTCGGTCAAGGTAAGGTAGGCGATCACGCCCAGCACCACGCAGGGCAGTCCCTCAATCAGGAACATCCACTGCCAACCTCGTAGCCCGTGCACGCCGTCGAGAGCCGCGACCGCCCAGCCGGACATCGGGCCGCCCAGCGCCCCGCCGATCGGCCCCGCAGCCATGACGACGGCCATCACGCGCGCCATCCGCGCCGGCGCGTACCAGTAGGTCAGGTACAGGATCATGCCGGGGGCGAACCCGGCCTCGAACACCCCGAGCAAGAAGCGCAGCGCGTAGAACGTGGTCGTGTCGTGGGTGAACATCATTCCCGCCGAGACGATGCCCCACAGGATCAGGATCCGCGCCACGGTCTTGCGCGCGCCGATCCGCGCCAGGAGCAGATTACTCGGGATCTCGAAGATGACGTAGCCGATGAAGAAGATCCCCGCTCCGGTGCCGTAGACGGCATCAGAGAAGCCGAGGTCGCTCTGCATCTGGAGCTTGGCAAAGCCGATGTTGATCCGGTCGAGGAACGCGAACATGTAGCAGGTCGTCAGGAACGGCAGCAGCCGCCAAGTGATCTTCGTGTAGAGGCGTTCGGACGCGTTGGCGGTGGTCGCTGCGGGTAGCACGAACATGAGATCCCCCAGGCGGCGGGATGGGCGCGCGGATTGCCCCCGCCTCATGAACCATAAGGTTATTTACTTTACAGTAAAGTCAAAATGCGTGGATTGCAATGCCATGAGGTCGGCATCGAATGGGTGATGCGCGTCCGCCCCAGCCGGTATGCGAGCGCAGGCTCGTGGGCTAGATCGGCGCTTGTACCTAGTGCCGGACCGTGCGCCTCACCCGAGGGGGACGGATCGCGAGGTGCCGACGAAGGCGGTCGCCTCGATCTCGACGGCCACGCCGCCGACCAGCTTGGCTTCGACGGTGCTGCGGGCCGGCAGGTGCGCGCCGAAGGCCGCCGCGTACACCGCGTTGAACCGCGCCATCAGGCCGAGGTCGGACAGCCACACCGTGCAACGCACGATCGCGGACAGGTCGAGGCCGAACTCGGTGAGCGTGGCCTGGATCGCCGCGATGACGGCCTCGGTCTGCTCCTCTATGGCGCCGCCCACCGGCTTCTGGTCGGCCCCCCGCGGGGTCTGACCAGACAGGAACAGTAGGTCGCCGACGCGCACCGCCTTCGAGAGCGGCGCGGGCAGGGGCGAGGGGTAGCGGATGAGGTCGGTCATGCGGTGGATTTTCGGATCGCGGCGGGCATCGGTATCGGGCGTGCGGATCGCGTCAGCGGTCGTCGCCTCAGAGGAACGACCACGCGAAGCCATCACCCACCCGGGCGACGGTGCCGACGGACGTGCCCGCGCAGTGCGAACTGAACCAAGTCAGGCCGCGCTCAGCGGCGAGTTCGAGCACGCGCAGCCGCGACCGGCGCGCCTCGTCGTGGTCGGCACAAAACATCGAGCACCAGTCGGGTTGGGCGACCTGCACCGGGTCGTGCAGTACGTCACCGGCGAACAACGCCTCCCGCCCGTCCGCGCGCAGCAGGATCGACATGTGGTCCGGGCTGTGCCCCGGGGTCGGCAGGAAGCTGAAGCCCGGCAGTGCCTCGCCTCCCTCCGGCGGCACCAACTCGGCAGTGCCCGCCTCCACCACCGGCTGGACGCTGTCGGCGAACATATCGTGGTTCGGCCGCGCGAGACCGTCCGGCGCGGTGAATAGTTCATAGCCCCGCCGCGGCAGCAGGGTGCGCGCGTTCGGGAAGGTCGGCACCCAGCCGTGCGGCCCTGGCACAGTGTTCCAGCCGACGTGGTCGGTGTGCAAGTGGGTCAGCAGAACGTGGGTGATGTCCTCCGGCCGGGCGCCCGCGGCTGCGAGGCGGTCGAGCCAAGCCGTATCAAGGTGGTCGAACGCCTTCGCGGCGCGGGTCTTGCCGTTGCCGACGCCCGCATCGACCAGCACGGTCAGGCCGCCGACGCGCACCAGCCAAGCGTGGACGGACACGGTCAGCTGCCGACCCCTGGCGTCGCCGGGTTGGGAGCCGTCCCGCGTCGGCGTGGCCACGTCGGGATCGTAGTCAGGCAGGAGCGCGGAGGCCGGGAACGGCAACGCGATCTCCGGGATCTTGGTCACGCTCGCCCCGCCGACCCGGTAGGTCTCGGGCGTCTCGCTTGCCGTCATAGTGATCCCCCCCCGTCCCATCGCCCCGAGATTGCGCCGTCATGACCACGGCTCACCGGCCCGCAGCCGATCGGCCAGCGCTTGAGCGCAGGCATCGAGCAGCGCCTTGCCCTTGGCCGCGCTCGCCCGCCGCGCGTCCCCGGCGACGCCGCCCGGTGAGACCTCCTGCCAGCCGCGCACCCGCCGGAGCGTCGGCAGCAGCGAGGCCGCCACGTCGAAGGCTGGCCCATGCGCCTCGGGCAGCCGGGTCGCGTCCACGAGTTCGGGGGCCAGCGCCATCATCATCGCGGTCTCGCCTTCGCAGGCGTGCATGACATTGGCTTGGTCCTCCAGGATGCCCGCTACCGCGTCGGCGGCCTCCATGAAGTACGTCACCGTCGCGATCGGTGCATCCAACTCACGCGTCAGTTCGACGGAGAGCGCCGACAGCGCGGCGATGTTGCCGCCGTGGCTGTTGACCAGCACGATCCGCCGGAAGCCCGCCGCCAGGATCGAGCGGCACAGGTCGCGCAGCAGGGCGTGGTAGGTGGCGAGCGACAGGGTGAAGGTCCCGCCGAAGGCGACGTGGTGGTCGGCCAACCCACACCACACGGTCGGGGCGACTACGACCGGCTGGTTGGGCGCGAGGTGCTCGGCCGTTCTGCGGCAGACGGCGGTGCCTAGGTAGTCGTCAACGCCGGTGGGCAGGTGCGGCCCGTGCTGCTCGGTGGAGGCCACCGGCAGCAAGACCACGGTGTCGCGGCGGGCGAGGTCGTTGAGCGCATCCGCCGACAAGCGGCTCCAGGCGACCTCGGGGGGCACGGTCGGGGCGGCAGGCTCGGTCATGACATCCTCCTCAGGCGGCGGTCGCCAGCGCCGCCCCGGCATTGGCGGCCACGCAGGCCCGGTACGGGTACAGGCCCGCGAAGGCCGCAAGCGTGGCCAGGACCGCCAGGGCCGGCGCGCCCACGGCGAGCGCGCGCCAAAGCTGCGTCTCGTCGCCGTTCGCGCTGCCGGGCACCAGCGCGGACCCCGCGCCGACGTAGGCCGAGACCGCAAACACGACGAAGGCCAATCTGCGCCGATGCGGGGGTGCCGGTGGCCTCGCCGACGCCCACGCCTGCGCGAGCGAGCGCCCGCTGCGGGAAGGAGCGCACGAAGCAACATAGGACGGTGCAGGCGCACCACAGGGTGAGCCCGGTCGAGAGCAACGCGGAGCGCGAGACGCGGTCGACAAGGCGGCGGATCGGCAGGCCAGCGATCGCGTGGGCCAGGGCGAAGCCGAGTCCGATAACAAGATTGACCTCGGTGTTGGAAATGGCGAGGTCAGCCTTGATCGGGGCGATGAGCAGGCGCGGCGCCTGCTGGTCGACGCATGAGAAGATCTGCACGACGAACAGGACGGCGACGCTGCACCATGCCATCAGGGGGCGGGGCAGGTCGGGCGAGACCCCGCCCGTGGCAGGACGCGGACCGGGACGGTTTCTGAGCATGGCATGCTCCCGGATCGGGGTCGCGCCCGCGTTTGCCGGTGTGGTCGACCTCATGGGATTACCCGTGTATATTGACTTTACAGTCTAGTACAGAGGGGTGCGATCATGGCACGGCGCGGCGCGGCGATCCGGGACGACGGGCACGGTGGCGAGACCGGGGCGTTCACGTCAAGCGCGAGCACCCCGACCGCGATCCTCGACGCAGCGCGGCGCCTGTTTCTGGAAGCCGGTTACGAAGGGGTGAACCTAGAGCAGGTCGGTCAGGCGGCCGGCGTGTCGCGCCAGACGGTCTACAACCAGTTCGGCAGTAAGGACGCAGTGTTCCGGGCGGTGGTGGACCGGCACTGGGACGCGGTGCGGGCCGAGGTGGCAGCGGTGGCCCACGCGCCGCCGGCCTTGGCGGCCGACCCCGGGGAGGTCTTGCGCGGCTTCGCGCGCTCGCTGCTACGCTTCGTGCACGGGACGGACCAGATCGCCTTCACACGCTTGGTCATCGCGGAGTCGCGCCACCTGCCCTGGATCGCCGAGGAGTTCTACCGAGCGGGTAAGGCGCCGCTGGTGGCAGCGTTCGCGGATGTGCTGGCCGCGCTGACGGGCCAGGGGCTGCTGTGCTGCGAGCAGCCCGAACTGGCGGCGCGCCAGTTTATGGGGCTGATCCAGGAGTTCGTGATCTGGCCGCGTGTGATGGCAATCGGTGACGGTTTCAAGGATGCCCCCCGCGACGCGGTCGTGGTCGAGGAGGCGGTGGCCATGTTCCTGGCCCGCTACGGGACCGGTCGTCGGGCGTAGGCCGGTGTGATCTGTCGTTCACCCGCCGTCGTCGGTGTGTCGTCGCACCGTCCGATGTCCGTTTCGGGGGGTGGCGACTGCGCCGGTTAAATGAAGGATTTAGTCGCGCAGCCGAACGGCTGCTTTCCAGCGAGCAGCTGACTACCGCTTTCAAACCAAAGTCAAAGTTCTTGCACGGCTGATGAACGGCCGCTTTGGGAGAGCGCCGATAGCTGTCTTGGCGGCTGGGTTGGGTCGCTTCCGGAATGGCCGCTCGGGGTGGATTTCTGCCGGTCGGCTTTGGAGGGCCAGAGGTTCAAAACGGACACGCACACCCGGCTCGATAGGCCCAGTCCATTCACTCGATCAAATGTAAATTGTTACGGCGCTAAGATCATGGAAGGAGCCGCATCATCAGATCGGTCAAGGCGCGCAACGCATCATCGTCGAGGGCAAGACTGAGCCGCAACTTGCCGGCCGTCTCCCGCATGAGCCGATCTGTGACCGCACGGCCCCCAGGCGTCAGCGAGACCAACACCTGACGTCCGTCCGCTGGGTCTGGAGCCGCCTCGACGTGCCCTTCCCTCTGCAGGGCATCGACCAGCATCGACACGTTGGCGCGCGAGACCTTCAGCGCCACGACGATCTCGCGTTGGGGCACGGGTTCATCGCGCGACCACAACACCGCCAGCACCTGCCAACGTCCAGGTGTCAGCGCGTCGTTGCCCAGCCAGCGCGCGACGACGTTGTCGAGCGCCTGCACGCCTGAGCGCAAAGCGAACAGTGCCTCCAACGCGAGGGCATCGCCGGGCGGGAGGACTTCGCGATAGCGGTCGCGCACGAAGTCGGGCGGGACGAGCGGCGGAGCTGGCGTCTTCCTCGGCGTCCTTGACATTGTTAAGCGGTTAACAGAAATGGACAGTCAGGGCGCTGGCTCAGTCCTGAGCCGCATTCTCCCCGGACGGAGTGCGCCATGGCGACACCGATCCTGAACGGCATACATCATCTCAAGTTCTCGGTCGCCGACCTCGACCGTAGCCTCGCCTTCTACGAACAGGCGTTCGGTGCCCGTCGCGTCGAAGCCTGGGACCATCGGCACGCCGACGGCTCACTCTATGCTCTCATCCTTAAGGTCCCGGGGCTCGGTACGCACCTCGAACTGCGCCTTGACCCGATCCAAGCCGCGCGTCAGGCCGGCTTTGATCCGGTTACCCTTACCGTGCGGGACCGATCCGCCCTCGACGAATGGATGGCGCACCTCGACGCGGCGGGCATCGCTCACTCGCCTGTCCTCATCGCAATCCAGGCGTGGCTCGTCGTCTTCGCTGACCCCGATCGCCGACGCCTGCGCCTCTACACGCAGGAGACCCATGGTCCCGAACTCCCGCCCGACGAGGCCTCGCCGTGGCTGGCTGGAGACTGACGCACAAGGAGGTACCATGTCCGACCCCGTTCTGATCGTCGGAGCCGGCCCAACCGGTCTGACCGCCGCCCTCGAACTGTCGCGCCTCGGCGTCCCCGTGCGCCTCATCGACAAGCGGGATGCACCGGCCACCACCTCCCGCGCGATCGGCGTCCAGGCGCGGACCCTCGAACTACTAGATCAACGTGGGCTTGCCGAAGAGTTGGTCCGCCTCGGCAATCCGGGCCGTTACGGCAGCGTCTACGGCGGCGGCAAGCGGGTTTTCCATCTCGACTTCGCGCATGTCGAGAGCCGCTATCCGTACATCCTGTTCGTATCGCAGGCCGAGACCGAGCGCGTGCTGCGCGAAGCCTGCGCAAGCCATGGCGTCCTGCCGGAATGGAAGTCGGAGATCGTCGGCATCCAGCAGGACGCGCATGCTCCTGACGTTGCGCCCGCCCATGCCGTCCTCGAGGGTCCCGATGGCGCCCTGGAGCGGGTCGCTGCGCCCTGGATCATCGCGGCGGAAGGGGCACACAGCCTCGTGCGCACCACCCTCGACCTACCCTTCGAAGGTCATACCCGCACCGAGGACTACGCGCTGGGCGATCTCAAGATCGACGGTGCTCTGGCCGACACGGACTTCCACATCTTCTCGTCCGAGCACGGCTTCATGGGGCTGTTCCCGATGGGCGGCGAGCACTTCCGCCTCATCGCCTCGAACCCGCTGAGCGCGCCCTCGAAAGACACTGCACCCCCGCTCGAGGAGTTGCAGGCGATCTACGACCAGCGCTCCCCCATCCCGGCCCGGTTCCATGACCTCACCTGGAGCTCGTGGTTCCGCATCAACAGCCGCATGGTGCCCCGCCTCAGGATCGGGCGCCTGTTCCTGGGCGGGGACGCCGCGCACATCCACTCCCCGGCCGGCGCGCAGGGGATGAACACCGGCATCCAGGACATGATCAACCTGTGCTGGAAGCTCGCTCTGGTCTCGCGCGGCGAGGCACCGGCCGACCTGCTCGACACCTACGAGGCCGACCGGCTACCGGTGATGCGCAGCGTCCTCTCACGCACCGACAGCCTCACGACGACGATCGGCACCGAGAACCTGGTGGTACGCACTCTGTTCAACCATCTCGGCCCCTGGATCGTAGGCGTCGACCGAGTACAGGCGAACGCCACTGCTACCATGGCGCAGATCGCCCTCGGCTACCGCGACAGCCCGCTTTCGGAGGATGACGGGCATCCCGGCGCCCTGCGCGCCGGCGACCGGATGCCGGACCTGCCCGTCCAGCAATGGATCGAGGGGGCCTGGAGGCAAACGCACCTTCACCGGGCACTCGACCCGTCGCATCCCACTCTCGTGCTCGCTCTGCCGGATGAGGGACCACGCCCCGAGGATTTTGCGGGGGCGGACGGCCATGTCGTTCAGCTCGCCTCAGCCCCGGACGACGCAGGGCGGTTCGTGGCGGCGTTCGGGGACACGGGCAGCGCGGTGCTGGTGCGGCCAGACAGCTATGCCGGCTGGATCGGCCCGCTGGCCGGCGGCGCCGAGCGGGTCCGAGCGTACCGGGACCGGTGGTTCGCGCGAAGCCATGACGTAGGGGCCGACTAAAGGTGTCCGCTTCCGGGGAGGTAAGTGCAGAGGCAGGATGGCCGAGTTGGGTCGGGCGCGGGATGGCTGCTCAGGATGGATTTCTGCCGTTCCTATTCGGAGCGGCAATGCCATAGAAGCAGACATCGCTCCCGCCCCCGCTCACGACCCATTGCGGGCCTCGGGAAGGTCCGCTTCCAGGTTGTCGATGAGATAGAACGGCTGGGCTGGCCGCTATGATCAAGCACGGCAGAGCGCAGGTTGGCCGCTTTTGTGGGCTTCCTGGATCGGCGGACAGGTCACATCACCGAAGGAGCAGAACACGGAGCAGTCGCCTGCATTCGGGCGCAGGAGCGTGCCGCAGCCGGTACATTCGTAGAAGAACTGGCAGGCGTCGGTCGGCATCGCTTCCGTTTCCTGACGGTCGCAGTGCGGGCATGTGAGAGTGGATTGAAGCTGCATCCGCCTTACCGCATGACCCTGAGCGCCACGGCCTCGAGGTAGGGGTCCCACACATGTGCCGGGGCAACCAGCGCCTTCCCGAGCCTGAGAGGGTATTGATCAGGGGTGTACGTAGGTGAACCCCATGCCCTGAAGCCGGACGATCTCGGCGACTCCGCTCGGGACGATGTCTGTCTCCGTCACCCCGTAGAGTTCATGCCAATCGATCTTGCGCATCGTCAGGGTATTCTTGCAGATCAAAAACTTGACGCCGTCTGCTTTGAGGCCGTCGATCTGCTGCGCAAGCTTAGGGTCCTTGGCTGCCATCTGAAACAGATCGACGCCGTCGCCGAAGTCGACCACTCGGATTTGAATGTGGTCCCTGCCTACCGCCTCGATGTGGTTCTTCATGTTGCCGAGGATGTGCTTGAAGTAGGTGGCGTTGTCCGGCATCCCGCTGTCGTTCTGGTAGACGACTTTCTGATCGGCATAGTAGCCGGGTGTCACCGCTTCGAGGGCAAGCGCTGGTCCGAGGAACAGCCCCAGGAAGAGGGTGCAGGCGGCTGCTAATCTCGTCATCGCTTCCTAATCGCTCCGCTTGCTGCGGTGGCCGTCGAAGCGACCGCGAGATCGTCGATGATCATCACTGCCAAGCAGCGCCGGACAGCGCCTCCAGCGGGATCTTGAGATACCGACGACCATTGCGTTCTGGCTCCGGCATTCGGCCACCCCGTATGTTCACCTGTAGGGCGTGAAGGATGAGGCGTGGCATCGACAGGGAGCTATCCCTTCCCTGACGTAGCGCCACAAAATGCGCCTCGTCATGGCCGTCGAGCAGGTGCCGGTTCTGCGACTGCTGCTCGGCAATGGTGCTTTGCCAACGCGCCTCGCGGCCACCCGGCTGGTAGTCGTGGCCGGTGAACAAGCGCGTATCCGCGGGCAGCGCCAAGATGCGCTGGATCGAGCGCCAGAGCGCACAGGCGCTACCTCCGGGAAAGTCAGTTCGCGCTGTGCCACCGTCCGGCATGAACAGCGTATCGTGGATGAAGGCCGCGTCCCCCACGAGGTACGTGACGGACGCGAGCGTGTGGCCCGGCGAGAACAGCACCGTCACCTCGATCTCGCCTACGTGGAAGCGGTCTCCGTCTGCGAACAGGCGATCCCACTGTGAGCCATCGCAAGGGAAAGCCTCGGGCAGGTTGTAGAGATCCTTCCAGAGCGCCTGCACCTGCACGATCTGGTCACCGATCGCCATCGGCGCGCCCGTCTGCGTCTTGAGGTATGCCGCGGCTGAGAAGTGGTCGGCGTGTGGATGGGTGTCGAGCACCCACTCCACGGTGAGCCCCTGTTGCTCGACATAGGCGAGAAGCTTGTCCGCCGAGCGAGTTGCCACGGCTCCTGATTTTTCGTCGTAGTCGAGCACAGGATCGATGAGGGCGCACCGTAGCGTTCTGGGACAGGCGACCACGTACTGCACGCTGCCGGTCACGGGCTCATGGAACGCCGTCACAATGGGAATGCGCGAAATTCGATCGGGCATGGCACAGATGTCCCGCGCGAAGGAGATAACTCCATATAGCGCGCCTCCGCGAGAATAAACCTCTACGTGGCGGCGTGGACTTGGAACTCTCATCTACGTGCCAGTTATTCTGGCTTGGGAACGTCAGAGACCGGTGGTCAGTTTGGTCAACCAGGACGGTGAGGCGTTGACCAGAGCGGTTTCAGCCGTCTTGTCGTAGCCCGTGACGATCATCAGCCCTGTCGCCACGAGGATCAGGCCGAGGGCGGTCTTCAGCCCCTTGCCTAGGCCCATCATCCGGTCACGCCAGCGCATCAACACCTCGCGTGAAAGCGTGCCGAGCAGGAGCAGTGGCAGGGCCGCTCCGAGGCCGAATAGGAGCATGGTCAACGCGACGGTGCCGAGGTCTCGTCCCTGTGAGGCGAGCAGTGAGGCCGCCCCGAGGGTCGGGCCGACGCACGGGCTCCAGATCGCCCCGAGCAGCACGCCCACGCCGAATTGCCCCAGCAACCCAACCGTCGAGAACCCGCCGAACCTGTTCTCCGTCCAGTTGCTCATCGGACCAGCCGCCACGGCCAGCCGCGTCTGGGCCGCCGGGACCATCAGGACTAGCCCAATCAGGATGAGTATGATGGCCGCGCCGGTTCGGAAGAGGCCAGCATCGAGACCGATGGCGAACCCCACGGTGGCCACGAACAGCCCGATGACCATGAAGGAGAGGGCGAGCCCGGCGGCGAGCGCCGCCGGACCGAACCTGTGCTCTGAGGCCGCCGCGCCGAGCACCAGCGGCAGCAGCGGCAGCACGCAGGGGGACATCACCGAGAGGATGCCAGCGACGAAGGCGAGGCCCAGGCTCGTGATCATGACGGCTCAGATCGCCTTGTCGAGGAGCGACGCGATCGCCTCGGGCTTGGTCTCGCCTGCCGAGCGCCCGGTCTCCTTGGAGCCCTTATAGGTGATGAGCGTGCTCTGCATCGTCGCGCCGAATTGCTTCACCACGTTCTTACGACTGTCGAAATCGACATCGAACACCTGGAGGTCCTTGAACTTGGGCTCGGCCTCTAGCTTCGAGAGGATCGGCTTCTGCGCCGCGCAGGTGGTGCACCACGGGGCGGTGATGTGCACGAGGATCGGCTTGCCCGCCTTCTGAGCTGCCTCGAACGCGGCGGGTGTGTAGGTCATCTCGGCGGCGATCGCACCAGTGCCGAACAGCATGGGGGCGACGGCGAAGGCGGCGAGCAGGATGCGGCGGGTCGTCATGAGCATGGATCTCCGTGATTGGGTTTGGGGCGAGGAAACGAAGGTTAGTTCGACGCCTGAGTGATGGCGCGGTCGACGTTCACGCGCTCGGCCCAGTCCTTGGCCTCGGACTGACCCTTGAGGTCGATAAGCCGGGCACCGCTGACGTCGACGTTCTTGAAGTCCGCGCCCGCCACCGTGGCGCCAGTCAGGTTCGCCCCGGACAAGTCCGAGCCCATCAGCACGACGTCCGTGAGGTTCGCATCCTTGAGATCGGCGTATTCCAGGCGCGATCGCCCGAGATTGGCACCCTTCAGATTTGCGCCCGATAAGTTCACCGAGGTGAACACCGCCCGCATCAGGCCCATCGACTGGTTCTTGATGTCGGCGCCGCCCTTGAGGTCGACCAACGTCGCGCCGCTCATTTTGGCGCCCTTGAAGTCGCCGATCGGCATGGACCGGCTGAGGTCAGCGCCGCTGAAGTCGGCGTCCCGGGCGGTGATGCCGAACATCTTCGCGTCCGCGAGCTTGGCGCCGGATAGGTCGGCCTTCAGGAACCACGCCTGTTCGAGGTTCGCGCCGCTGAGATCGGTGCCGCGCAGGTTGGCCTTGTTCAGGCGCGCGGTCCGCAAGTTGACGCCTCGCAGGTTCAGCCCGGAGAGATCGAGGCCCGACAGGGACTTGTCGTGCAGATCGACGGGCTTGCCGTCGGCGGCCTTGATCATCGCTTCGACGTCGGCACGGCTCATCTCGGCCTTGGTCATAGCGGGCGAGGTCATGTCGGCCCCGAGCAACAGATCCTGTTCGGCGGCGGCCGGACTGGCGGCGAGGGCGGCCAGCATGAAGCTGAGGGCGAGGCGGCGCATCGGTTCACTCCCGGCGGGGCTGCACATGGGTGGCACCCGTATCGTGTTCGTTGTGTCGCGATGCTATGCCGGATCGCTGCACCCGGTCGGTGACCCAGGTCACACAAGTCGGGCGCGCCGGGAGAAAAGCGCAATGTGAGCCGGACGATCAGCCCGTCGTCATGGCCGGGGGGACGAAGCCAGCCATGACGGATGCCCAGAAGGTCGAGCGATGGATCGACCGGTTTCCGCTGCTTCAAGCGCTCAGCCCGGCGCATCTCCAGATCGCACGCGGAACCGTGCACTTCCCGGTGCTGAACCAAGGCGCCATCGCCTACGACCTAGATGGCGAATGCGCCAACTATCTGATGTGCCTGGAGGGCCGGACGCGGATCTTCCGCATGTCGGAGGGCGGGCGCGAGGTGTTGATCTACAAGGTCGGCCCAGGCGGCACCTGTGCCCTGACCACGCAGTGCCTCCTGTCGGGCGGCACCTTCCCGGCGCAGAGCGTGGCCGAGGAGCGCACCGAACTGGCGGCGCTGCCGGTGAGCACGTTCCAGCATCTGATGGGCGAGAGTGCCGCCTTCCGCAGCTTCGTCATGGACGACTACACGCGGCTGATGTCCGGCCTGTTCACGCTGATCGACGAGGTCGCGTTTGCGCCGCTCAAGCGGCGTCTCGCCCAGCGCCTTCTGGCCGAGGCCGATCCACGGGGTGTCGTCGCCGTGACCCATCAGAAGCTCGCGGACGACGTCGGCAGCGTGCGAGAGGTCGTGAGCCGCATCCTGGCGCAATGGGCCGAGGCGGGTTTGATCGAGCTACGTCGCGGTGCGGTCGAGATTGTGGAACGGACGAGCTTGGCTGCCGCTGGCAAGCGGTGAACTGCGGCACCCTCGGGGTCTGCTTTGGGGCGAAGGGCTGAAGTCCGCTCCCCACCCCGAGGTGAAGTTGCCGAGCGGCTGACGGACGTCCGCTTCGTGGAAACGCCAACAGCGCTTCCGGCGGCTGGGTTGGGTCGCTACCGGAAGGACCGCTGTGGGTGGTTTTGCGAAGTTCTGCTTTCGAGGCGCAGGCGCCGAAAGCAGACGCAGCGTAGAGCTACGAGACCGTGATGTTCCGCGCTACGAACGATGCAAGCGGCTGTCGGATGGCGTTCATCAAGCCCGTGGCTTCGACCC
>NZ_JAKSYM010000320.1 GCF_022829545.1 Methylobacterium sp. J-030 | reverse complement strand
TGGACGTCGTGCGTGCCCTCGTAGGTGTTGACCGTCTCGAGGTTCTGGGCGTGGCGCATCACATGGTACTCGCCCATGATGCCGTTGCCGCCGTGCATGTCGCGGGCGGTACGGGCGATGTCGAGGGCCTTGCCGCAATTGTTGCGCTTGACCAGGCTGATCATCTCCGGGGCCATCCTGCCCTCGTCCATCAGCCGCCCGACCCGGAGCGAGGCCTGAAGGCCGAGTGCGATCTCGGTCTGCATGTCGGCGAGCTTTTTCTGGACCAGTTGCGTCTGCGCCAGGGGGCGACCGAACTGCTTGCGCTCGAGGGTGTAGGTGCGCGCCCGGTGCCAGCAATCCTCGGCGGCGCCCAGCGCCCCCCACGAGATGCCGTAGCGCGCCCGGTTGAGGCAGCCGAACGGCCCCTTCAGGCCGGACACGTTCGGCAGCAGCGCGTCCTCGCCGACCTCGACGCCCTCCATGACGATCTCGCCCGTGGTGGAGGCGCGCAGGGACAGCTTGCCCTTCAGCGTCGGCGCGGAGAGACCCCTCATGCCCTTCTCGAGGATGAAGCCGCGGATCGCGTCGTCATGCGCCGCGGACTTCGCCCAGACGACGAACACGTCCGCGAAGGGCGCGTTCGAGATCCACATCTTGGCGCCCGAGATCCGGTAGCCGCCGTCGATCTTCTCCGCCTTGGTCTTCATCCCGGCGGGGTCTGATCCGGCATCGGGCTCGGTCAGGCCGAAGCAGCCGATCCATTCCCCCGAGGCGAGCTTCGGCAGGAATTTCTGGCGCTGCGCCTCCGAGCCGTAGGCGTGGATCGGGTACATCACGAGGGAGGATTGCACGCTCATCATCGAGCGGTAGCCGGAATCCACCGCCTCCACCGCCCGCGCCACGAGCCCGTAGGCCACGTAGGAGGCGCCGGCGCAGCCGTATTCCTCCGGCAGGGTGACGCCGAGCAGGCC
>NZ_JAKSYM010000317.1 GCF_022829545.1 Methylobacterium sp. J-030 | reverse complement strand
TTCGTGTGCTGCTCAAAGCTCTGGTATGGACGCGCACGATTGTAACGCGCACGATACACGACAGCAACTCGTTGCAGGGCAATCCATTGATCCCACCCAACCCCCTCATCATGAGGTGAACGCGTCAGCTGGCCTCGAAGGAGGGCTCCAGGGATTGGGAGGCGGGCTGGCGGACGCCTTCGAGGCCTGAGCTGCGCGCCGGCACCTCAGGATGCGGCGTTAGATTGGAGATCCGCTTCGAAACCTTCCTGGTCTTTTGTCGTGTACCGGTTGTAACCTGCTCGGAGCCGCATTGGAAGGG
>NZ_JAKSYM010000312.1 GCF_022829545.1 Methylobacterium sp. J-030 | reverse complement strand
TCAGTGCTTTAGCCTTCAGGGCCTCGGCCCGGTCCATGGCGGTCGGCAGCTTGGTGACGTTGGTCATGGTCGATCCCTTCTCCTGGGTGAGTCCGTAGGTCCGCACGGCGAGCGGCGAGGGAGGCGGCGACGAGCACCGCCACCGTGATCTCAATGGAGGGTGGCCGGCTGCGGCCCCAACGCGGCGATCGTCTCGTCCAGCGCCAGCCGCTCCGCCTCGGGTCGAGACCTTGCGTAACCCGGGATTCCGGGCCGAACCGGCTCAGGCCGGGACCCGGACCGTGGCCCGCAGGCCGCCGAGCGGGCTGTCCTGCAGCGTGATGTCGCCGCCATGCGCCCGGGCGATGTCCCGGGCGATGGC
>NZ_JAKSYM010000310.1 GCF_022829545.1 Methylobacterium sp. J-030 | reverse complement strand
AAGTCATCCGGCGCAATGCGCGTGGAGACGCAGATCCGGCGAATGCGTAGCTGAAGCTGTTCGGGACAAGCTTACACTGGCGGCGAAGCCGGGCTGCACGTCTGCTTCCGGGCGAAGAACGGGCGAGAATATCCGTCCGACTTGGGTCGTGAGCGGGCACGGAGGCGATGTCCGCTTCTATCATTACTGTCCGAAAGCAGACCGGCGGAAAACCACCCATCTGAGATGCCAACAGGCGGTCTGCGGCAGCTGATGCTGGCCGAAAGCTGCCGGTCCGCTTTCGGGGGTGGCAGCAGGGAAAGTAGACGGCCTCCCAACGACCCACGGCAGCCGTTCCGACGGCCTTTCAAGTGTCCGGAAAGCGGTCATGCATCGATTGTTCGGTAGGCATGGCGGGAGGGCGATCACACTCCACCCTCCCGCCGCGGAGGGGACGCTCCACCTCATGCGAGCCGATGTCCTGCGTCGCGCTCCCGTCGGTGAGACGGCACCCAAAAGGCGGTTCGAATTCAACTTTCGAAGCTGACGAGGTCCTTGAAGATCAACCGCCCCCAGGTCGGGCCGCGGGCCTGCACGAGGAGCCCGCCCTCGGAGAGGGATCCAAGCTTGATCGGCGCGAAGCCGAGCCTTTCCGTGAGTTCGCCGACCTCTGTCGCAGCGTCCTCGTCGTCGCTCGCCAGGAACACGACCCTCCTGCCGCCATGTGCGCCCGGGTCCTGTCCGAGCACCCCAGCGCCCAGATGGTTGAACCCCTTGACCAGTCGCGCTCCGGTGAAGGCCTGCGCGACGACGCTGGAGGAAGGCCGCCCGCCTAGCTCCTCAGGGGGAACGCGGGTGTTGGTCACGTCGACGATGGTCTTCCCCTGCCAATCGGGGAGCGCCTTCGCGACGTCCGGGTGTGCCTCGAAGCGGACCGCCAGGAAGATGACGTCCGCCTCGACGGCCTCCGCCAGCGTCACGGGGACGACCCCGGACCCGATGGCGGCGGCATCGGATGCGAAACTTTCGGGATTGCGCGTGGTCGCGACGGAGACCGCGATGCCGTTGCGGGCGTATGCCTTGGCCAAGGCTTGGCCGATCTTGCCGAAGCCGATGATCGCGTAACTCATGTCTTTCACCTTGTTTGTGGCGTCAGCTGGGACGTGCGTCAGAGCTGTGCCAGGCCGCCGTCGACCGCGACCTCGCTGGCGGTCATGAAGCTGCTGTCCGCCGAAGCGAGGAAGGCGGCCGCCGCCCCGATCTCTGCCGGGTCGGCCATGCGCTGGAGCGGGGTCATCGACGCGAAGACCTTCTGGCCCTCTTCGCCGAGCGCCGCCTTGGCAAGCTCGGTCGCCGTCGCCCCGGGCGACAGCACGTTGACCCGGATGCCGGTGCCCTTCAGGTCTTCCGCCCAGGACCGTGCGAGGTTGCGCACCGCCGCCTTGCTCGCGCTGTAGGCGCTCATCGCCGGGGCACCTGTGGTGCCGGCGCTCGACCCGGTCAGGATGATCGAACCGCCCGGGCCCATCAACGGCAGCGCCTTCTGAACCGTGAGGATCGTGCCCTTCACGTTGGTGTCGAAGGTCGCGTCGATGTGCTGGGCGGTGATCTCGCCGAGCTTGAGCCTGCTGCCCCTACCGGCATTGGCGAAGACGACGTCGAGGGTCCCGCGCTCGGCCCTCACCACCGCGTAGAGCCGGTCGAGGTCCGCCTCGACGGCGACTGAGCCCCTCACCGCGCGGGCATCGGGCCCAAGCTCGACCACGGCGGCGTCGAGCGCGTCCTGCCGGCGGCCGAAGATGAAGACGAAGGCCCCTTCCTCGATGAAGCGCTTCGCTGCGGCACGGCCGATACCGGTCGCGCCACCCGTGATGACCGCGACCTTACCCTCAAGCTTTCCCACGTTCAGGCTCCGTCCTTGACTGTCTCGGGAAGCCCCCGACGCCCGAACATGCGTCCGCCTTGGGGAGACGTTGAGTACGGAAGTGCGCACAGCGGTGGTGCGAAATCGATCCGGCGCGCAGGCCGACGCCGATCGTGGGGTTTGATGTCCGCCGCGTGTGAAGATCCGCTATCGGCGATCTGAACCTGGGCAAGCTTCCAGGCCCATGTCCGACGTGCTGGTTGCGAGCCTTGCGAACAGGCGCCACTTGGTGCTGGATCGCACCATGTTCGACTGGGATGATGTTCGTTACTTCCTCGCCGTCGCGCGCGGAGGCTCCGTGCGGGGCGCTGCGGCGCACCTCGGGGTGAACCACGCGACCGTTCTGCGACGCGTCGCTCAGCTTGAGGAACGGCTCGGGGTGCAGCTGTTCGAGAAGCTGCCTGCGGGCTACCGCATCACAGGTGCAGGCGAGGAGGTTCTCGAACTCGCTGAGCGGATAGAAGTGACCGCCCACCAGTTGGAGGCACAGGTCTTCGGGCGCGATCAGGGCGTGCGCGGGCTCCTGCGGGTGACGCTGGCGCCGCCCCTCGCCACCCATCTGCTCATGTCGGACTTCGCTGAGTTCGCGCGCCTGCATCCGGACATCGAGATGGACCTCTCGTCGTCGGGTGAGCTGGCGAACCTCACCAATCGGGAAGCCGACGTCGCGATCCGCGTGGTCTACGACCGCAAGACCCTTCCGCTCAACCTTCACGGCCTGAAGGGACCAGAGGTGTTCGGTGGCGTCTACATGTCCCAAAACCGCCTCGCCGGATGGCGTGCGGGCGCGCCCGATCCCGCGCGGTGGATCGTCATCAGCGCGCACGGGGTACCGGACTGGGCCGACGCCGGCGGGATCCGAACCGCCGAGGTTCCGTTCAGGGTCTCAGGTGCCGAGGCGCAGGTCGCGGCGGTCCGGCAGGGGCTCGGGATGACGACACTGCCGTGCTTCGTCGGCGATGCCGATCCTCTCCTGGTCAGGGTCCCAGGCACTGAACTGCACCTGTACGGAACGCTCTGGCTGCTCACGCAGGGGGAGGCTCGCAGGACCAAGCGCGTGCGGCTCTTCACGGAATTCGTGTCCCGCAAGCTCGCAACGTACGCGCCGCTTCTCGCGGGGTTGTCCATATCACACGCTTGATGTGCGTCAGGTCGTCAGCGGCACCGGCGATGGTCGAGCGCCTCCAAGCGGAAGATCCGAGCGTCCGATGAACGGGCGCGAGCGGGTGCAGTGACCACGTACGCTCTCATAAACTGCCGCTCGAAAGCGATCCGACCGCTTTCCGCCCCTCTGAGACGTTGGGGCGAGCGAGGCTTGGCGGCAGATGCCCGATTTCGGCCCGTCCACTCCCGGATAGGAAACCGGAAGAGCGGACGTCGCTCAAAGACCCACTTACGACTCGAAGCATACCCTGAGCAGGTCGGATCTGGGCGCTCGGTGAAACAGAACCGCGCGACCGAACAGGTGTATTCGAGAGGGGCCGCTTTTCGGCGGCAGGGCCGCAGAGCGCCCGAACAGGCATATCAGGGGTGCAGAACCAGCTTCTGCGGGCGCCAGTTCAGCAGTTCGCCGACATAGATCTCGTGCTCTGACGGGCAGGCGATCTCGTGGATCCAACCGAACTGCTTGAGCTGCTTGCCCGTCTCGCCGAGCACGCCCAGCACCTTGCCGTCGAGCGACAGCTTGTAGATCCGGCCCGGGAAGGCGTCGGCGACGAAGAGCACCTGCTTGGGCCCAGGCGTGATGCACAGTGCCCAGGGCGCGCCCGGCGTGAAAAGGTCGACCGTGGAGCGGTCCTTGGCCGGTTTGCCGCGGATGATGGCGCGCGCCTTGTCATAGTCGAACGGCACGTCGATCTTGATGATCCGCTGGATATGGCCACCGGTGTCCATCACCTGGATGCGGGCGTTGCCACGGTCGGCGATGTAGATGTTGTCGTTCGCGTCCGAGGCGATCGAGTGCAGGGTGCGAAACTGACCCGGCTCGGTGCCGTAGCTGCCGTAGGAGTCGACCCAGTTGCCGTCCTTGTCGA
>NZ_JAKSYM010000308.1 GCF_022829545.1 Methylobacterium sp. J-030 | reverse complement strand
TGACGATATCGCGCTCAATGCTCTCAAGCTGGGTCATTGCCGCCTCAGCGTTGACTTAACCGTGCGCTCCGGCCGACATGGGCGGTCACGGTCGCGCCCGCACTAGCGAGTCGCGGCCACCATTCAGGAGACCATCCCCGCGCCATAGACCCTGAAAAGCCAACAGGAGCCCGGCGCCAAAGGGGAGCCTGCTGCAATTCCGGGGGCCTGTGAGGGCCGAGTCACTTCCTCTGACGAGCCAGATCTCCCCCCGGGAGTCAAGGCGGAACCCGTTGCCGTCAACGGTGAGGCTTTGCCTGGACCCTAGCCGCGGCCCGTGAGGGACCGGGATCGATGTTTCACGCCACCATGCGGTCGGCGATCGAGGGCGCGCGCACGCTCGCGCAGCTCGACGACCTGTCGCGCACCATCTGGCAGGCCCACGCCGCCGAGGCCGTGACCGATGACGAAGCGCAGGGCCTAGCCGAGGCGCTGCACACCCGCAGGAATGCGATTAGAGAGGCCGTGACGCCCGTCGGTATTCCGCTCGGCCGTGCGACGCTGTTCCCGTCCAAGCGCCTCCAGCGGGCTCCTGAGCGATCCGTGGCGATCGAGCGCCGCCGCCGATTGGCTTGCTCCGGCCCGATGCCTCCCGCCCTGGCGAGCAGGTTCACCACCGGGCAGCTCGCGGTCTTGCGCATCGTGGGCGACGAGATGGCTCGGAACGGGGCCTGCGGGCTGTGCATCGACGCCATCGCGGCGCGGGCGGGCGTCTGCCGTCGGCTAGCTCAGGCCGCGATCCGGCTGGCCGAGGGCGACGGGCTGCTGACCATTCAGGAGCGGCGCCACCAGGGCCGGAAGTCGGATCCGAACGTGGTGCGGATCATAAGCCGGGAGTGGCTGCAATGGCTCCGCAGGGGAGGGTGGTCCGCGGCCCCGGCTCTGCTCGGCAGCATAGGGTGCAAACCGATTCACCCCACGGATAAGGGAGATCCACAGAGGCAAGTTGTGGATGCGGAACCGAAGAAGGGCTGCCGAGGGGCAGCGGTTCGGGCTGACGTCGTGAGCAGGCGCGATTCTGCCGCGGGTCCGGCGAAGCGGGGCGGCGCTATGTCTTGAGCACATGTCGCTGGACGATTTGACGAACGATGCGAAACTATCGCCTCTGCGCAGCCTACCGGGCACCCGATGGTTTGCTGAGCACGCCGGTGTACGAGGAGACGATCACGGCCAAGGATGTCGCTGACGCCGTCGCTCAAGCCAAAGCCACTGAGTTGGATATGGCCGGCCTCAAGGCGAACGCGATCTACCTCATCAACGCGGACGGGCATGTCGCCTGGTCGCTGCGGATAGCCGAAGTTGCGGATGATGTGGCTTAAGGTTATCGCTGCCGCTACGGCGTGTCAGTGATGCGGCGCGTGGACCGCTGAGGACTGATCCTGTAGCTTGAGCGGATGTCAGAGGATCGTCTCGAGTCTGATCAACCGCTCGTCCAGGTTAGTCGCAGGCTTGAAGCTTCGCATTCGCTGGACGAAATCGTGACGATTCTGCGTGATACAGCGCGGCAGATCGCGGGCTCCGATAGCATCGCTGTCGTGCTGCGGGAAGGCGACTGCTGCCACTACGTCGCCGAGGACGCGATTGGCTACTTATGGCGCGGGAAACGCTTTCCACTGGATACATGTATCTCAGGTTGGGCGATGCTCAACAACCAGACCGCGATTGTACCGGATATTGAGGCCGATCCGCGTCTGCCCGCTGCAGCCTACCATCATACCTCGATGCGCAGCCTTGTGATGGTGCCGATTGGCTCCCCCGAACCCGTGGCGGCTCTCGGGGCGTATTGGTGTAGCTTTGTCACCATCGATCCGGGCACGGTCTATCGGCTAGAGGCATTGGCCGAGAGTGCAGGGACTGCCCTAGCCCGCATACAAGGCTCATAGCGACATCGCTACGCCCGGCTGCTACACGGTCCATCTTTCCCGCATACGTGCCCGAGGTGTTCGCGACGCCACACGGCCCGGCGCGGGCAAGCACGCGACGACAGGCGCATCCGGTCCAGTTCACCGGGGCTCGCCCGTGACGCCTTGGCCGGGCGGTCGCGTGAGGGTCGGCGCGATGCGGCGGGGCTGGAGACCGCGAGCGCCGGCCCACGGCCAACATGTTGCGCTATAGTGTGGAAGCATACCTCGACGGCTCGGCCGCTTTCCAAAGTAGCAGCCTGCAACCCTCAGGTGGTTGTCTGTTGCGGTGCGGCGGTCTAGGTTTGCAATGCGGGACGGCGATGGCGTCGCGGTCCGGCTGCCCTTCCAAGGGCGTTTCCTCCCTAGACTTCGGGCCGCTCCCTCGCAGGGGTGGCCTTTTCTTTGTTCGGTAGGCTGAGGGGATGAAGACTTGAGGCCCGCCCCTCGGGGGGAATGGGAGCGGGCCTCAGCTGCGACTGTGCCCACGCGGCTACGCACCAAAGGGCCCTGTCTTTGGAGCCAGCGCGTCGCTCTGAGGGCAATCGGGTTTGGCCCGGCCGCTGGGATTGAAG
>NZ_JAKSYM010000304.1 GCF_022829545.1 Methylobacterium sp. J-030 | reverse complement strand
ACCGGATGGCGGGGCTTGGTGCCGTTCCGCACGGCGATAGACGGGACGCAACGACGTTCGGGGTAGTCTTGTTATGCGAGAATTGGCGCACCGTGGAGCAGATCAGGGACGCGCGAACTGTACGGCGGGCTCCAGGTCCTCGCATGAGGGGATGTAGGCGCACCAGCAGCATACGCCCCTATCGGCCGCCTTTGGTGCATTCCATTGCGAACAAAGCGGACAGCTTTTTACGACAATTCGTGTGCCGGAGATAAAGGCCAGTCCGCGGCCACGAAAAGTGACTCGGCCTCGCGGGAGGTCATTCGGCATGGCTGCATCCATGCTCCTGTCAGAGTTGAACATCTCAAAGCAAGCATAATTATATCGATGCGACTCTATCAAATCATGGCGCCGGTATCAGATTTATAATTATTGTTCTCACGCGGGAACTTAAATGTTGGGGCACGCCAATGGCTGCGTGGTCGCCGTCGATAACATGTCGCTTTATGCGAAAGCTCGAGCCTGCAGAGCGTTGCCATCGCCACGGCACTCAACCTCGACAGGCTCGCTGCGTGGTTCACCCGGCGCCCACTCGCCACGACGCGCACCTCACGCTTTGCCACCCTCGCTGCATGACCGGTGATTTCGCCAACAGTATCGTACCCTTATGCGAACGGGCCCCTGCAGCCGTCGTGGTGGACGTCCGCTATTGAGGAGCGACCGCGGCTCCTTGAATGACCGAGATGGGCGCATATCCGCCCGGCTGGTTTCGAAGCCCCTCGACGCAGAAGCCGAGGGGCCGAACGCTCAGATCTCTGTCCCTTCGGCCAGCGTGAGAGCATCCTCCACATCGACCCCGAGATACCGGACCGTGCTCTCGATCTTCGTATGGCCGAGTAGGATCTGAACGGCACGCAGGTTGCCAGTCCGCTTGTAGATCAACGACGCCTTCGTTCGGCGCAAGGAATGGGTCCCGTAGTCCTCACTTCGTAGCCCGATGCCCGCGACCCACTCATCGACCAGGCGCGCGTACTGCCGGGTGCTGATGTGCGTGACGCCGTCGAGCCTGCTGGGGAACGCATAGTCGTCGAGCGTTCCACCCCGGGCCTCCAACCATGCCAAGATGCTGGTGCGGGCAGGTTCGAGCAACTCGAACTGCACGGGTCGACCGGTCTTGCGCTGGTTGACGATGGCGCGGCTACGAACGCGACCCCCGCTGACGAGGTCGCTGATCTTGAGCTTGACGAGGTCGCAGCCGCGAAGCTTGCTGTCGATGGCCAGGTCGAACATCGCGCGATCGCGCATGCGTCGTTCGCGGTCGAGCCAGAACCGGATGGCCCAGACCTGCTGAGGTTTGAGGGCTCGTTTAGCCCCGAGCTTGCGACCAGCGTTCCAGGCCGGCCGCCCTTTCGTTGCCGGATCGTGAGCTGAGTGTCCCATCGTCTATCTCCTCGCCGGCCAATGCCGACGAGGCGATAAGAGACCCGAACCGAAGGTGCGGAGAGCGGGCATATGCGGACGTTCCGCTGGCGACCCGTGTCGGACGGATATTCTCGCCCGTTCTTCGCCCGGAAGCAGACGTGCAGCCCGGCTTCGCCGCCAGTGTAAGCTTGTCCCGAACAGCTTCAGCTACGCATTCGCCGGATCTGCGTCTCCACGCGCATTGCGCCGGATGACTT
>NZ_JAKSYM010000301.1 GCF_022829545.1 Methylobacterium sp. J-030 | reverse complement strand
CGACCCAGTTCAGCCATGCGGACCATCGTCGGCGTTTCCCGAAAGCCGACATTGGTCGGCCGTCTGGCGCTGTGCGCTTGGGGCGGCGTCTCCCCGCTTTGGGTTGCGCGAGGGATACACAATACGGGCCGGCGCAGAGGTGCCGTAGAATAAACCAGCCGCCTCCTGGCGTCGTGCCGTCCCTCGGTTCTGGTCTGTCGCTTTGTGGTGCGGTAGCAGCCCTTGAGTGGGGGTTTAGGATGCTGGCGCAATCCATCCTTGGGATGACACGGCGGCGCTGGCATTCGAAGGGCACACGAAAGAAAGTCTTCGACGTAAGCTTCAGAGTCCAGCCGTGCGCGATGCCGTAAAAGAGCAAGTGCGCCAGGAGCTGGCCCGGCGCGATCGCTGAGGACGATCGATTCGAGCAAGGTCCGACACAGTCTGAACTGCTCGCACAGCGCGCAGCACAAGGAACGCTGACGAACCCGTGGCCTGACCGGTCGGCTTTGGACCGGGCTGATTGCGAGGATCAGCCAGGACCAAAGGCGTTGGACCTGCGGCGCGGTCAGACGACGAACGCGGAGCAGGTCGTGCTCGAGCGGCGCCAGATCGCGGTGCAGACCGCCCAGGGCAAGAGTTTGGCCCTTGCAGGCAGGGAGGCGGAGATCTCCGGGCAGAGTTACTACCGCTGGCGCACGGAATGCGGTGGTCTGAAGCTCGATCAGGCCAGGAAGACGAACGATCTTGAGCGTGAGAGCGCTGGCTTGCGGCGGCTTGTGGC
>NZ_JAKSYM010000298.1 GCF_022829545.1 Methylobacterium sp. J-030 | reverse complement strand
CGGCGCCCCCGATTACGGCGACTCGGTGCGGATCGGCGACGACGAGATCCCGGTGTTCTGGGCCTGCGGCGTCACCCCCCAATCGGTGATCGCGTCGGCCCGCCCGGATTTCGCGATCACCCACGCGCCGGGCTGCATGCTGATCACCGATCGGCTCAACGCCGAATTCGCGATGGCGTGAATCCCGCATTCCGGCGCCCGTCCCTTTTGGAGAACGCCCCATGCTGCGCCGTCGCGAAATTCTGGCCGCTGGCGCCCTGGCGCTCGCGGGCCTCCGGTCCCAGCGCGCGACGGCCGCCGACGAGGTGGTGGTCGGCGTGCTCTACGCCCTGTCCGGCGCCAGCGCCCAGAACGGCGTCGATGCCCGCCGCGCCTTCGAGACGGCGCTCGACGTGATCAACGAGAGCCACGACCTCGACCTGCCCGCCGCCAAAGGCGCCGGCCTCGAAGGGCTCGGCGGCGCCAAGATCCGCCTCGTGATCGCCGACCACCAGGGCGACCCGCAGAAGGGCCGCGCCGAGGCGGAGCGCCTAATCACCCAGGACAAGGTCATCGCGATCGTCGGCGCCTACCAGTCCAGCGTCTCGGCCACCGTGAGCGCGGTGTGCGAGCGCTACGGCGTGCCCTTCGTCTGTGCCGATTCCTCCTCGCCGAGCCTGAGCCGCCGGAACCTGAAGTACTTCTTCCGGCCGGCCGCCAACGACGAGATGTTCTCGGCAGCGATGTTCGATTTCATGGACGGCCTGCGCAAGCAGGGCAAGATGATCGACTCGGTCTCCCTGTTCTACGAGGACACGATCTACGGCATCGACTCGTCCAACGTGCAGCGCAAGCTCGCGAACGAGCGCGGCTACAAGATCGCCGCGGACGTGAAGTACAAGAGCAACTCGCCCTCGCTGACCGCCGAGGTGCAGGCGCTCAAGTCCGCGGGCGCCGACGTGCTGCTGCCGACCTGCTACACCAACGACGCCATCCTGCTCACCAAGACGATGGGCGAACTCGGCTACAAGCCGAAGGCCATCATCGCCCAGGCGGCGGGTTTCTCCGAGAAATCCGTGTACGACGCAGTCGGCGACAAGCTCCAGGGCCTGATCTCGCGTGCGAGCTTCTCCCTCGACCTCGCCGCCAAGCGTCCCTCGGTCGGCATCGTCAACGCGATGTACAGGAAGCGCGCCGATCGGGACCTGAACGACAACACGTCGCGCCAGTTCACGGCGATGCTCGTGCTGGCCGATGCCCTCAACCGGGCCGGTTCCACCGACGGTGCCAAGCTGCGCGCGGCGCTCGCGGCCACCGACATACCCGGCACGCGCACGATCATGCCCTGGAAGAAAGTGATCTTCGACGCGGGGGGCCAGAACCCCGACGCGACGCCGGTCCTGATCCAGTATGTCGGCACCACGTTCGTGACGGTGTTTCCCGAATCGGCCGCCGTCGCCCCGGCGATCTGGCCGATGAACGCCTGACCGCCCGGGTCGCGCCCGGGCGTGAAGCCGATCGGCCCACGACCCTCCCTCCCTCGGACCTGCGCGGGATCATGCCGATGACGATGCAAGCCCTCGTGCAGGTGCTGGCGAGCGGGTTGCTCACCGGGCTGATCTACGGCCTCGTCGCGGTCGGCCTGTCGCTGATCTTCGGCCTGATGGATGTGGTCAACTTCGCCCACGGCGAATTCCTGATGCTGGCGATGTACGCGACCTTCGGGCTCGTTGTCGTGTCCGGGCTGGACCCGATCGTGCTGATGCCGCTCGTCGCCGCGCTGATGTTCGTCCTCGGCGGCACCGTCTACCTCGGCGTGGTCCGCTTCGCGATGCGGGCCAAGGCCAACCAGGGCATGGTGCAGATCTTCGCGACCTTCGGCCTGGCGATCCTGCTCCAGGGCGTCGCGCAGTACCTGTTCACCCCGGACTACCGCAGCCTCCAGGTGTCCTGGCTCGGCGGGAAGACCCTCGACCTCGGTGGCGTATACCTGCCCTGGCCGCAGGTGTTCGGAGCTCTCGTCTCGCTCGCGGCCTTCGGCGGCCTGTTCCTCCTGATGACGCGGACCGATTTCGGCCGGGCCCTGGAAGCAACGCGCGAGGATCAGGGCGCCGTCGCCCTGGTCGGCATCGACCGCAACCGGATCTTCGCCCTCGGCTGGGGGCTCGGTGCGGCGCTCATCGGCCTCGCGGGCGCCGTGCTGACCGTGTTCTACTACATCCATCCCGGCGTCGGGGGCGCCTTCGCGCTGATCGCCTACGTCACGGTGGCGCTCGGCGGCTTCGGCAGCGTCTTCGGCGCGCTGGCCGCGGGCCTGATCGTCGGGTTGGTCGAGGCGGCGACGACGCTGGTTCTGCCGCCCTCCCTGAAGTCGGTGGGCGTCTACGCCCTCTACCTCCTCGTGGTTCTTGTGCGGCCCCAGGGCCTGTTCGGGAGGCTCTGACATGACCGGCACGTCGCTGATCGCCGCTCCGGCAATCTCCCCGAGCCTGGATGAGGCTGACCGGCGCTTCGCGGCCAAGCGCCGCCGCAGCCTCTACGTCGGCGCGCTGGTCTTCGCCGGCCTCGCCGCGCTGCCCTACGCGATCCGGGACGTCTACCTGCAGAACGTGCTGGTCCTCACCCTGCTCTACGCGGCCCTGTCGCAGAGCTGGAACATCCTGGGCGGCTATTGTGGGCAGATCTCCCTCGGCCACGCCCTGTATTTCGGCATCGGCGCCTACGCCACCAGCATCTTGTTCTTGACTTACGGCGTGTCGCCGTGGGTGGGACTCGGGCTCGGCGCAGTGCTCGCCGCCTTGGTGGCCCTCGCCATCGGCTGGCCCTGCTTCCGCCTCGGCGGCCATTACTTCTCGATCGCCACCATCGTCATCGCCGAGGCCGGGCTGCTGCTCGTGCAGAACTGGGACTTCGTGGGTGGGGCGATGGGCGTGCAGTGGCCGTTCAATCCGGATAGCTGGGCGACCCTCCAGTTCGCCCGGGACAAGATCCCGTACGCCCATCTGGCCCTCGGCCTGTTCGTCGCGACGTGGCTCGTCACCTTCGTGGTCGCCGAATCCCGGTGGGGCTACGGCTGGCGCGCGGTCAAGGACGACCCGGTGGCCGCCCAGAGCCTCGGGGTCGAGGTGTTCCGGTCCAAGATGGCGGCGGCGGCGATCTCGGCCTTCTTCACGGCGTTCGGCGGCGGGCTCTACGCGGCCTACGTCTCCTACATCGATCCCGAGAGCGTGATGAGCTTCCGCTTCTCGCTGCTCTTCGCGCTGCCCGCCGTGCTGGGCGGCGTCGGGACCCTGTGGGGCGCGCTGGTGGGGGCGGCGATCCTTATCCCGATCACCGAGATCAGCCGCTCCTACCTGGGCGGCACCGGCAGCGGCATCGATCTGATTTTCTACGGCGGCCTTGTGATGGTCGTGGCGATCGCCCGCCCCGAGGGCGTGCTCAGCCTGTTCAAGCCGACGCGCGCCGCGCGCAACGAGACAGAGTGACCCCGTGAGCGCGGACTCGAACGACCCGATCCTGCGCGTCGACGACGTGACGCTGGCCTTCGGCGGCCTCGTCGCCAACCGCGACGTGACCCTCGACGTGCGCCGCGGCGAGATCCTGGGGCTGATCGGTCCGAACGGGGCCGGCAAGTCGACCCTGTTCAATCTGATCTCGGGCGTCTACCGCCCGAGCAAGGGGCGCATCCTGTTCGCGGGGGCCGACATCACCCGATTGCCGCCAGCCGAGCGCTGCCGCCGGGGCATCGCGCGCACCTTCCAGGTGCCGCGCTCCTTCGACTCGATGAACGTCCTGGAGAACGTCACGGTCGGCGCGCTCGCCCACCACCGCACCGCCGCGTCCGCCCGCCGCGCCGCCCTGGACACCCTGGAGCGCGTCGAACTGACCCACCGCGCCGAGGCGGTGGCCGGCGAGCTGACGCCCCCCGAGAAGCGCCGCCTGGAGGTGGCCCGCGCCCTTGCCACCGGCCCGAGCCTGCTCCTCCTCGACGAGGTGCTCACCGGCCTCACGCCCTCCGAGGCCAAGGCCGGCGTCGCGCTGATCCGGCGCGTGGCGGCCACGGGCGTGACCGTGATCATGGTCGAGCACGTGATGGAGGTGGTGATGCCGCTGGT
>NZ_JAKSYM010000295.1 GCF_022829545.1 Methylobacterium sp. J-030 | reverse complement strand
GAGTGTCAGAAGTACCTCGACGAGGGCAAGCACCGGCGCCTCTACACGTTCAGCGAGGCGGACTATCAGGAGGCGGCTGGCGTGTGGTCGAATGACGAGGTGGCGCTGCCTGGCGATCCGCCGGGTAACCTAGAGGTAGTCAACGGCTATCCGGAGGGCGGCAAGATCCCGGAACTCGACGGCAACTATGGTGCGTTCGCACCGGACTACGCCCCGGAGGAGATCTTCGAGATCGCCAGCAAGCTCTACAAGAAAGGGCGCTGAGCCCCGCCCCCTGTTCGCGGACAGGAGGCAGACCCTTCGTAGACTGGACCAACGTTGACGTTGCCCCGCGGGCTGGATCCGCGGGGCGATCGGCTCTTATTTCCCGCTGGGGGCGGCGCCGCTACCGGTGGCGCCGTTGCCCGAACCGCTGCCGGCGGGCGCGCCGGGTGTGCTGACGGGGGGGCCACCGCTAGTGCCAGGCCCCGTACCTGTGCTCATCGTACCCGTGCCCATAGAGCCGCTGCCGCTCTCCATGGACTTCTCAGAGTTGCTCTTTACCGAGCCCGGATTGTTCATGTTGCCCTCGGCGCTGCCGCCGCC
>NZ_JAKSYM010000293.1 GCF_022829545.1 Methylobacterium sp. J-030 | reverse complement strand
GGTGGCCTGAGCGGCGTGCCCAGAACCCGATCCCATCTCGAACTCGGCCGTTAAACACGCCAGCGCCCATGGTACTGTGTCTCAAGGCACGGGAGAGTCGGTCGCCGCCAGACCCGCCCATCGCAACCAACACGCGCAGGCTCGCACGAGACCGCACCATTCCCTCACTACGACCCGTACCACGCGAACAGGCCGCTCCCTCCCGGGGCGGCCTGTTCGCGTTTGTGCTCGGTGCGCCGGCCCAGCCTTGCCGGAACGTCATCTTGCCGCGACCCTCCGGTAATCCGCGCCCGTCCAGGATCCCGATGCCACCGATCCGCTCACCGGATCGCGCGGACGAAGCCGCTGACGGACCTCGCGCCCTCCGGGATGTCCGACCGGTCGCTTCGGAGCGGGACGGGACCCGCGCCCCGCGGTCCCGGCCCGTTCAGTCGGCGAGAGGGGAGGGGAGTGGCTTGACCATGCTGAGCGAGACACGTTCCCCCGATCCGCGCGGCGCGCTATGGACCGGATCCATGCGACTGCTCATCATCGAGGACGACCGGGACGCGGCGGCCTATCTGGTCAAGGCGTTCCGCGAGACCGGTCACGTCGCCGACTGCGCGCATGACGGGCTGGACGGTTATGCGCTGGCGCGCGAGGGCGCCTACGACGTGCTGATCGTCGATCGCATGCTGCCGAAGCTTGACGGCCTGTCACTGATTCGCTCCCTGCGCGAACAGAAGGTGGCGACCCCGGTCCTGATCCTGTCGGCACTGGGTCAGGTCGACGACCGGGTGAAGGGCCTGCGCGCCGGCGGCGACGATTACCTGCCGAAACCCTACGCTTTCTCGGAACTGCTGGCGCGCACCGAGGCCCTGGCCCGGCGCCAGGTCGGGTCCGGCGCCGCGGAAGAAACCCGCTACCGGGTCGGCGACCTCGAACTCGATCGGCTGTCGCACCGCGTGATCCGATCCGGCCGGGAGATTCCACTGCAGCCGCGGGAGTTCCGGTTGCTCGAATACCTGATGCGTCACGCCGGTCAGGTGGTCACGCGCACCATGCTGCTGGAACACGTCTGGGACTATCATTTCGATCCGCAGACCAACGTCATCGACGTCCACGTCTCGCGCCTGCGCGGCAAGCTCGACAAGGGCTTTCCGTCCCCGGTCATCCACACGGTACGGGGTGCCGGCTACGTCCTGCGCGTCGAGGAGGGCGCGACCGGGTGAACCGGTTGCCGGCCGATGCGGCGTATCCTCCCGAGACCGGCGCGGCGCGCGTCCAGAAGCTCTTCCGCACCACCGCGTTCAAGCTGTCGCTCGCCTATCTGGCGATCTTCACCCTGTGCGCTTTCCTGGCGCTCGGCTACGTCGCCTGGAACGCCCGCACGGTGCTCGACGACCAGATCGTCTCCACGATCGATGCCGAGATCAACGGTCTGTCGGAGCAGTACAATGCCGGCGGCCTGAGGCGACTGATCAGCGTCGTCGAGCGGCGCTCGCGGGAGCCCGGAGCCTCCCTCTACCTCGTCACGACGGCCGGTGGCGACCACGTCGTCGGGAATGTCGGCTTCGTGCCGTCCGCGATCCTGGCGACGCCCGGGCAGAGCGAGACCCGCTACGGCCGCAACGATTCGGACGCGGAGGCCCACCGGGCGATCGTGCGGGTCTTCACGCTGCCGGGCGGCTTCCGGCTCCTCGTGGGGCGGGACACGGAGGAGCGCGACCGCCTGCGTGCCGTGATCGGCCGGGCCTTCGGGACCTCGGTCGCCGCCGTGGTGCTCCTCGGGGTGATCGGCGGCTGGCTCGCGGCGAGCCGGGTCCTGCGCCGGGTCGACGCCATGACGCAGACCACCCGGGCCATCATGGCGGGGGACCTCGACGGGCGCCTGCACGTGGCGGGCAATGGCGACGAGCTGGACCGCCTCGCGTCCAGCCTCAACCTGATGCTGGAGCGGATCGGCGAATTGATGCGCGGGATGCGCGAGGTCTCCGATAACATCGCCCACGACCTGAAGACGCCCCTGACCCGCCTGCGCAACCGCGCCGACGAGGCCCTGCGCCGGCCCTCGACGCCGGACGAGCTGCGCGCCGCCCTGGAGGGCGTGATCGAGGAGGGCGACGGGTTGATCCGGGTGTTCAATGCGCTGCTGATGATCGCGCGGCTCGAAGCCGGCAGCGCCCGTGAGATCATGGCGCCCCTCGATCTCGGCACCGCGGCCCGGGGCGTCGCCGAGCTCTACGAGGCGTTCGCCGAGGATCAGGGGTTCACCCTGGAGGTGGCGGCGCCGGATGGGATCGTGGTGGAGGCCAACCGTGAGCTGATCGGGCAGGCCGTGGCGAACCTCGTCGACAACGCCCTGAAATACGGTGCCCCGTCGGGGGGAGGGCCGGGGCGGATCGCCGTCGCGGTCTGGCGCGAGGGCGGTCTGGCCCGTCTCGCCGTCTCCGACAGCGGGCCCGGAATCCCCGAGGGTGAGCGCGTGCACGTGCTCGCACGGTTCGTCCGCCTGGAGCAATCCCGGTCACGGCCGGGACTCGGGGTCGGACTCAGCCTCGTGAACGCCGTGGTGCGGCTCCACCGGGGCACCCTGGAACTCCGTGACGGCGGGCCGGGGCTGCGGGTGGAGGTGTCCCTGCCGCTGGCTCAGGGCGATGCCGTGGGGGCTGCGGATCTCGCAACGTCGGAGCACCGGTGACGGCCATGGGCCGCGCGCCGGAACGATGCCCCGGCCCGCCATCGGCGCGATCGGGCGGCGTGGCGGAACCGGGGTGAAGGCCGCGCTGCCGCGGACAGGGGGCGGCCGGATTCCCTGGGGATAGCGCAGACCCGACGCGCACCCGAGACGCGATGTCACATTTCTTCGATCTCGGCCTGTCACGGGAGCGTGCAGCTCATAGCTTGGCCGCCCGATGATCGCACCCGAGACGCTCTATCCCTCCGGCGAGGCATCGGTCCTCGTCCTTCAGGGCGGCGGTGCGCTCGGATCCTATCAGGCCGGCATCTATGAGGCCCTCGCCGGGCATCAGACGGCGATGGATTGGGTCGCCGGCATCTCGATCGGGGCGATCAACGCGGCGCTGATCGCCGGCAACCCCCCGGAGCGGCGCGTCGCCCGGCTGCGGGAATTCTGGGAGCTCGTCTCCTCCGACCTGACGGCGAAACCGTTGATCCCCGGCGAGCAGGCGCGCACCGTGTTCAACGAGCTGTCGGCGGCCTGGATCGCCACCTTCGGCGTGCCGGGATTCTTCACGCCGCGGGTGCCGCCCGCGACCTTCTACCCGCCCGGCGCCCCGGAGGCGCTCAGCCTCTACGAGACCGGGGCCCTGAAGAGCACCCTGGAGCGGCTCGTCGATTTCGATCGGATCAACCGGGGCGAGGTGCGGCTCAGCGTCGGGGCCGTGAACGTCCGCTCGGGCAACTTCATCTATTTCGACAACCGGACCGACCGGATCGGTCCGGAGCATATCATGGCTTCGGGGGCGCTCCCGCCGGGCTTCCCGCCGGTGATCATCGACGGCGAGGCCTATTGGGACGGCGGCCTCGTCTCGAACACGCCCCTCGACTACGTGCTCGACACCGAGCGCCAGCGCGACCTCGTCGTCTATCAGGTCGACCTGTTCCCGGCCCAGGGCGCGATGCCCCGCACCCTGGTCGAGGCGGCCGAGCGCGAGAAGGACATCCGGTTTTCGAGCCGGACCCGACTCAACACCGACAAGAACATCGAGATCCGCAGGGCCAAGCGCGCCATGCGGCGGCTGATCGAGCGGCTGCCGCCCGAGATGCAGGCCGACGACGACGTGGCCTTCCTGCGCCAGGTCACGCGCCAGAACTTCATCACGATGATGCAGCTGATCTACCGGCGGAAGGGCTACGAGGGGAACTCGAAGGATTACGAGTTCTCCCGGGCAACCATGCTGGAGCATTGGCAGGCCGGCCACGACGATGCGGTCCGCTCCCTGCGCCACCGGCGCTGGCGCGAGCGGGCGCACAACGAGGACGGCGTCGCCGTCTTCGACCTCAGCCGGCACGCCCGCGATTGAGACGAATCTGACGGAAGCCGGGACGGACCGGATCGCCCCGGCACGGACGAGCGGAGCTTTGACCATGACCCGCGACGAGATCCTGTCCACCACCTCGATGCCCGCCTTCAGCCCGAGCTACCCGCGCGGGCCCTACCGTTTCTGCCACCGCGAGTACCTGATCATCACCTACGAGACCGATCCGGTGGCCCTGCGCCGGGCGCTGCCGGAGCCGCTGGAGCCGCATCCGGACAACCTCGTCTTCTACGAGTGGATGAAGATGCCCGATTCCTCGGGCTTCGGCGATTACGAGGAGAGCGGCAGCGGCGCTCACGCCTTCTACAACGGCGAGCCGTGCAACTTCTCGATCCAGATGTACCTCGACGACGAGCCGCCGATCACCGCCGGCCGCGAGATCTGGGGCTTTCCGAAGAAGTGGGGCCAGCCGGAGCTCAAGCTCATGAAGGATACCCTGACCGGCACGCTGTTCTACGACGAGCAGCGCGTCGCGATCGGCACCATGACGTACAAGCACCAGAGCCTGGAGCACGATCTCGGCTCCGTCCGGGAAGGCTTGCGCAAGCTCAACATCAACCTGAAGCTCCTTCCGGATGTGAACGGCCGGCCGAAGGTCGCCCAGCTCGTGGGCTACCGGCTCGAGGACATCACCGTCCACGGGGCCTGGAACGGGGAGGGCCGTCTGCACCTGATCCCGCACGTCAATTGTCGCGTCGCCGACCTGCCGGTGCGCCGGATCGTCGGGGCGCGCCACATGGTCGTGGACTTCACCCTCCCGTACGGCACAGTGCTGCACGACTATCTCGCCTGATCGAAGGCCCGCACAGATCCGGAGGTTGCCAATGACGCTCAAGACCAGGACCGCCCTCGTCACCGGCTCGACGAGCGGCATCGGGCTCGCCATCGCCCGGGCCTTCGCCGCCGAGGGGGCCAACATCGTCCTCAACGGCTTCGGCAAGCCGGAGGAGATCGAGGAGGCTCGTACCGGCATCGAGACGGAGTTCGGGGTGCGCGCCCTCTATTCCGGCGCCGACATGTCGAAGCCCAACGAGATCGGCGCGATGGTCCGGGACGCGCAGGAATGCTTCGGGTCCGTCGACGTGCTGGTCAACAATGCCGGCATCCAGTTCGTCTCACCGATCGAGGAGTTCCCGGCGGAGAAGTGGGAGCAGATCATCGCGATCAACCTGTCCTCGGCCTTCCACGCGATGCATGCCGTGATTCCCGGCATGAAGGCGCGGGGCTGGGGGCGGATCATCAACACCGCCTCGGCGCACTCGCTGGTGGCCTCGCCGTTCAAGTCGGCCTACGTCGCCGCCAAGCACGGCATCGCCGGCCTGACCAAGACGGCGGCGCTGGAACTCGCGCCCCACAAGGTCACGGTGAACTGCATCTCGCCGGGCTATGTCTGGACGCCCCTGGTGGAGGCGCAGATCCCCGACACCATGAAGGCCCGCAACCTCACCAAGGAGCAGGTGATCGAGGAGGTGATGCTGAAGGCGCAGCCGACCAAGGAATTCGTCACGGTCGATCAGGTCGCCGCGCTCGCCGTATTCCTGTGCTCCGACGCGGCGAGCCAGATCACCGGCGCCAACCTCACCATGGATGGCGGCTGGACCGCGCAGTAGCGCCGGATCCGGCCCCGCCCGCGATCGGGCGGGGCCATGTTCGATCAGCGGCGGCTGTGAATCAGCAGGGCGAGGCCGTAGCCGACCGCGCCCGCGATCAGCAGCGCGACGAGCGGGTTCTCCTCCACCCGGGCGCCGACGGCGGCGCGCCCATCGCGCAGGTAGGAGCCGCCGCGCTCGTAGGCGTCGCTCGCATAATCGCCGGCGCGGTCATACGCGTCGCTGGCGTAGTCGCTCGCTTGGTCCGCGATGTCGCGGGCCTTGTCCTTCACCTGACCGTAGGTGTTCTGCGCTTGCCCTTGAGCGTCGCGGAACCGTCCCTCGACCGAGTCGCGGTTCGAGCCCACGAAATCGCCGGCCGCGCCCTGAACTTTGCCGACGGCCTCCTTGGCGCCGCCGACGATCCGATCCGTATCCACCATGGCACTCTCCTGGACGTGCGCGACGCCGCGACGGGGCGCCGCTCGATACGCCGTCGTCCACCGAACGCGCGAGATCGGGTTTGTGCCCCCGCCCGGCACGATTTTGTGCGGTCGGGCCGCCGCTGCGGCCGCTTCAGAGCCCGATCAGCTCTGCGATGGCGGTGGCGCCTGCGGCCGGGGAGGTCTCGCCCCGGGCCACGGCCGCCTCCGCATCGGCGGTGCGGCGGCGGACCTCCGGCGACCCGACAAGGCGCTGGTGCAGGCGCTCGTCGACGAGCGCCCACATCCACTTCACGTCCTGGGCCCGGCGCTTGGCCTGGATCTCGCCGGTGGCGGTGAGCTTTTCGCGATGATCGACGATCCGGGCCCAGAGAGCGTCCAGCCGCAGGTTGTGGAACCCTGAAATCGTCACCACCGGCGGCGTCCAGGTCGCGGAGGCCGGTGTGAGGATGTGCAGGGCCGCCCGGTACTCGGAGGCCGCCGCGTTCGCCCGCTGCTCGGCCTCGCCGGCGTCGGCCTTGTTGACCGCGATCATGTCGGCGAGTTCGAGGATCCCCTTCTTGATCCCCTGCAACTCGTCGCCGGCCCCGGGGAGCATCAGCACGAGGAAGAAGTCGGTCAGGTCCGACACGGCGGTCTCCGACTGGCCGACGCCGACCGTCTCCACCAGGATCACGTCGAAGCCCGCGGCCTCGCAGAGCAGCATGGTCTCGCGGGTCTTGGCCGCGACGCCGCCGAGCGTGCCCGAGGACGGGGAGGGGCGGATGAACGCGTTCGGATCGTGGGCGAGCCGGGCCATCCGGGTCTTGTCGCCCAGGATCGAGCCGCCGGTGCGCGAGGAGGATGGATCGACCGCCAGCACCGCCACCCTGTGGCCGGAGGCCGTCAGGTTCGAGCCCAGCGCGTCGATCGTGGTCGATTTGCCGACGCCGGGCACGCCGGTGATTCCCACGCGGATCGCCTGGCCGGTCTGCGGCAGCACGGAGTCGATCAGCGTGGCGGCGAGCGCCCGGTGATCGGCCCGCTTCGACTCGGCCAGCGTGATGGCCCGGGCCAGGGCCGCGCGGTCGCCGCGCAGCAGGCGCTCGCGCAGGCTCTCGATGTCGATGGACGGCGTCATGTGCTCTTCATGGCGGTGGCGCGGGCCGCCGTCGAGGGGCAGCGCGGCCTGTGTCCCGGGCACAACAAGCCGCACCATGCCCGTACTCCACAGCCACCGGCGCGTCGTCGGCCGCCGGGCTGCCCCGCCACGGCCAAGATCCTGCGCGAGGGAGGGCGCCCCGACCGAGCGCAACCGGATCATGTCGAGCCAGACCGTATCACGCCGCGTCCTCCTCCGGTTCGGTGCCCTCGCGGGCGCCGCCGGTCTCGCCCCGTCGCTCGGCGCCTGCGTCACCGACGATCTCGGGACCGGCGCCGCGCTGCCGGAGAAGCAGTCGGCGCTCGACGTCATGCCGGTGCTGCTGGTCGCCACGACCCGCAAGCCCGTGGGCAACCCGCCGAAGGCGCCGTATTTCAGCAGCGAGCGCGGCCGGGGCCTGAGCTTCGCGGAGGTGCGCCTGTCGCCCCCGGATCGGTCGCTCCTCGGGAAGGTCTCGTCGGTCATCACCGGCGACTGGACGATCGGCGCCGTGCCGAAGACCGAGACGGGGCCCGGCGCGGCGGACGCCTTCGCGCAGGCAGCCCTCGGCCGCGACGTGCTGATCTACGTCCACGGCTACCGCGAGTCGTTCGAATCGGCTGCCGTCAGCGCCGCGCGCCTGTCGGACGGGATCCGTTTCCGCGGCGTCTCGGGCCTGTTCACGTGGCCGTCGGCCGCCGCGACCCTCGACTACAATTACGACCGCGAGAGCGCCCTCTGGTCCCGGGACGCGTTCGAGGACCTGCTCAAGGCGCTCGCCGCCTCGCCGAGCGGCGGCCGCATCAACATCGTGGCGCACTCGATGGGCACGCTCCTGACGCTGGAGACCCTGCGCATGCTGCGCGCCGAGGCCGGCGAGGGGGCGATGGCGCGCATCGGCGCGGTGGTACTGGCCGCCCCCGACATCGACTTCGACCTGTTCTCCAACGGCGTCGCCCGGCTCGGGCCGGACGTGTCGAAGATCACGGTGATCTCGGCGACCAACGACCGGGCGCTCGAACTCTCCGCGGCCCTGGCGGGCGGCGTCCGTGCGGGGGCGGTGGATCGCGGGAAGCTGGAGGCGCTGGGCGTGCGCGTCGCCGACGCCTCGGATTACGGCGGCGGCCTCATCAACCACGACCTGTTCCTCTCGAACCCGGAGGTGCAGGGGGTGGTCAAGCGCGCCATCGCCCGCGGCGCCGGCGTCTGAGGGCCAGAGCCCAGCCCTGTCAAGGTGTTGGGTTGAGATCCGCGATAGGGCGTCGGAGCCGATTTGCACGACCCTTTTTCCCGGGTGCATGCAGCGTCAGCGGAATGCGACCCGGGATCCCGCATAGGACCCTGAGCCGCTGACGCGGCGCTTTTCGTGCTGGATCCCGGATCAGGTTTCCGCTGCGCTCCACCTGTCCGGGAAAGGACGCGCGTGTCGTGGGCCAGCGGCGCCGATCTCGCGCTACGCGCTTGGCCAAACACCTTGAAAAGGCCGGGCCGGAACTCCTATCCCATCCGGGTCGCCATGGTCTGCGGCGGCAGCGGTTCCTCCGGCAGGAGCGCCGCGTCCGATCCGTCGTGGTGGTCGATCCGGTCGGCCCAGACCTGGAAGCCCACTAGGGGATTCGGCCCGAAGGTGTGGGTCAGCGGCACGTCCGCGGCGTCGCGCCCGTAAGCCACCATCACGCGCCCGATCCGGGGCTTGTTGTTGCGTGGGTCGAACACGTGCCAGCACCCGCCGAGATAGACCTCCATCCAGGCCGCGAAATCGCCGGCCGGGTGCGGTTCGGGCTCGCCGATGAAGCTGATGTAGCCGGTGCAGTAGCGGGTCGGCACGTTGAGGGCGCGGCAGAAGGCCACCGCGAGATGGGTGAAGTCCCGGCAGACGCCGCGCCCGCCCGCATAGGCGTCCGCCGCGGTGCGGTCCCGGTGGGCGAACTCGTAGCCGAACGCGATGTGGCCGTGGACGAAGTCGCAGACCGCCTGCACCCGGTCCCAGCCCGGGGCGGTGTGCCCGAACAGCCGCCACGCCTCGTCGGCCAGCAGGTCCGATTCGCAGTAGCGGCTCGGCAGCAGGAACACGATGGTCTCCGCGGGGAGCGCTTCGACCGGATGCTGCTCGGCGTCGCGGTGGACCGGATCGGGCGCGCCCGCATCCCGGATCACCGCGTCGGTGCCGAGGGTGAAGCTGCCGGCCGGGGCCGTCAGGCGGCCGCACAGGTTGCCGAACCCGTCGCGGTAGGTCTCCACCGGGACGGGGGGCTCGGTCCGCAGCGCATCGGGCGCTTCGAGGGCGTCGGCCTGGCTGGGATGCACGTTGAGCATCACCACCATGGGCACCGGATAGGGGAAGGCGTAGCGCATCTCGCAGCCGAGCCTGATCCGCATGCGCGGTGATCCTTTCATCTGCCGATCGGGGACGCCGCGCCAAATCGCGCCGGCGCCGCGGCGACGGGCTTGGCGCCCGACCGCTTCACCCCTACAGCATCCCCCTGGCGGCGCTCATGACCGCCGGGCGAAACCCACGGGTTTTCGCCCGGGGCCCGGCGTCGCACCCGCGCGATCCCGCTGATTGGGCGCGCCTGAGGACGGTTACGAGAGGGATGCCGGCCATGTTCACGCTCGAGATCGACGGCACCGCCGTGGCGGTGATCAACAGCGACGAGGCGTCCGCCAAGGACCTGTTCACCTGTGCGGGCTTCAAGGAAGACATCCGAACCATGACGAGCGCGGGAAAGCCGCTCTGGAACGGCACCTCGGCGCTCAAGATCCGGCCCGCCACCGAGGACGAGGTCGAGATCTTCGACGACGCACTCGCGGAGGATGACGGCGAGGGCGCGTATGTCGAGGACCCGCACCATTCCGGCGCCGAATCAGACGACGAGGCGGACGAGGACGAGGCCGACATCGTCTTCCTGGTGGATATCGACGAGGACGAGGATGAGGCCGACGCCTGAGCGCGGCTGAACCGAAGCGCCTCTCGGCCGTTGCCGAACCGATTCGGGACCGAGACCGGGAGGATGGCATGGCCGACAGCAGACGGATGGTCGATGCGCTGGTGCGCGCACGGCGGGGCGGGCTCGCCGCGGGCGCGGCGCTCGGCGGGCTCGCGCTGATCGGCGGCCTCGCCTTCCGGGCTCTGCGCGGCACGGAGCCGCCGACCCCGGCCACGGGCGGGCCGGATTTCACTGCCGTCGCCGAGGACGAGGCCCGGCTGATGCTCCGGGCGATGGTCGCGGCCACCACGGCCGACGGCTTGGTCGATGCCGCCGAGCGCAAGCGTCTCCAGGCCGCCGTGTCCGAGGCCGGCCTCGACGCGGACGGGCAGTCCTGGCTGGTGCGGGAGCTGGAAAGCCCTGCCGACGTCGACGAGATCGCCGAGCGCGTCGCAGGGCCCGACGCTGCGGCCCGGATCTACGCGGCCGCGCGACTCGCGATCGATCCCGACACGCTGCAGGAGCGGCAGTTCCTCAAGATGCTGGCTGAGGCCCTGGATCTGCCGGCCGACGCGACGAACCGGATCGAGCGCGACATCGCCGCCTGATCGCCGGCGCTTGAAGCAGGTTTCGCGACGATCTTCCGCCGTTCCGCGGCAAAAGCCGATGCTTCGTAAAGATCTGCGTGGATGATGCGTTGGCTTATTGGCGTAAGCCTGCTTAGAATCACCGCCCGTGACGAGGCCGAATGGGCCCAATCAAGGGGGCTAAGACGCGTCATGGCAGGATTGTCGGTGCCCGCCCGCTTACGCGCATGGCCGTCCCTCCGTGCGGCGGCTGCCCTGCTGTTCCTGGGGGGCGCCGCCGCAGCGGCTGATCCGTCCCCCGGGCCGCTGACCATCGCCGGGCAGGGCAGCTTCTTCGTGGGCGGCCGCGACGTCCAGTCCGACACGCTCTCGACGCTGCCGGCCTACGCGCCTTCGGGCACGATCAGCGTCGATCAGGTCTATGTCCGCTATCAGCTCCCGGTCGGGCCGAGCCGGCCGCCTCTGGTCCTGATCCACGGCTGCTGTCTCACCGGAAAGACCTGGGAGACGACGCCGGACGGCCGCATGGGCTGGGACGAGTATTTCGTCCGCCGGGGCTTCCCGACCTACGTGATCGATCAGGCGTGGCGCGGTCGCTCGGCCGCGAGCCCAGCCCAGATCGACGCGGTGAAGATGGACCGGGCCGAGCCGAGCACGCTGCCGGCGGTCTTCTCGGCCGGCCGGGAGCCGGCCTGGGCGATCTTCCGGTTCGGCCCGGAATATCCGAAAGTCTTTCCGGGAATGCAGTTCCCCCTGGAGGCCCAGGCCGAATTCTGGAAGCAGATGGTTCCGGACTGGTCGGCCGCCCTGCCGGTGCCGAACCCGACCGTGCCGGCCCTGTCGGAACTCGCCAAGCGGCTCAAGGGGGCGGTGCTGGTCTCGCACTCGCAATCGGGGATCTACCCGTTCCAGACCGCCGCCCTCGACCGCACCGGCATCCGGGCGATCGTCGCCATCGAGCCCGCCGCCTGCCCGGACGCGGCCAAGGACGACCTCGGGCCGTACCGGGACCTGCCGATCCTGGTCCTGTTCGGCGATTACGTCGACGCCTCGCCGCGCTGGGCACCCCGGCTCAAGCAGTGCCGGGGATTCGTGGCGGCGGCCAACGCCGCGGGCGGCCGCGCCGAGCTGATCCTGCTGCCGGAGATCGGCATCCACGGCAATTCGCACATGCTGATGCAGGACAAGAACAGCCTCGACATCGCCGACTGGCTGGCGGGCTGGATCGAGAAGCGGGCCGCGGTGAAATCCTGACGCGGATGGGCCATCCGATCCCGTCCACCCCCTTATCCTGAGGTGACCGCGTCAGCGGGCTTCGTGCCTCAGGACGAGGGGGGGGGAGAGGGATGAGGCCGGGGATTTCAGCCCGGCTCGCGCTCGCTGAGGAACGACCCCATCCGCTCCAGCGCCCGCCGGATGTTCTCCGCCGAGTTGGCGTAGGACAGGCGGATGTAGCCCTCGCCATGGACGCCGAAATCCGGGCCGCCGATCACCGCGACGCCCGCCTCTTCGAGAAGCGTCGAGGCCAGCGCCTTCGCCTTCCAGCCCGTCCGGGACATGTTCGGGAAGGCGTAGAACGCGCCCTTCGGGGCGATGCACGACACACCCGGCAGGCCGTTCAGGCCATCGACCACGATCGCCCGGCGTCGGTCGAACTCGGCCACCATCTCGGCGACGCAATCCTGCGGGCCGTCGAGCGCCGCGATGCCGGCCCACTGGGTCGCCGCGTTGACGCAGGAATGCGCATTCACCGCGAGCTTGCGCGCCGCCTCGTAGAGCGGCTTCGGCCAGACCGACCAGCCCAGCCGCCACCCGGTCATCGCGTAGGTCTTGGACGCCCCGTCGAGATAGACCAGCCGGTCACGGATCTCTTCGTACTGGAGCAGCGAGTGATGCGCCGCGCCGTCGTACGTCATCGTGCCGTAGATCTCGTCCGACAGCACCGCCACGTCGGGATGGTCGGCCAGCCCCTTCACCAGGGCGTCGATCTCGGCCTTCGGGGTCACGCCGCCGGTGGGGTTGGCGGGCGAATTGACGATCAGCAGGCGCGTCTTCGGCGTGATCAGCGCCAGGGTCTCGGCCGCCGAGAAGGCGAAGCCGTTCTCCTCGCGGATCGGAACCGGCACCGGCGTCGCGCCGGTGAACTCGATCATCGAGCGGTAGATCGGGAAGCCGGGATCCGGGTACAGGATCTCGACGCCGGGCGCGCCGAACATCAGGATCGCCATGAACATGGTGACCTTGCCGCCCGGCACGATCATCACGGAATCCGGCGAGACCTCGACGCCGTGGCGACGGTGGATGTCGCGGGCCACTGCCTCGCGCAGGGGTGGAATGCCCACCGCCGGCGTGTAGCCGTGATGGCCGTCGCGCAGGGCCTTGATGCCGGCTTCGACCACGTGGGCCGGTGTCGGCATGTCGGGCTGGCCGATGCCGAGGTTGATCACGTCGCGGCCCTGGGACGCGAGGGCCTGGGCGCGGGCCAGCACCGCGAAGGCGTTCTCCTCGCCGATGCGCGAGAAGGCCGGGACCACGTGCAGCATCGCGCCCTCCGCGGAATGGGTCGTCAGTGCTTCGTGCGCTCACCGAGCTTCATGGCGGCGAACGACATCGCCACCGCGACCGCGCCCAGGATCACGAAGGTCTTCACCGAGGCGTAGAACAGGGCCGGCTCGATGCCCGTGTCGGTGTAGAGCACGAGGCCGATCGCCGCGAGCGGCAGCGAGAGCAGGATGAAGAGGGGAACGAGCGGGTTCATGTTCGGCACTCGGATCCGGCGCGCAGCGGCCTGCGCGCCCGTGGGAAGCGGCTCTGCATAGCACCCTGCTGCAACGGTTGGGACCCCGCAGGCTGCAGTTTTTCGCCGGACTGCCGAACCGCTCACGCTTACGCAATCTTTCAGCCCGATATTGGTCTTGGGGAGATTGGATTCGAATGAGCCGATCATCTGTTAAATGGACGGGCAACGGAGCAGGCGTTTCGGGCGGCTCGGCGTCTGTTGATATGCTGGCCGCTCAGATCGGCCGGCTGCTGCGCCACCCGGCCTATCGGCGCGGCGCGATCATCAGTCCCCTCCTGCTGCGCTATCTGCCGGTCGATTCCGGCTATGCCTGGAACGGCGAGGCCGCCCTGCGCGCCCGCCTCACGGCGGCCGGTCTCGACGCGGCGCGGCTCGACCACCTGACGCGCAACGTCCAGGACGAGTTCCTGCGCCTGCGTCGGCCTTCCGACGCCTGAGCGCCGGTTCGATCCCGGTTTCGAAAGGTCGAGACCTTGCGTAACCCGGGATTCCGGGCCGAACCGGCTCAGGCCGGGACCCGGACCGTGGCCCGCAGGCCGCCGAGCGGGCTGTCCTGCAGCGTGATGTCGCCGCCATGCGCCCGGGCGATGTCCCGGGCGATGGC
>NZ_JAKSYM010000290.1 GCF_022829545.1 Methylobacterium sp. J-030 | reverse complement strand
TGGCGACCTGCCAGGCGGCCTTGAGAGCGGAGGACATCGCCTCGGCGCGGGAGACGCCGCAGCGCTCCTGGATGCCAGTGGCGGCCTTGCAGGCGGCGGCCATGATGGCGGCGCGGTCGTAGCGGCCGCCGACGACGAGGGGGCGGGTGCGGGCGCCGATCTCGATCAGGACGCGGGCGCCCATCAGGCCGGCGGGGATGCGCGGGCGGCTGTCTTGGCCGGCGCGGTCGATCTGGGTCCAAGAGACAGTGCGGTGGGACATCGGGGCGATCCGTCGTTATTCGATGGATCTGACTATATACGATGGTTATAGACCGATCAAGCCCTTTCCGTCGGTATTGTCGTTTTTCGACGGTTGCGTCATAATGGCAGGATGATCACGCCCGCTCAGTGTCGCGCCGCTCGCGGCTTGCTCTCTTGGACCCAGGCGGACCTAGCCAAGGCCGCATCTGTGGGCGTCGTCACGGTTCGGCAGTTCGAGGGGGAGAATGGCACCCCGCGATCAGCAACGCTGACCGTCTTGCGGCAGGCCCTAGAAGCGGCCGGCGTCGAGTTCATCCCGCAGAACGGCGGCGGGGCGGGCGTTCGGATGCGGCAGCCATGAGCCGGCGCTGGGCTCGGATCGGCGGCACCGTCTCGCTCACGGGCTTCACCGTCATCGTCACGGCCCTGGCGGTCTGCGGTCTCGCGGGGCTTGTGTGATGAGCGCCAGGATCCGGTTCAGAGAGCGGAAGGCGTAGCGATGAGGGCCGAAGCCGAACGCCTCGCGGAGGTTTTGCGCCTCTGCACCCTTCTCGCCGATCGGGCGCTCGACGCGCAGATCACCGGCAGGGCGGTTCCGGCTGATCAGGCTGCGGCTCTAGCGAAGGCCGCGCGCCTGCTACAAGATCACAGTGTGGAATGGCCGCCCCTGCTGACGCAGGTGTTGCACGAGCTGGCAGGGCTTTCTGGGGAGCTGACGTCCGGACCCGAGGTTGATCCGCTAGACAGCGACTTGCAGGGCTTAGCGCGCTTCTTCTGCGGCTTCCGCAAGAAGGATCAGTCGTGACCTACACCGTCGAGCAACTGGCGCCCGGCAGCTACGACGTGCTCCGCGATGGCGCGGTGATGGCGGGTCTAGTCCGCAGCGTCCATCGAAACGGGCCGAGCGACACGTGGCAGGTCGAGCTGCTGGATGAGTTGGCGCCAGCCGAGCGACCAGCGCCATTCATGGCCCAACGGCACGTCTTCAAGTCGCGCTCGGCGGCTCTGGAATGGCTCGGCATCCAAGGGGTCGATGCGACCACCGAGCCAACCGGATGAACGCGATCAAGGACCGGCTGCTGGCCATCGGTGTGGCGGTCGTGCTCGTGAGCGTCGAGCGCGTGCTTGAGGCTGCGGGCCTGGAGTACGCATTCGAGGACTGCGCCTTTGCGGCCGTCACGGCGGCGGCTGTCGTCGCAGCTGCGGGTCTTCGGACATGACCGCGGGCCTTGAGTTCATCCCCAAGAGGGGTGGTAGTGTCGGGATCCGGTTCCGCACGCGGAAGGGATAAAACCAGCGTTAAGTTCGTTAGGGCCTCGACGAATTGCTCCAGTCAGGGACCAAGAATGCGTAGCCTCATCCTCGCCTGCAGCCTCATCGCTATCGCCGCTCCCGACTCAGCGCAGGCGCCTGACCGCGGCAACGCAGACCTTCAAACCTATTGTGCCGGTGACGCCTTGGCGTTCTGCGCCGGTATCGATCCGAACAGCCCACAGATGGATGCCTGCTTCAAGAAGAACATGAGCCAGATGTCCCCGAATTGCCGCCGCGCCATCGATGCCTACGAAAAGGCCGGCGGTAAGTAGCCATTCGACCGTTCGGTCACAGCCCGAATACCGCGGAGCGAGGCGACCCCGGCTCTAAGGGCGGAGGGGATAAAACACCGAACCAAGCCGTTAGCGCATCGACGAACTCCTCCGACCGGGCATCCAATATGCGAAGCATCATCCTGGCACTCGGCCTCATCGCCGTCGCGGCTCCTGCTCTCGGGGCCCCAGACGCGTCGGCCTCAAAGCGTGGCAACAAAGACCTGAAGACCTACTGCTCTGGCGATGCGGTCACGTTTTGCAGCGGCAATGATCCTGACAGCCCGGAGATGGACGCCTGTTTCAAGAAGAATATGGACAAGATCTCAGAGAACTGCCGGCGTGCGATCAAGGCATACCAAGGTGGTGGGGGTAAGTAGCATTCTCGCCCTTAGGTACAGCAGCGAGCCCCGCCCGGCCGTGACCAGATCGGGCGGCAAGGTTTAACGAGGTTTGAGCTCGACCCAGCACAACACTTCCTTAACCAACATTCCGCCACGTTGCTCGCTGTCAGCCAGCAGGTGCCGTCGTGAACCAGGCCTACCCCGCCAGCGTGGATGATCCGGCAGCCGATTGCCCGGTACCGTTGGAGACGGTGGGCCGCCTGACCAAGGCCGACCCCATGGCGCTGCCCATCCTCCTGGATGAGATCCCAGAGGTGACCCGGGCACGACTTGCCGTCTGGCTCTACGGCCGCAGCCACACTCATGAGATCAGCGTGCAGGTCGCAGCAACTTGCAAGGGTGCGTCCTTGCGCCGAGCTGCCGGTCTCGTCGGCAATATTCTCTACGATCTATCTCGTCGGCCCTACGCGGCGCCAAGCTATGGCATGCATGGCGGGGCTGGACGGAGACAGATCAGCCTTGGCGGTTCGCGCAGCTCCGCAGGTCACGTGGCTGCCTAATGGTTCGTCGCTCCAACCCTGTGGCAGTGCGATGAATGCTCTCAAGGATTTGCTGGCCCGCTTCGGCCGGACCTTCACAGCCTATGCCGGCGACGAAGCTCTGATGCAGGCGGGGATCTCGGCTGCCGCCAACGTCATCGTGGCTGATGGCGAGGTGGCGGGTGACGAGTTCGAGACCGCGCTGGTCGGCCTGCGCGCCAACCCGATCATCGAGAAGGGCTACGACCTCCTGATGCTGGAGGAGGCGCTGTACGAGGCGATCGCCCGGGCTCGGACCCGAGCGGGCCGCGTGGAGAACCTGCGTCGGGTGACGGCGATCGCGGGTCGCCCAATGGAGCAGCGGCAGGACGCGTTCCTCGTGGCCGCCGATGTGGCTGACCATGAGGGCATCAGCGAGATTGAGGACAGGGCGCTGACGGAGATCGCCGTGGCCCTCATCGTCAATAAGTCTGAACTGATGCAAACTGCGGTGGCTCGGGTTACGCCTCGGCAGTGGACCATCGCGTAGTGGGATCATCGTTCAAGAACAAGTCGATCAGATGACCCAACACCTCGCATAGACGTGATCGAACCACGCGCACCCGATTAACCTCGTTCGGAGCACGGCGTTCGTGGAATGGCTATGGCGCCGCCATGGCAAAACGGCTCATGACCCTAGACCTGCTAGCCACCCTCGACATCATGGATGACGATGTCGCTGCCGTGGTGGACGCATACATGACTGACCCGGCCTCTGGCCACGTCTCGTTCGGCGGAGGCTATCGCATTGATCCGGCTGCCGCCGTCGCCGATCACCCTTTCGCCAACACGCTGATCCGTCAGCCTTGGGCAAGCCGGGAGCTTCGACGGGCAGCCGTGCGTGCCGCCATCATGCTTGCCCAGCCAGAGCGGCTGTAGCGGTGGAGTCTGCCCCTGACCGCATGGCCTAGCGCCTTCCTGCCTGGAATGAGTTGCTTTGATGACGATCGTCGGAACCTAACTTCCGCCTCAGAAGTCGCTACACGGGGCTATGCCTGTACGTCACCACCTCCAGCACGTCATCGAAAGTGCAATCGATTTCGCGATCATCGGCACCGACCTGAATGGGGTCGTCACGGACTGGAATGCTGGAGCAGAGAACATCTTCGGTTGGAGATGCGATGAGATCGTAGGGGCATCGGCCGAACGTCTCTTTACCGCCGAGGACCGTGCCGCTGGCCGCCCCCATGAGGAGATGGGTCTTGCGGTTGCCGATGGTCGGGCGAGCGATGAGCGATGGCATCTCCGCAAAGATGGCACCCGGTTCTGGGCGTCGGGCGAGTTGATGCCCCTGCGCATCGAGGATGGCACACACCAAGGCTACGTCAAGATCGTCCGCGATCGCACACGCCAGCATGAGGCTGGGAAGCGTCTACGCGAGACCCGAGATCGGTTTGAAACACTCCTTCAGACCGTCGAAACAGCCTTCGCCATCGTTGAAGTCAAATTTGATGGCGAAGATCGTCCGGTAGACTATCGCTTCCTTGAGGCCAACCCAGCCTTCGAGCGCCAGGCCGGGGTCAATCTGCGCGGAAAATGGGTCACCGAGTTCGCTCCGAACCTGGAGCGCTTCTGGTTCGAGACCTACGGACGCGTCGCATGGACCGGTGAACCAGCGAATTTCGAAAACTATGCGGAGGCTTTTGGGCGCTGGTTCGACGTGCGGGCTATTCGAGTCGGTGAGCCAGCGGAACGGCAGATCGCCATCTTCTTCAACGACACCACCGAGCGGCGCGTCGCGGAAGAGCGCCTGCGCGCCAGTGAGGCGCTCGCCCGCGAGAACGTACAGCGCGTGCAACTCGCCCTCGCAGCAGGGGCGATCATCGGTACCTGGCATTGGGATTTGCCCACCGATCGGTTCACCGTCGATGAGGGGTTCGCACGCAGTTTCGGGCTCGACCCCGCGCTCGGGCGAGAGGGCATCCCACTCGCCCAGATCGTCGCGACCGTTCACCCCGACGATCAGGCGGGACTCGCTGCGGCGATCGATGACGCGATCAAGCGAGGTGGTGCTTACGCGCATCAATATCGCGTGCGGCGCACCAATGGCAGGTACTACTGGATCGAGGCGAACGGACGCGTCGACCACGATGCGGATGGTGCGCCGTCGAGCTTTCCCGGCGTGCTCATCGACGTCGAGGAGCGGCGCGCCGTCGAGGCAGAGCGCGATCGGGTAGCCTCGGAGTTGCGCGCCCTCAATGAAACCCTCGAGCAGCGCGTGGCCGAGCGGACAGCCGAGCTGATGCGCACCGAGGAGCAACTGCGGCAATCGCAGAAGATGGAGGCCGTGGGCCAGCTAACCGGCGGCGTCGCGCACGACTTCAACAACCTACTCACCGTGATCAAATCATCGACCGACCTGCTGAAGCGTCCTAACCTCGCTGAGGATCGGAGGACGCGCTACATCGCGGCGATCTCTGACACCGTCGATCGAGCGGCCAAGCTGACCAGCCAACTGCTCGCCTTCGCGCGACGACAGGCGCTAAGGCCCAGCGTGTTCGATGCTGGTCAGAGTGTGCGGATGCTGAGCGAGATGGTCAGTACCCTGACCGGAGCGCGCATACGAGTTGCAACGCATCTGGACGAAGAGGCGTGTTTCGTGAACGCCGATCCGAGCCAGTTCGACACCGCCCTCGTCAACATGGCCGTGAACGCCCGTGATGCGATGGATGGGGCGGGGGAAATCACGATCCGGGTCAAAGCGGTCGAAGAAATCCCGGCTGTCCGCGCGCATCCGATCGTTGTGACGCCCACTGTAGCCGTATCGATCAGCGATACCGGCAGCGGCATCGCACCCGCGGATTTGGAGCGGATTTTCGAGCCGTTCTTCACGACGAAAGATGTCGGTCAAGGAACAGGGCTGGGACTGTCCCAGGTCTTTGGTTTCGCCAAGCAATCGGGCGGTGATGTGATCGTCGAGAGCGTGGTCGAGCAGGGCACGACGTTCACGCTCTATCTGCCTCGCGTGCCTGCACCGGTCGAGATTGCCATCGAGCGAGATGACGAGGCAACCGCCGATGGCGGGAACCTGTGCGTGCTCGTAGTGGAGGACAATCGGGACGTCGGCGACTTCGTGACCCAAACTCTGAAGGAACTCGGGTATCGCACGCACTGGGTCGAGAACGGACAGGCCGCGCTGCTAGCCCTGGCTGAGGAGCCGAACGCCTACGAGATCGTCTTCTCGGACGTCGTCATGCCGGGCATGACCGGGATTGCACTCGGCCGCGAAGTACGGCGCCTCTATCCCGGCCTGCCCGTCATCCTGACGAGCGGCTATAGCCACGTCTTGGCTCAGGAAGGGGGACACGGCTTCGAGCTGCTCCAGAAACCGTACTCGGTCGAAGCCCTGTCACGGGCCCTGAGCAAGGCGGCATCCAAGCGACGGCGCAAACGCTCGACGAGAACGCGATGAAGGCCAACCGGTCTCACCTTCAGCCTCAGGCCAGAACGCTGGCCGAGCGGCCATAGCATCACGGCTCGCCCGGCCTCGCGCAGATCTCTATCGACGGCCGTGAATAATCAAGGCGAGCAGGTACCCGATCGCGCCGGCCAAAATCGCGAGGCCCAGAGGCGACTCCTGTGCGTGCGGCCGAAGCGCCTCGTTGCCACGCTGGTACACCCGCTGCGCGTCCGGATAGCGCTCGCGGGCACGGTCGAACGCATCGCCGGCGAACTCCCGCGCTTGCCCAGCGGCATCGCTCAGCGTGTCCTTGGCCTGCCCGTACAGGTTCTGCGCCGAGCCCTTCAGCTCGGTGACCTTGGCTTCAGCCTGGGTGTGCTTGTCCCCGGTCAAGTCACCAGCCGCGCCCTTGACCTTGCCGCCGAGCTCTTTCGCGGCGCCTTTGACACGATCTTCGCCCATGGCTCTTCCTCCTCGGTATCCGAACGGATTAGTGACGTTGGGCCACCAACGCGTGAGCAGTGCCATTCGTCTCGACGGTAGAGCCACGCAACCGGCGGTGCAGCGGAACTGTAGGGGGCCCCTACGGTTCCTTCTGGTCGAGAGTGCCCCGGAGTAACTGCCCGATGCCGAACGGTGCGCAGAATGGTCGGTCGAGCGCCGCCGATCCGGGCTTTGGCAAAGCGCAAAGCTTTGCCGACGCGCTGCGCGATCAGACCCAGGGCTATGTCGCGAAGCGCAAGGCCGACGCAGCACGATTGGTGTCGGACGTCGGCGGTGCCATCCGCGACACAGGTGCCGGCTTCGACGGCCTACCGCAGCTGAAGGAATTTTTCGATCAGGCCGCGCTCGGCGTCGATGAGTTGGCCGAGGGCATCTCGCGCCGCAGCTTCAGCGAGATGTACGACGAGGTTCATGCCGCGGTTCGCCGTCGGCCCGCCCTGGCGACAGCGGCCGCCGTTCTGACGGGCTTCGCGCTCTTCCGGATCTTGAATGCATCCAAGGTCCGACCGATCCCACGCTCGCACGCAGTGGTCCCAGTCGACGTCGTCCGGACATCAGACGTCTAGGAGAGCGAGATGGCCGAGCCAGGATTGCGCAGCATCCCGACCCTCATCGGCGATGCAGTCCGCGAGATGCGGGATCTCGTCAGCGGTGAAATCGCACTGTTTCGCACCGAAATGGCGCAGGGTGTTCACCGGATCAGCCTCGGCCTCAGCCTGCTGCTCATAGCGGCTGTGCTCGCCATAACGGGCCTGTTCACGTTGCTCCTCGCCCTGGTGAAGGGCATCGCCGTCCTCGTGCAGTCAGACGCGCTCGCGGCGCTGATCGTGGGTGGCGTCTTCCTTGTGCTCGCACTCGGCCTTGGGTTGGTCGGCCGCAGCAAGACGTCCCTGTCCACGCTGGAGCCGACCCGAACGGGACGGCAGGTCAAACAGGACGCACAGGTTCTCACGGATCGGATGGACACATGAGCGACTCGCCGGAGAAACTTGAGCAGGACGTCGAGGCGAGCCGGGGCCGACTGGACCGCACGCTCGCCGATCTGCAGGCACGGTTAAATCGTCCAGGGATCCCGCGTGACTTTGCTGATCTGCGCCGGTCAGGGCAGGCAGCGAGCGAGACCGTCGAGCGGTTCGTCGCTGATGTGCGGGTCAACCCCGTACCGGCCCTGCTGATCGCGGCCGGTTTCGGGCTTCTTGTCTACGAGGCGTTTCGAACAGCGGCGGACCGTCGGCGCCTGGCGGTTGTTTCGTCGGGATCGGCTGTGGCGACGACCGATCGCCACCTTTCGGAGAACCATCCGGACCGGATGCACGAGCGGTTGGACAACGCACTGGAAGAGAGCTTCCCGGGCAGCGACCCGGTCTCGGTGCGGATCACGAAGTAAGCGTTTTCAGAAAGTCTGAACGACCGACCGAGACCAGTTAACCGGCTGCATCCCGGCCTCGCGCACAACCCCGACCGCTACCGCGGCTGGTGGAGCTGATCTCGCGCTCTAGCGGTGGTTTTTCAACACCACAAAAACTCCAATCGAACACGGCTGTGGTGATAGATAGACGCTATCGCCAGCCGGGCGCCGTCGGCTTGCCGATCACGTGGTCGATGCCCTCCAGGATGAGGGAATGGATCGAGCGACCCCGGTCCTCGGCGATGCGGGCGAGCGCCGCGTGCCGGGCGTCGTCGAGGTAGACCGTTTGTCGAGCCGCGACCGGTCGGCGCCCCTTGGGCCTGCCAACAGCCTTCGCGCGCTCCTCGGTTTCGGCGGCCTGCGGCGCCTCGGCGATCGAGGCGGGCGGGGCCGGTGGTTCGGCGGGCGGGGGCGCCTCGTCCTGCTCGACTTCGCGAGCTGCCGCCGCCGCGGCCTTCATCGCGAGCGCCTGGGAGACGTTCGGGCGGCGGCTCATTGGGTTTCTCCAAGTCGGACCATGACGGCATCGGCGAGCGCGGCGAACTCGGCCGCGGATGGCGTGTCGGGCGGCACGGCCTCACCCGTCGCGAGACTGTCGGCGACGATGGCGCGATAGGAGATGGCCGGCGCCACCGGCTCGGTGAGGGCGGCCAGAGTCGCCACCACGTCGCGCCCTGCCCCGGTCCGGCGGTCGATGCGGCTCGGGACGATCAGAATATCCGGCCGGACCCGCTTGGCGGCTTTCCGGTGCCGGCGGATCGTGCCGACGGTCTCGGCCGCGCCGCGCACGTCCAGCACGGTAGAGCCGGCTGGGACCAGCACGAGGTCGGAGACCGCGATCGTGGCGCCGAAGGCCGCACCCATCGCGCCCGGCGCGTCGATCAGCACGAAGTCGGTCCCCTGCCCGCGCACGGTCTTCACCCACGCCGAGACCGCCGCGTCGGCATCCTCCTCCAGCAGGTGCGGCGCGACTTTGAACGGCAGTTGCCCGTCCTCGGCGATCGAGGCGGCATGCGCGGCCGGATCCGCGTCGAGCACGGCGACACTGCGCCCACGCCGATGCAGCTCGGCTGCGAGGTTGAGGGCCGTGGTCGTCTTGCCGACGCCGCCCTTAGACTGCGCAAGGCCGATGATCCGCACCATGTTGGCGCCATGCTCCCGCTATAATGGTGGGACGAAACCACCGATTCGGCGCCATCTTCACGCTGGCATGGTGCAGTGGTCCTGGCCGGGAGCCGAGACGCCGCACACGTCTGCCGCCTAGGCTACGGTTCGCCCGTAACCCCGCTGCCGCCAGCCTCCCGCGCCTCGTCACACTTTCGTGGTGTGATAAAAGCGGGATCGTGGAATGACGCTCGCACGACCATAGCGCGTGTGATAGTGTCTGAGAAGGACAGTTATCGGACACGATGTGATGTCGGGCTTGAAATCACGCGAGCCAGGGGTGAGCGCCGGCCTGCCGGTCGTCGCCGGCTTGTCGGATCAGGCCCGGGCGTTCCAGCGCGCCGGCAAGGCGCCGAGCACGAAGCGAGCCTACGCGAGCGACTTCGCGCAGTTCACGGCTTGGTGCAGCCAGTTCGGTTTCCAGGCGCTGCCGGCGACGCCGCTCGCCGTGCTGGAGTTCCTGAGCCACGAGGCGACGCGCGGCGCCAAGGCGTCGACCATCGCCCGGCGGCTCGCCGCGATCCGATACGCGCACAAGCTGGCGGGGCTCGCAGATCCGACGGACGACGAGGGCCTGCGCGAAGGCATGCGGGGCATTCGGCGCCATGTCGGCACACGCCCGGTCCAGAAGGCAGCCGCGACGGCCGAAGTGTTGGCTGCCCTGCTGATGCGGACGCCTGATACCCTGACGGGCAAGCGCGATCGGGCGCTGCTGGCGCTCGGGTTCGCCGGGGCGTTCCGTCGGAGCGAGCTCGTCGCCCTCGATGTCGAGGATCTGCGCGAGGATCCCGACGGCCTGCGGGTGCTCGTGCGGCGGGGCAAGACCGATCAGGAAGGGCAGGGGTTCGAGAAGGCTATCCCGCACGGCCGCCTCATCCGGCCCGTCGCCCTCGTGCGCGAATGGTTGGACGCGGCCGGCATCGTCTCGGGCCCGGTGTTCCGGCCGGTTAACAAGGCCGGCAGGGTCGAGGGCGAGCGCCTGGGGCCCAAGACGGTCGAACGGGCGGTGAAGCACTACTGCACGGCCGCGGGCCTCGATGCCTCGACGTTCGGGGCGCACAGCCTGCGCGCCGGCTACATCACCACGGCGGCCGAGCGCGGGGCGGATCTCGCGCGGATCATGGACCAGTCGGGGCACCGGGATCCGCGGACCGTTGTCGGCTACATTAGAAGGGCGAACGCGTTCAAAGGGCATTCGGGGAGTGGGTTTCTGTAGGTCAAATTTGACATCAGATCGGGAGATAATACCGCCTTTCAGAAACAGCCGTCCCGGTGTGGCGGGCGTTAGGGGAGGTGCATAGTCATCATCACGACCTCTGGCTTGACCTGTTGAATTGGCCGGGCGCAGGCGGCCTTGAGACTGGCGGCGACCTTCTCGGCGCTGGCGCCTGTCTGATGCACCCCGACTTGTGGGCCGAGGCGTGGAAGAACGCGGCGGTGGCTTGGAGTTGACCCCGTTTGTGGTCCACGGCCTATGCAAGTTCTCGGGCTGTGACAGCTTGGTCGGCGAAGGCTCGGGGCGTCAAGCCGCCCAGGGCCGTGTGGGGTCGATCTTCGTTGTAGTGGCACCTCCATTCCTCGAT
>NZ_JAKSYM010000286.1 GCF_022829545.1 Methylobacterium sp. J-030 | reverse complement strand
GATGCGCGCCGATCTCGCCCCGAACACGCGCGACGCCGTCACGGGCGGCTGGGACTTACTGGTGCAGGTCGCTCCGCACCTCGAGATCGGGTCGTGAGGAGCGGGGCCACGTCGAGCTACCGGTCAGTCTGCCCGTGGCCGGCGGCCGGCGCGCAACGGCTGCGGTCGCGCCGCCCCCGGCGGCGGGGCGATCAGCAGGTCGGCCACCGGCACAGCCAGGGCCTGCGCCATCGCCTCCAGGGTGGTGATGGTCACATTCTCCGAGCCGCGCTCGACGCGGCCGACGTAGGCCCGATCGATGCCGGCGGCGAGCGCCAGCCGCTCCTGCGACAGCCCGCGTTCGACGCGCAGCCGCCGCAGGTTCCAACCGATGATCGCGCGCGCGTCCATGGCGGGAGCAAGCCCGATCAGCGGCTTGACAAGCGACGGACTGACAGTCGCCGATCACGATAGGCTCGACCCAGCCGGGTTATGGAGGATGAGGAGCATGCACGCCTACCTCGACGCGATGCCTCGCTACGCTACCGCCCAGGGGCGCGCCTCTCGCGCCGACTACTTGCCAGCCCACCTCGTGTTCGGGCCGCTCATTCTCGTGGCCTTCTTCGTCCTGCGCGTCCCCTTAGTCCATGG
>NZ_JAKSYM010000285.1 GCF_022829545.1 Methylobacterium sp. J-030 | reverse complement strand
ACGGCCGGAGACAAGGGCTCCCACGCTTATGACGCGCGCCCTCCCTCCCCCCTTTGCGGGGGAGGGTGGCCCCTGCGTCAGCAGGGGTCGGGAGAGGGGAGCGACGGTGCAGAACGAGGCTGCGGCCGTCATGAAAGCTGCGCCCTCTCCGGAAGCCGGGTTCCCCTCTCCCGACCCCCTTCGGGGGCCACCCTCCCCCGCAGAGGGGGGAGGGAGGGCGGCGCGCTTGCACAAGACCTTCGGGACCCATCCGCGTGCTGCTGAACGCGCTCGTCCTGCTCGCCAGCCTGATGCCGCCCGCGGCGGCCCGCGTGGATGCCCTTCTGAGCGCGCCGTCGACGGCACTGGCCGGCCCCGCCGAACCGGCCCCGCGCTTCGACCCCGTCACTCGCTCCGTCTCGAACTGGCACGCCCAGACCGGCGCGCAGCTTCTGCCGCGGGCGCTCGCCGTCACGGCCTCCCTGGCGGAGGACCCGCCCTACGTCGCCCGCTGCGTGCGGCTCAACAACGGCTGGTGCATCAAGTCGGCCCGCTGGCCCGGGGAGATTGGCGCCGATGCCGAGGGCCACACGGCCTTCGCCACCCTCGATGACGGGGCCGACGCCGCCGCGAGCCTGCTCCGGCGCTATTACCGCGACTACAATCGGCACACGGCGCTGGCCATCGTGCGCCGCTGGGCGCCGGCCGAGTGCCGGGTCGCATCCGCGCCGGCGAGCCGGGGCGCGAAGGCGACCGCCATCTCGACCACGCTGGCGCCCCGGGGCCTCGGGCGAACGCTGCGCGCCCGCTTCCTCGCAACCCACCGTCCCGGCGGCGCGCCGCGGGGCCGGGCGGCCCTGCGCGTGCAGCCCTGGTCGCCGCTCGCGCGGATGGCCGGCCGCCCCGCCCGCCGCCCCGCCATGCCGCGGGTGGCGGCGCTCCGGCCCGTGCCCGACATCGCCTCCGACATCACCCCCGCGGCGCGTCCGGCCCGGAGCGTCGCCGATCCGTCGGCGCTCCTCGACCGGACGACGGGCAGCCGGGTGCCGAGCCCCGAGCGGATGGTGGCCGAGGCTGCGCTGCTGCCCGCCATCGCGGCCGGCCTGCCGGTGCTCGACCTGCGCCTGCCGGCCCCGCTCTGCACGGGCGACGAGACCCGAATCCAGGCCTACGCCGCCCGGATCAGCGGCAGCGTCGGCTTGAAGCCCGGCGACGATCTCGACCTGTTCGGGCCGGACGGCGCCCCGCGCGCCAACCTCGCGCCGGTGATGCTGGCGATGTCGGCGGTGGAACTCGGCACCCTCCGGGCCGGCGCCGACCTCGTCGCCGGAGCGATCGCCCGGCTGCGCCCGACGACCCCCGCCGCTTCGCCGTGACGGCAAGCCTTGCGGTTCGGCCCGAGTCGCGCCACCTCTGCCGCGCCACCTCACCCCCGCCCATTCCCCACACGCGAGCCCGCCCGTGCCACTGACCGACCTTGCCGCACGCGCCGGCTCGGCCGTCAAAGCCTTCGCCGAAGCCTCGCACGACCTCTTGGTCCAGCCGACCCTCCGGCTCGGGGTCACCGGGCTGGCGCGCTCGGGCAAGACCGTGTTCACCACGGCGCTGATCCACCACCTCGTCGAGACCCACGCGCTGCCGGCCTTCGCGGCCGCGCAGGAGGGCCGCCTGCGCCGCGCCAAGCTGGTGCCCCAGCCCGACGACGACGTGCCGCGCTTCCCCTTCGAGGAGCATTTCGGGACGCTGACCGAGGCAAGGCGCTGGCCGCGTTCCACCGACCGAATCAGCCAGTTCCGCCTGGAGATCGCCTACGAGCGGGCGGCGGGCTGGCGCACCGGCCCCGCGACCCTGATGCTCGACGTGGTCGATTATCCCGGCGAGTGGCTGCTCGACCTCGCGCTGATCGAGACCAGCTACACGGCGTGGTCGCGATCCACGATCAACGGCACCCGCCGGCCCGGCCGCGCCGCGGTCGCCGCGCCCTGGCTCGACGCGCTCACGGGGTTCGATCCGAACGCCCCCCTCGACGAGATTGCGGCCGAGCGGGCGAGCGACGCCTTCAAGACGTATCTCGCGGGCCTGCGGGCCGGCCCGGAATCGGTGGCGACCACGCCGCCGGGGCGCTTTCTGATGCCCGGCGACCTCGCGGGCTCCCCGGCGCTGACCTTCGCGCCGCTCGACCGCCTGACCGAGGTGATCGCGCCCAATAGCCTCGCCGGGCTGATGGAGCGGCGCTTCGAGGCCTACAAAACGAAGGTGGTAACACCGTTCTTCCGGGACCATTTTCAGCGGGTCGACCGACAGATCGTGCTGGTCGACGTGCTCTCGGCGGTCGATGCCGGCCCGAGCGCCCTGGCAGAGCTGGAGGAGGCGCTGGACGCGGTGCTGCTCAGCCTGAACATCGGCCGCAACACGGTGCTGTCGCGGCTGTTCGCGCCCCGGGCCGATCGGGTGCTGTTCGCCGCCACCAAGGCCGACCACCTCCACCAGACCAGCCACGACCGGCTCGACGCGCTGCTGCGGCTGCTCGTATCGCGCGCCATGCGGCGGACCGAGGCGGCGGGCGCCCGGGTCGGCACCGTGGCGCTGGCCTCCGTGCGCGCCACCCGGGAGACCACCGTCCACGACGGCGCGGAGATCCTCCGCGCGGTCGCCGGCACCCCGGAGGCGGGCGAGGTGGTGGGCGACGAGGTGTTCGACGGCAACAGCGAGGCCGCGATCTTCCCGGGCGAGTTGCCCGCCCGCGCCGAGGCGGTGCTGGAGGGGGCCGTGGCGCCGGGCTCGCTGCGCTTTCCGCGCTTCAGGCCGCCGCTGGTGCGGTCCGACGGCCTCGGCCGCCCCGGCCACCTGCCGCAGATCCGGCTGGACCGGGCGATGCAGTTCCTGATCGGGGACAGGCTGGCGTGACGATGTCCCTGTGTCTGCGGAGCCCCCACCCATGACCTCGGGCCAGAAACCCCGCGCCTTCCGGATCACGCCGGAGCCGCCGTCGAACGCGAGCGTGACCACCACGCCCCTCTCCCCCGGACCGCAGACCCGGATCGTCGAGGAACCCTTCGAGATCATCGATGCCGCTGACGGCGTCGCGGTGCCGGTTGCACCCAAGCGGCGGTCGCCCTGGGGGGCGCTGTTCCTGTCGGCGGTCGGCGGACTCGTCTCGCTCGGGATCGGCCTCTCCGTCGAGCGGATGATCGCCGACCTGTTCCAGGCTGCGCCGTGGCTCGGCTGGGTGGCGCTCGCGCTGCTCGCCCTCGCCGCCCTGGCGCTGCTGGCGATCGTCGTGCGGGAGCTCGCCGGCCTGCGGCGGGAGCGCAAGATCGAGCGCCTGCGCCAATCGGCCGTCGACGCCCTGAGCACGCGCGACCACACCGGCGCGCAGGCGGTGGTACAGGCGCTCTCGGCCTTCTATGCCGACCGCAATAGCCTGTCGGCTGGCCGCGCCCGGATCGATGCCGCCGCCGACGCGATCCTCGACGTGGACGACCGGATCGGGCTCGCCGAGTACGAATTGCTGTCGGGGCTCGACCGGCAGGCCTGCAACGCCATCGCGGCGGCCGCCAAGCAGGTCTCGGCGGTGACGGCGCTGAGCCCGCGGGCGATCGTGGACGTGGCCTTCGTGGTCTTTGCCGCCGTGCGGCTGCTGCGCCGGATCGCCGCGATCTACGGCGGGCGGCCGGGCTTCCTCGGTTTCCTGCGGCTGGCGCGGGCGGCGGTCGCGCACCTCACCGTCACCGGCGGGATGGCGGTCGGCGAGAGCGTGATGCAGCAGGTGCTGGGCCTCGGGATCGCGGCCCGGATCTCCGCCAAGCTGGGGGAGGGGGTCCTCAACGGGCTGATGACCGCCCGCTTCGGCCTCGCGGCCCTCAACGTCTGCCGGCCGCTCCCCTTCGTGCGGGAGACGCCGCCGCGGCTCGCCGACGTCGCCGGCGAATTGCTGCGCGCGGCCGAGACCGAATCGAAGTAGCCGCGGGGGGCTACTTCCCGCCTGCGGCGGCGCGGCGGTTGGCGATGCGGGAGAACATGTTGCCGGTGTAGTCGGCCACCTTCGGCTTCTCCACCTCGCCGACCTTCGCCTCGAAGGCCTCGATGCGCTTGAGCAGCGCTACGTCGTTGAACAGCGAGCTGTTGAAATTGGCCTGCGCCCGCGGCCCGAGGGCGGCCTGGACCACGTCGAGTCGTTCCAGAAGCTCTTTGCGCGTCACGAATCTCTCCCGGGGCGGCCTCGGGCCGAAGGACCGCCCGCGCCGCCACTGAACGGGGCGGTGGTAAACGGCGCGTTAATGCGGGCTGCGGCCATCGCTCGAATCCGGGCCGGAGGCGGGCACGGTGCAGCACGGCCAGCGTCTCGATCGCAGCGCCGGCAACGCGATACGCAAGACCCTCGATCGCCTCACCGATCCGGGCAACGATTCGGTTGCTGGCCTGCGGATCGTGCTGATCGATATACGCGCGGACCTCTTCGAGATGTCGCAAGGAGCGGCGCGTGACGTGCAGCTTCACCGGGGGGCAAAACGCGACCGCCACCGCGTCCGCGCTGGCAACATCCCCGGCCCCGGCGTCGCGTAGGCCAGCCTCGATCGCCGCGCGCTGCCGGATGTCCAGTTGGGGGAATGCATCCACGGCCGCATTGAGCAGGCCGGTGGAATACCGGTGTGTTGCGATCGCAAGTTCGAGGAACGCGGCCCGGCGGTCCGGGTCGAGCAGCATTAGAGGGGACGAATCGGGATCCGGGAGGGCTCTGGTTCAAGGATCAACCGATATCGGAAGCGCCGCACTTCCCACTGCGGCCCCCTAAAGCCCCTTCAGGAACCCCGCGAGCCGCATCAGCCCCTCCGGCCAGGGCCCATGCCCGCTCGCGACGTTGATGTGGCCGGACTCGCCCGCATCGACGATCAGCGAGCCCCAGGCATGGGCGAAATCGTCGGCGCGGTCGTAGCGGCAATAAGGATCGGTCCGGCTGGCAACGAGCAGCGACGGGAAGGGCAGGGGGTCCCGCGGCATCGGCGCGAAGGCACGCGCCGCTTCGGGCACCTCGGTGTTTTCCTCCACGTCGGGCAGCGAGACCAGCAGCGCGCCGCGCACCACGCCCGCGGGGAAAAGCGGCACCGCCTCGACGCTCGCCACCACCCCGAGGCTGTGGGCGATCAGGATCACCGGCCGCGTCGCACCCGCCACCGCCTCGGCGATCCGCCCGCACCACGCCCCCGGCGTCGGCGCGTGCCAGTCGTCCTGCACGACCACGCGGGCCGTGGCGAGCCGGCCCGCCCACCGGGCCTGCCAATGGTCCTCCTCCGAGCCCCCGAGGCCCGGGACGATGAGGATGTCGCAATCGGCGGTCTTCATGCCGGAGTGCCTAAAGCGCTCCGACGGAGGCGTCGAGACCGGCCCGTCATTCGGCAGCGATCGGAGCGGCCCGCTCCAGGTCCAGGATATGCTGCGCGATCTGCATTGAGGCGCGGTTCTTTGCCTTGGCCTCGATCTCGAAATCCGCCCAGACGAGGTGGCGGGCCACGAGGTCGTTCACCGCCCGGTTCCACATCAGGTCGGAATGGGCGGCGAGGTCCCGGACCGCGTGGCCGGCTTCGCGCAGGGCCGGGAAGTCGGGCAGGACCGCCGGATCGGAATCCGCGATCACCGCCTCGCGCGACACGCTGATATGGGCGATCGGCCGAACCCCGCGCCAGGATTCCTTGACCCGGGCGATGCGGGGCTCGTCGGGTTCGAGGTATTCGCCGCCGCTCTGCACCCAGTGATGGTGCAGATCGAGCACCACCGGCACGATATCGGCGAGCTGCAGCACGGCGTCGAGGCCGAAGACGTTCTCGTCGTTCTCCACCGTCACGAGGTCGCGCGCGACCTGGCTCGCCTTGGGCAAAGTCTCGCGGAAGCCCGCGACGCCGGGATCGCCCGCGCCGACATGGATGTTGATGTGGGCGCCGTGCGGGTGCCAGCCGCCGCCATAGCCCATCCGGTCGAAGATTTCGGCGTGATAATCGAGTTCCGACAGGCCGTTGGCGATGGCCGCCGGGTTCCGGCTCGCCAGCAGGCAGAACGGGCCCGGGTGGAAGCTCAGCCGCACGCCGAGCCGACGCGCCAGGGCTCCGGCCTCCGCGAGACCCCGCTCGACCAGCGCCGCCATCTCGGGCTCCGCGTAGAGCGCCTGCGCGATCGGGTGGGTGTAGCCGGGCAGGACGTTGCTCGCCATGCGCAGGAGGCGCTCAAGGGGCGGCCGGGCGCCAACCCAGGCGATCTGCCGGGCGAGCGCGTCGAGGTTGTGCGCCACGAGGCCCGAGAGCTTCGCCCGCCGGTCCGCGGGTTCCAGCTTGGCGAGGTGGGCCATCGTCACGCTGGTCAGGTTCATGTGGAGCGTCGCCTCCCGCTCCGCCTTCAGCGTGGCGTGCGTGCCGGGGGGCTCGTCCAGGATGAACTTGCAGCAGAATCCGAGGCGGGGCTGATCGACCATAAGAGGCACAACGCGCCTGCGCGACAGGGTTCCCCCGGACTTTGCCTCCGCAATGGGCGCAGATCCGCGGAACGGGGATAGCGTGCCGACGTTTGCCACGTTGAGCGCGGCAGTTCCGCGCGCACGGCCCGTCCCGACCCATGACCCCGCCGCCCTCGCGCTCGACCGGACAGCCAGAGACCGGCTCGATCCTGTGGATCCTGATGCTCGGATCGGCGCTGGTGACCCTGGCGGCGGCCCGGCGGAACGAGCCGGCGCAGCAGCCGGCTGCCCTGCCACCGGTCGAGCCCGAGCCCTTGCGCGTCGACGAGACACCGCGCAAGGGCGTCGCGCCCGGGGCGCGCTCGATCACCGGCCGCGCCGCGCAGCTGACCGCAGCGACCCAGCCCGAGCGCGGCCGCGCCGCCGAGACCCCCGCCGAGATGACGCGGGCCGGCTGGAAGGACATCGCGGTCCGGGTCTACCTGGAGTTCAACAAGGACCGGGTCCTGGCCGTCGCCGCGGGGGTGACCTTCTACACCCTGCTGTCGCTGTTCCCGGCGATCGCCGCGCTGGTGACCTGCTACGGCCTGTTCGCCGACGTCAACGTGATCAACGACCACCTCGCGCAGCTCCACAGCATGCTCCCCTCCGGGGCGGTCGAGCTGATCGGCGATCAGGTCAAGCGCATCGCCGCCAAGGGCAGCGGATCGCTCAGCGTCACGTTCTTCTCCAGCCTGCTGCTGTCGCTCTGGAGCGCGAACGCCGCCATGAAGGCGATGTTCGACGCGCTGAACGTCGTCTACGAGGAGGACGAGAAGCGCAACTTCTTCTGGCTGAACCTCCGCTCCCTCACCTTCACGGTGGGGGCGCTGCTGTTCATCATCATCGCGCTCAACGTGATCGTGGTGGTGCCGGTGGCGCTGAACTTCCTTGGCCTCGGCTCCACCGCGTGGCTGCTCGCGGCCCTGCGCTGGCCGGCGATCCTGATCGTGCTGCTGGGCAGCCTTTCGGTGCTCTACCGGTTCGGCCCGAGCCGGGAGCACGCCCGTTGGCGCTGGGTCGGGGTCGGCAGTGTCGTGGCGGGGCTGCTCTGGCTCGTGGCCTCGCTGCTGTTCTCTTGGTACGTCGCCAATTTCGGCACCTACAACGAGACCTACGGCTCGCTCGGCGCCGTCATCGGCTTCATGACCTGGATCTGGATCTCCTCGACGATCGTGCTGCTCGGCGGCGAGATCAACGCCGAGCTGGAGCACCAGACCGGGCGCGACACGACGACGGGAGCACCTCTGCCGATCGGCAAGCGGCGGGCGCGGATGGCCGACACGGTGGGTGCGGCGGCCTGATCTTCACGAGCGGCACTGCCGAATACCCCGGCTTGCACCTATATGAGCGTGCGACAAGGGAGATCATCATGGCGGATACGCCGACCACCAGCCCCGACGCCCGCAGCGACGCCGCGTGGCGCGAGTCCCTCACGCCGGAGCAGTACCGGGTCCTGCGCGAGCACGGCACGGAGCGGGCCGGCACGAGCTGCCTGCTCGCCGAGAAGCGGCCGGGCACCTTCACCTGCGCCGGCTGCGGCCAGCCGCTGTTCGAGCAGGGCACCAAGTTCGAGTCCGGCACCGGCTGGCCGAGCTTCTTCGAGCCGCTCGCGGGCGCTGTGGAGACCACGGTGGACCGCAGCCACTGGATGGTCCGCACCGAGGTGCACTGCGCCCGCTGCCAGGGCCATCTCGGCCACGTCTTCGACGACGGCCCCGCCCCCACCGGCCTGCGCTACTGCATGAACGGCGCCGCGATGAATTTCGAGCCGGCGGGTTGAGGGCGGAGCGTCCTTTAACCTGGGTTGCGAAAGCTGGGCGCAAAGGCGGGATTGCGGGGACAGGACGGCCGATGGCCGAGTCCTGTCCCCGGATCGGTCTTGATTTCGGCACGTTTTTGCTTAGCGCTTTATTCTCTCATGTTGTCGCTGCCCGGAGTTTGGCGACGGAAGCGGTCGGGTACGGGCCAATACGGCGTTGCAGCATTGCTTATACGCCGCACGCCGCCGGTCCCCTTGCCTCCGCGCGTCCGGGCCGGCGACCCGAAGGGTGTCCGCCGGATCGGCGTGCCGCCGACCAAGCGGGAGGGGTATTGAGTCCATGAGCACCGTTCGCCGATTTCTGGTCGCCCCGTCCCTGGTCCGCCTGATCCGCAAGGAGCGCGGCGGCGCCCGCATCACCGAGGGGCATTTCGCGCCGCAGGGGGGCCGGTCGTCCTTCGTGCGGGTCGACGGGCAGCAGTGCCAGCTGGTGCTGCTGAACAAGGGGCCGGACGGCGTCCCGGTCGAGGAGCGCACCGACGTGCCGCGCGCCCACGGCGACGCGCTGCTCGACGTGTGCCCCGGCAAGGCTGCCTACGACCGCACCACGATGACGATCGGTGGGCGCGAGATCGCCATCGACCGCTACGTCACCCCCGGCAGCCTGGATCTGGTCAGCGTCACCTTCGACAATGACGGCGACGCGGCGGGCTTCCCGGCGCCGAGCTGGTTCGGGCGCGAGGTCAGCGCCGAGCCGGCCTTCGAGCGGCAAGCCCTGGCGATCCAGGGCATACCGCCGGTCGAGGAGGTTCCCCTGAGCAACGCGGCGCTCGACGCCGTGCTCGACTTGATCGAGCCGCGCTTCGGCTTCGGTCGCTACGGTAGCAGCCCCCGGTCGTCCGAGGCCGACGAGGGCGCGCTGGGCGCGATGCGCCGCATCGTGGCGCCGCCCCCGGCCCCGCAGCCCGCCCCCGTCGCGGCTGCGCCCGTCGCGCCGCCGCCCATGCCGGAGCCGACACCGGAACCGGTCGAGGTTGCGCCGGTCGCGGCGACGCCCGCCGAGCCGGAACCCGCACCCCATGGCGAGCCGGAGGCGCTGCCCGCGCCGGAACCCGTCCACCAGCCCGTCCATCACGAACCCGCCCCGGCGCAGGCCGCCGCGCCGGATTCCCTGCACGGCGACACCCGTATCGACGACGTGATCGAGAGCCTGTCGCAGGCGCTGGGCGCCGCGATCCATCAGCAGCCCGAGCACGGCGCCGAGGCCAAGGACGGGAAGGGCGAGGATCCGGGCTCGATGTTCGAGCGCTGGACCGTGCGCCCCCGCCGCAGCCAGCAGCAGACCTGAGCCGGCACGCTCGGGATTTCGGTCGATGCCCAACCTGAGGGCCGCAGTGCATCCGCCCTGCGGCCCTTTCCATGACGATGCGATGCCGCCCGCGTCGGATGGCCCCGGTCGCGGTTTCGAAAGGTCGAGACCTTTCGCGGGTCCAGTGCGGAGCCCTGGAGACCATCTCGAGGCTCCGCCCTGAGAACCCGCCAAAGGGCTAGCCCCAGCCCTTTGGAAATCCAGGATACGGGTCAACCAGAATTCGGAAGGCCCTCAATTGCGGATCACCACCGCCGCGCCGCCGCGGCTGCGGGCGAGGCTGAACAGGGCCGCCGCATGGCCCGGCGACAGGCGGATGCAGCCGTGGCTCGCCCGACGCCCGAGGGACCCCGTCGCGTAGGTGCCGTGGATCGCGTAACCGCCGCGGAAGAACATAGCGTGCGGCATCGGCGAACCGTGATACTTGTGCGAGCGCCACATCGGCGCCATCAGCCCGACCCGGAACCGGCCGTTCGGCGTGACGAAGCCGCGGCGGGCGGTGGAGACGGGCCAGTCGTAGGCGGGATAGCCGTCGACCATGACGCGCATCCGCTGGCGCGCCTGATCGATCTGGGCCACGACCCCGGCGGAGGCCGGGACGGACAGGATGCAGGCCAGGAGACCGCCAAGCAACGCGGTTCCGGCCCAAGGGCGCATAGCCATGGACAACCTCCGGAATGCCTTCGAATGCCGTTGAACGGACGGCGAAATCCGGCGGCGGATGAAAACAGCCGCGCTTCATGGGATGAGCGCTATTATCGGGCGGGAGAAGTACTTTACTGCCGGGATCGACAGGTTTTTGTCACGGTTGGTTCCCGGCAGATTACCGACCTGCCGTTGAGGCTCGGGCCAATAGCCGCTAGCGTGCCGGCACATCGGGAGGGTGCGCGGCAGTCGCACGGGTAGGACATGGCACAGGCAATCCACGCGACGAGTCCGGCCGCGGCGCCCCGCGAGCCCTGGTACAAGGTTCTCTACATCCAGGTTCTGATCGCGATCGCGCTCGGCGTCCTGCTCGGTTGGTACGATCCGGCCACCGGCAAGGCGATGAAGTGGCTCGGCGACGCCTTCATCGGTCTGATCAAGATGATGATCGCGCCGATCATCTTCTGCACCATCGTGCACGGCATCGCGTCGGTCGGCGATCTCAAGAAGGTCGGCCGCGTCGGCGTCAAGGCACTGGTCTATTTCGAGCTGGTCTCGACCCTGGCGCTGCTGGTCGGCGTGCTGGTGGGCGAGGTGATCCGGCCCGGCGCCGGCTTCAACGCCGACCCGTCGAAGCTCGACGCCAGCAAGGTCGCGTCCTACGCCAACAAGGCGGCGGCCGATTCCACCGTCGCCCACATCCTGGCGATCATCCCCAAGAGCTTCTTCGATCCCTTCGCCACCGGCGACCTCCTGCAGGTGCTGCTGATCTCGATCCTCACCGGCGTCGTGGTGACGAGCCTCGGCGAGCGGGCGGCCGCGGTGAACCACGCGATCGACACCGCCGGGCAGATCTTCTTCAAGATCATCGGCATCGTGGTGAAGCTCGCCCCCGTGGGCGCGTTCGGCGCCATGGCGTTCACCATCGGCGAGTACGGCATCCAGAAGGTCTACGACCTCGCCTGGCTGGTCGGCACCTTCTACGTCACCGCGATCCTGTTCGTGGTGGTGGTACTCGGGGCGATCGCCCGGGTGGCGGGCTTCTCGATCCTGCGCTTCCTCGCCTACATCAAGGACGAGCTGCTGATCGTGGTCGGCACCTCCTCGTCCGAGACGGTGCTGCCGCAGCTCATGACCAAGATGCGCCGGCTCGGCGCCTCGGATTCGGTCGTCGGCCTCGTGGTGCCCACGGGCTACTCGTTCAACCTCGACGGCACCAACATCTACATGACGCTGGCCACCCTGTTCCTGGCACAGGCGGTGGGGGCGGACCTGACCTTCGCGCAATACGCGACCATCATCCTGGTGGCGATGCTGACCTCGAAGGGCGCCTCGGGCGTCACCGGCGCGGGCTTCATCACCCTGGCGGCGACCCTTTCGGCGATCCCCAACAGCCCGGTGCCGGTGGCCGCCATGACCCTGGTGCTCGGCATCGACAAGTTCATGTCGGAGTGCCGTGCGCTGACCAACCTCGTCGGCAACGGCGTCGCCTGCGTGGTGGTCAGCCGCTGGGAGGGCGAGCTCGACGTGGCCAAGCTCAACGAGGTGATGGCCCACCCGGTCTCGATCGGCACCCATATCACCGACGAGACTCCGCAGCCGATGGGCACCGACGGCAAGGTCGCCGCCGCAGAGTGATGGCGGCCCCCACCCGAGGGGCGCGGCTCGGCATCGATCTCGGCGGCACCAAGATCGCCGGGATCGTCCTCGACCGAACCGGCGCGACGCTGGCCGAGGCCCGGATGGCGGCCCCGCGCGGCGACTACCGGGCCACGATCGATGCGGTGGCGGCTCTGGTCCTGCACCTGGAAGCCGCGGCCGGCGTGCCCTGCACGGTCGGCATCGGCATGCCGGGCAGCTTGTCGCCGGCCACCGGCCTCGTGCGCAACGCCAATTCCCACTGGCTCAACGGACATCCGTTCGAAGCGGACCTCGCCCGACGGCTCGAACGGCCGCTGCGGATCGAGAACGATGCCAACTGCCTCGCCGTGTCCGAGGCGATCGACGGCGCGGGTGCGGGCGCACGCGTCGTGTGGGCGGTGATCCTCGGCACCGGCGTCGGATCGGGCATCGCCATCGACGGGCGGGTGCTCACGGGCCGCAACGGCATCGCGGGCGAGTGGGGCCACGGCCCGCTGCCGGATGCCCGGGACGACGAGCGGCCGGGCCGCGCCTGCTATTGCGGCCGGCAGGGCTGCGTCGAGACCTGGCTGTCCGGCCCCGGCCTCGCCGCCGACCATGCGCGGCGGCACGGCGGCGACCTGACCGCGGAGGCGATCGTCGCCGCCGCCCGCGCCGGCTCCTCCGAAGCGCAGGCGACGTGCGCCGCCCATCTCGACCGGCTCGGACGCGCGGCGGCGCAGATGGTCAACCTGCTCGATCCGGACGTGATCGTGATCGGCGGCGGCCTGTCGCGGATCCCCGAGCTGATCGCGGGCCTGCCCGCGGCGATTGCCCCCCACGTCTTCTCCGACGCGTTCGACACCCCGGTGCGGGCGAGCCTGCACGGGGACGCCTCGGGCGTACGCGGGGCGGCATGGTTATGGGACGCCGATTGAGACGCCGGGGGCGGCCGGCTGTGGCCCCTTACGGGCTGCCCTGAGGCACAGGACGCGCGACTTCGTCCGTACGGCCGCGCAAGCAACCGCACGATAGATGCCAGCCTCACAACTGCTACCAGTAGGCGATGCCGCTCCGCCGTCGTCGACGAGCGCCGGATTTCACCCTTGCCCGAAGTCAAGCCAACGTCTAGCGTCAGATCAATGACGTTGATTATGCCAGCGTGACTGAGCTTACGGCCAGGAATTCGATATCCTTTTCTTGATATCTCACTCTCTTTTTTGGTCACATTGAAATTTCAACGATAAATCGATTTGGGGACGAAGTCCGAGATGGGTTTGGCACATGCCAAACACCGGTCGGAGTATTATGATGCGCGTCCTCCTGGTCTCGTCTGCGTTCAACAGCATGACGCAGCGATTCTTCGTCGAACTCTCGGATGCCGGCCATGAGGTTGCGGTCGAGATCTACGGCGGCGACGCGGAGCGGCTGGCCGACGCCTTCGCAACGTTCCGCCCGGATCTGACCATCGCCCCGTTCCTCACGCGGGCGATCCCGGAGGCGCTCTGGAGGACCTATCTCACGCTGATCGTCCATCCCGGCATCGAGGGCGACCGGGGCCCCTCAGCCCTCGACTGGGCCATCCAGGAGCAATGGGAGGTCTGGGGCGTGACCCTGTTGCAGGCGGAAGCCGAGATGGATGCCGGCTCGATCTGGGCGACGCGGACCTTCCCGCTGCGCCAAGCGCCCAAGAGCAGCGTCTACCGCCGCAAGGTGATCGACGGCGCGGTGGCCTGCCTGTGGGAGGCGATGGCCAACCGCGAACGGCCCGGCTTCCGCCCGCGGCCGCTCGACTACGCCGCTCCGACCGCCCTCGGGCGGCTGCGCCCCTCCATGAAGCAGGCGGATCGCCGCATCGACTGGAACCGGGACGCGACGATCGACATCCTGGCGCGCATCCACGCGGCCGACGGGGTGCCGGGCATCCTCGACGAACTCTACGGCCGGCCGGTCTACCTGCACGCCGCCTGCGCCGAATCCCGCCTGCGGGGTGAGCCGGGCCACGTGATCGCCCGGTCGGAGAGCGGCGCGATCTGCCGGGCGACGGTGGACGGCGCGGTGTGGATCGGCCGCCTGAAACCGAAGCGGGAGGGCGGCATCAAGCTCGACGCCGCGCAGGTGCTCGGCGACGCGCTGCCCGCGGACCTGCCGGTGATCGCCCCCTCGGCAGATCTCGCCTATCCGAACCCGGTCGCAGAGGTGCGCAGCGAGCGCCAGGGCGATGTCATCCACCTGCGCTTCGACTTCCACAACGGCGCGATGAGCACGGCGCAGTGCCGCACGCTCCAGGCGGCGTTCGAGCAGGCCCGGGCATGCTCGCCCAAGGTCATCGTGCTGGCCGGCGGCGGCGATCTCTGGTCGAACGGCATCCACCTCAACGCAATCGAGGCGAGCCCGGACGCCGCCGCGGAATCCTGGGCCAACATCGTGGCCATGGACGACCTGATCCGCGCGATCATCCTGGCGACCGACACGGTCGTGGTGGCGGCTCTCGGCCGCAATGTCGGGGCCGGCGGGGCGATCCTGCCGCTGGCCGCGGATTTCGTGCTGGTCCGCGAGGGCGTGGTGCTCAACCCGCATTACCGCAACATGGGCTGGCTCTACGGCTCGGAATACTGGACCTATCTGCTGCCCCGCCGGGTCGGCTGGGAGCGCGCCGTCGCGCTGACCGAATCCTGCCTGCCGATCAGCGCCCGCCGGGCCGCGGAGATCGGCCTCGCCGATCGAGCGATCGCCGGCGAAGCGTTTGATTTGGCCGTGCAGGCCTTCGCGGCCGCGAAGGCGGAGGATCACGCCGCCATCACCGCGCGCAAGCAGGCGGCGCGGGACGCCGACGAGGCGTATCGACCGCTGGCGGAGTACCGGCGCGCCGAGCTGACGCAGATGTACCGGAACTTCTTCCAGCCGGATTCGCCCTATCACCGGGCGCGGAACGCCTTCGTGTTCAAGCGTCCCGCCTGCTGGTCCCCGGCCTCCGTCGGCCTGCTCGCCAGCACGGCGGAGGATGCGGCGGCCGCGCTGCCGCCGCTGTCCGCCGCCTGCCAGCCCCGGGCGGCCGTGGGCTTCTGAAGCAAAGGGCGGTTGCCCCTGACGCAGACGTGTAGGGCCGGCATCCTTGCGGGCACGGGACGGGCAGGGCAGGAGGGCCGGGCCTCAGCCCCGCACCCCCATGATCGTCCGCACCCGGCCCAACCTGCTGACCCTGCTGTTCACCCTCCGCGGCTCGATCCTGCCGCGGGTGGCCCTGAAGCTCGTCGGCATCGTCGCGGTGTCCTGCGCGATGGTCTGGGCGGAGGCGCGCTGGCCCGCCTTCTTTCCGGTCAGCGCGGGGGTGACGCCGTTCACCGTGGTGGGCCTCGCGCTCTCGATCTTCCTGAGCTTCCGCAACAACGCCTGCTACGAGCGCTGGTGGGAGGCGCGGAAGCACTGGGGCAGCCTGATCGGCGAGGTGCGCAACCTCGCCCGCGCCCTGCCGGCGCTGCTGCCCGACCCGGACGCGGCGCCCCAGCTCCGGCGCCTGTCAGCCTTCGCGCACGGCCTGCGCGCCCGCCTGCGCGCCCTCGACGAGGCCGCGGCCGTGGATGGCCGGTCGCCCGGCGCGGACCTGTCGGGGCCCAACCCCACCGACGCGGTGCTCGCCGCCATGACCCGCGACCTCGCCGCCCTCATGCGCGCCGGCCGACTCACCGACATCCAGTTCAGCCTCCTGGAGGCGCGGATCGAGGCGCTGTCGGGCGTCCACACCGCCTGCGAGCGCCTCGCCAACACGCCGCTGCCCTTCGCGTATACGCTGCTCGTCTACCGGACCGCGTGGCTCTACTGCCTGCTCCTGCCGGTGGGGCTCGCGGGCTCCCTGGGCTGGGGGACGCCGGTCGTGGTGGCGCTGGTCGGCTACACCTTCTTCGGCCTCGACGCCCTGGGCGACGAGCTGGAGGAACCCTTCGGCACCGAGCCGAACGACCTGCCCCTCGACGCCATGGTCCGCACGGTCGACCGAATCGTCCACCACGCGCTCGGCGAGCCGATGCCGGAGCCTCTGCGCCCGGACGGCTACTGGCTGCGGTAGCGCAGCTCCGGGTTTTCAAAGAGCGAGCCCTTTGGCGGGACATCGGGGCGGAGCCCCGATATCGGGCTTCGCCCGAACCCAGCATGGCTCCGCCCTGCACCCGCAAAAGGCCCCGGCCTTTTGAAACCGGGACTTTTCGCGCTTGCGCCCGGTGCGAAACGCACATAAACATATCTTTATGTCTATCGAAGCCGAGCGACAGGCGGGATCGATCCCCTTTCCGGAGGCCCTGGGCGTCCTGCGCGCGGCCGCCGAGGAGACGCGCCTGCGCATCCTGGCGCTGCTCGCCGAGGGGGAGCTGTCGGTCTCCGATCTCACCGACATCCTCGGCCAGTCGCAGCCGCGGATCTCGCGCCATCTCAAGCTGCTGGTGGAGGCCGGCCTCGTGGAGCGCCACCGCGAGGGCGCCTGGGCGTTCTTCCGGCTGGCCGAGGCCCGCGCCGGCCTTGCCGACCCGCTCCTGTCGGGTCTCGACCGGACCGCCCCGCCGCTCTCAGAGGATCGCGCCCGGCTCGACGCCGTGCGGACGCAGCGGGCCGAGACGGCCCAGACCTTCTTCGCGCGGCTGGCGCCCAAGTGGGACGAGCTGCGCTCCCTGCACATCTGCGAGACCGTCGTCGAGGCGGCGGTGCTCGACGCGCTGGGCAAGCGCCCGATCGGCAGCCTGATCGATCTCGGCACCGGCACGGGCCGGATGCTCGGCCTACTGGCGCCGCTGGCGGCCCGCGCCACCGGGCTCGATTCGAGCCACGCGATGCTGTCCGTCGCCCGGGCCAACCTGGAGCGGCAGGGCTTGGGGCGGGTCGATCTGCGGCAGGGGGACATTCACGCGCCGCCCTTCGCCCGGGCGAGCTTCGACCTCGTGGTGGTGCATCAGGTGCTGCACTACCTCGACGACCCGGCCCGGGCCCTGCGCGGCGCCGCGCGGCTCGTGGCGCCGGGGGGCCGTCTGCTGGTGGTGGATTTCGCCCCCCACGAGCTGGAATTCCTGCGCACCGCCCAAGCCCACCGGCGGCTCGGCTTCTCGTCCGATCAGGTCTCGAACTGGCTCGCCGAGGCCGGACTCGCCACAATCGCCACGCGCGATCTGGCGCCGCGCGAGTCGGACCAGCTCACCGTCACCCTCTGGCTGGCCCAAGATAGCGAAATCCAGGGTGGGCTGGCCGACGCGACCACCGAACAGCCCCGGCGCGCCGTCGCCTGAGGCCTGACCCATCGTCTGAACCGATCGACTTAGAGGACGAGATCCGATGCGCCGCTCCACCCACCGCGCCAGCCGCGACGGCTACCACCCGATCCGCGTCTCGATCGAGTTCTTCCCGCCGAAGACCGACGAGATGGAGAAGATCCTCTGGGCCTCGATCGAGCGCCTCGCGCCGCTGCAGCCGAGCTTCGTCTCGGTGACCTACGGGGCCGGCGGCTCGACCCGGGAGCGCACCCACAACACGGTCGCCCGGATGGTCCGTGAGACCAGCCTCAAGCCCGCCGCCCATCTCACCTGCGTCGACGCCTCCCGCGCGGAGATCGACGCGGTGGTGCAGTCCTACTGGGATGCGGGCGTGCGCCACATCGTGGCGCTGCGCGGCGACCCGGCCGAGGGCGTCGGCCACGCCTACCGGCCGCATCCCGAGGGCTACGCCTCGACCGCCGAGCTGGTGGAGGGGATCAAGCGCATCGGCGACTTCAAGGTCTCGGTCTCGGCCTATCCCGAGAAGCACCCCGAGGCGGCCTCGCTCGACGCCGACATCGACGCCCTCAAGGCCAAGGTCGATGCCGGGGCCGACCAGGCGATCACCCAGTTCTTCTTCGAGAACGAGATCTACCTGCGCTATCTGGAGAAGGTCCGGGCGGCCGGGATCACGATCCCGATCATCCCGGGCATCCTGCCGGTGCAGAACTTCAAGCAGGCGGCGAACTTCGCCCGCCGCACCGGCGCCTCGGTGCCCTATTGGCTGGCGGCCCGGTTCGAGGGGCTGGAGAGCGACGTCGAGACCCGCCGCCTCGTCGCCGGCGCGGTAGCGGCCGAGCAGGTGCTCGACCTCGTGGACGAGGGGGTGAACGACTTCCACTTCTACTCGATGAACCGCTCGGATCTGGTCTACGCGATCTGCCACCTGCTCGGCCTGCGCGCCCAGGCGCCGAAGCTGGCGGCGGCGAAGGCGGCGGCTTAAATTCAGGCTGCGTCCGGTACGGGCGCGACTGGGGGTGACCGCGATGGCTGAGCCGCAGGATATGATTCTTCCGCTCCTCCGGGAGCTGAGGACCGAGATGCAGACGAGCTTCGCTGACGTCCGTCAGCAGTTCGAAGCGGTCAATGCGCGCTTCGACAGGTTGGAAGGTCGGTTCGACAATCTACGCGAAGCCGTGAACGGCGAATCGGTCCTCGGACGCTACGCTGCCGCGGAGGTCGAGGGGCGGCTCGACGCGATCGAAAAGCGCCTCACTGCTTTGGAAAAGGCGGGTTGAGCCAGCCGCCAGCTCGACCGGAAGCGTCGCATTGGATTGCTCCGCTGCGCTCGCAGAGACGGCGCTGTGTCCGAGCCGAAAGCCCGGGCACACGCGAGAGACCGAAGATCCCACCCTCCACCTCATCCTGAGGTGCCGCGCGAGCGGCCTCGCAGGAGGGTTCCAGGGAACACCGAGACTTCTGGAGGGCTCCTTCGAGGCCTCCGCTTCGCTCCGGCACCTCAGGATGAGGTGATCTGACAGGACGCATGATGACCGCTTTTGCCCCCGTCGACGGCACCGAGATCGCCAAGGCCCTGCGCCAGCGGGCGGCGGAGAAGATCCTCGTCCTCGACGGGGCGATGGGCACGGTGATCCAGCGGCTCAAGTACTCGGAAGAGGACTTTCGCGGCGACCGGTTCAAGGATCACGGCCACGATCAGAAGGGCAACAACGACCTGCTGATCCTCACCCAGCCCGACGCGATCCGGCAGATCCATCTCGACTACTTCCTGGCCGGCGCCGACGTCTGCGAGACCAACACCTTCTCGGGCACCACCATCGCCCAGGCCGATTACGGCATGGAATTGATCATCCACGAGCTGAACGCTCAAGGAGCGCGGCTCGCCCGGGAGGCCGCCAAGCTCGCCGAGGCGCAGGACGGCCGCCGCCGCTTCGTGGCCGGCGCCATCGGCCCGACGAACCGCACCCTGTCGATCTCGCCGGACGTGAACAACCCGGGCTTCCGGGCGGTGACCTTCGATCAGGTCAAGCAGGCTTACGTCGAGCAGGTCCGCGGCCTGATCGACGGCGGCGCCGAGCTGATCCTGATCGAGACCATCTTCGACACGCTCAACGCCAAGGCCGCGGTGGCCGCGGCGTGGCAGGTCTTCGACGAGACCGGCATCCGGCTGCCGATCCAGATCTCCGGCACGATCACGGATCTCTCGGGCCGCACCCTGTCGGGCCAGACCCCGGCGGCCTTCTGGCACTCTCTGCGCCACTCCGAGCCGCTGACCTTCGGCCTCAACTGCGCGCTGGGCGCCCGGGAGATGCGCGGCCACATCGCCGAGCTGTCGCGGATCTGCGACACGCTGGTCTGCGCCTATCCGAATGCCGGCCTGCCGAACGAGTTCGGCCTCTACGACGAGAGCCCGGAGGCGATGGGCAAGCTGGTCGGCGAGTTCGCCGAATCCGGCCTCGTCAACATGGTCGGCGGCTGCTGCGGCACCACGCCGGACCACATCCGCGCCATCGCGGAGGCGGTCGCCGGCAAGGCGCCGCGGCCGATCCCCGAGATCCCGCGCCTGATGCGCCTCTCCGGCCTCGAGCCCTTCGTGCTGACGAAGGAAATCCCCTTCGTGAACGTCGGCGAGCGCACGAACGTCACCGGCTCGGCCAAGTTCCGCAAGCTCATCACCAATGGCGACTACGCGGCGGCGCTGGACGTCGCCCGCGATCAGGTGGCGGCCGGCGCCCAGGTGATCGACGTCAACATGGACGAGGGCCTGCTCGACTCGCAGAAGGCGATGGTCGAGTTCCTGAACCTCGTCGCCGCCGAGCCCGACATCGCCCGGGTGCCCGTGATGGTCGATTCCTCGAAGTTCGAGGTGATCGAGGCGGGCCTGAAGTGCATCCAGGGCAAGCCGATCGTGAATTCGATCTCCATGAAGGAGGGCGAGCAGAAATTCATCGCGGCCGCCAAGGTCTGCCGCTCCTACGGCGCCGCCGTGGTGGTGATGGCCTTCGACGAGCAGGGGCAGGCGGATTCCTACGAGCGCAAGGTCGAGATCTGCACCAAGGCCTACCGGATCCTGACCGAGCAGGTCGGCTTCCCGCCCGAGGACATCATCTTCGATCCGAACATTTTTGCCGTCGCCACCGGCATCGAGGAGCATAACGGCTACGGCGTGGCCTTCATCGAGGCGACCCGCACGATCCGCGAGACCCTGCCGCACGCCCACATCTCGGGCGGCGTCTCGAACCTCAGCTTCGCGTTCCGCGGCAACGAGCCGGTGCGCGAGGCGATGCATGCGGTGTTCCTGTTCCACTGCATCCAGGCGGGCATGGACATGGGCATCGTCAATGCCGGCCAGCTCGCCGTCTACGACGAGATCACGGCCGAGCTGCGCGCGCTCTGCGAGGACGTGGTCCTCAACCGCCGCGACGATTCCACCGAGCGCCTGCTGGAGGCCGCCGAGCGCTTCAAGACCGGCGCCTCGGCCCAGGCCAAGACCGCCGACCTGACGTGGCGCGAGGCGCCGGTGGCGAAGCGCATCGAGCACGCCCTGGTCAACGGCATCACCGAGTACATCCTGGCCGACACCGAGGAGGCGCGTCAGGGCGTGGAGCGGCCGCTCCACGTCATCGAGGGCCCGCTGATGGCCGGCATGAACGTGGTCGGCGACCTGTTCGGCGCGGGCAAGATGTTCCTGCCGCAGGTGGTGAAGTCCGCCCGGGTAATGAAGCAGGCGGTCGCCTATCTCGAGCCGTACATGGAGGCCGAGAAGCTTGCCAATGGCGGCGACGGCAAGCGGCAGGCCGCCGGCAAGGTGCTGATGGCGACCGTGAAGGGCGACGTCCACGACATCGGCAAGAACATCGTCGGCGTCGTGCTGGCCTGCAACAACTACGAGATCATCGATCTCGGCGTGATGGTGCCGGCCGCCAAGATCCTCGAGACCGCCAAGCGCGAGAAGGTCGACATCGTCGGCCTGTCGGGCCTGATCACCCCGTCGCTCGACGAGATGGTCCACGTGGCCGGCGAGATGGAGCGCGAGGGTTTCGACGTGCCGCTGCTGATCGGCGGCGCCACCACGAGCCGCGTCCACACGGCGGTGAAGATCCACCCGGCCTATGCCAAGGGCCAGGCGGTCTACGTCACCGATGCGAGCCGCGCGGTCGGCGTGGTGTCGAGCCTGATCTCCAAGGAGACCCGTGGGTCCACGATCGAGAAGGTCCGGGCCGAGTACGCCAAGGTCTCGGCCGCCCATGCCCGCTCGGAACTCGACAAGCAGCGGCTGCCCCTCGCCAAAGCCCGGGCCAACGCCTTCAAGATCGACTGGACGGGCTACAGACCGGCCAAGCCCAGCTTCACCGGCACCCGGGTCTACGGCTCCTACGAGGTCGCCGACCTCGTGCCCTACATCGACTGGACGCCGTTCCTGCAGACCTACGAGTTCAAGGGCCGCTTCCCGGCGATCCTGGACGATCCCGAGCAGGGCCCGGCCGCCCGCGCCCTCTATGAGGACGCGCAGGAGATGCTGAAGCAGATCGTGGCGGAGCGCTGGTTCAACCCGAAGGCGGTGATCGGCTTCTGGCCGGCCAACAGCATCGGCGACGACATCGCCCTCTACACCGGCGAGAGCCGGTCGGAGAAGCTCGCCACGTTCCACGGCCTGCGCCAGCAGCTCTCGAAGCGCGACGGGCGGCCCAACACCTGTCTGTCGGACTTCGTGGCGCCGGCCGAGATCGGGATCGCCGACTATGTCGGCGGCTTCGTGGTCACCGCGGGGCTGGAGGAGGTCCGCATCGCCGAGCGCTTCGAGCGGGCGAACGACGATTACCGGGCGATTCTCGTGAAGGCGCTGGCCGACCGTATCGCCGAGGCCTTCGCCGAGCGGATGCACGAGCGCGTGCGCCGGGAGTTCTGGGGCTACGCGGCTGCGGAGACCTACACCCCCGAGGAGCTGATGAAGGAGGAATATGCCGGGATCCGCCCGGCCCCGGGCTACCCGTCCCAGCCCGACCATACCGAGAAGACGACCCTGTTCGACCTTCTTCGGGCCGAGCGGCGGATCGGCGTGAAGCTCACCGAGTCCTACGCGATGTGGCCGGGGTCCTCGGTATCGGGGATCTACATCGCCCACCCGGAGGCGCATTATTTCGGCGTCGCCAAGGTGGAGCGTGATCAGGTCGAGGACTACGCCGCCCGCAAGGGGATGGATGTTCGCGAGGTCGAGCGCTGGCTCGGGCCGATCCTGAACTACGACCCGGCGCGGTATCTGACGGAAGCCGCGGAGTAGGGGCGGGGCCTCGCCCGTCAGGCGGCCCTCCCGATCGTGAGATCCACCTGCGCGGCGTCGTAGGGAAACACGATCCGCGCGTCGTCCGTGCGATCCAGGATGCCAGCGTTCAGGAGCGCGTGCACGTCGGCGTGCGTGTTGTTCACATCCCGATCCAGCAGCCGCGCCACGGAGCGACATTGGCTCCTGCCCGGCAAGCGCCCGGAGTAGCGCCCAGCGACGCGGTGTCAGCACGGTCACAAGCCCTCGACGGTGGGGAGGAGATGAACGCGCCCTGCGCTTCGCCCCGGAAGGCCGCCAGGGCGCGCGGTGGTCTCCACGATCGAGGAGACGCCGATGGTCACGGTCCTCATGGCTGCCCCCAGGGTTCGATATCGGCCCAGAAATCGGCCAGCCGGGTCTCGGGGCTGGTGAAGCGGCAGGGGACTTCCTCTCCCCCCGCCGGCGTGCTTGTCGCCTCCCTGCGGTATCGGCCCGCCGGTCTTCGACGGCTTGGCCGGTCAGTGGATCTCGGGTTCCGGGATGCCGCCCGCGCCCTCCAGGAAATCGAAGTCGCAGCCCTCGTGGGCCTGCCGCACGTGCTGGGCGAACAGGCGGTTGTAGCCCCGCGGATAGGCCCGGTCCGGCGGCCGGAACGCCTTCACCCGCTCCGCGATCTCGGCATCGTCCAGATGGAGGTGGATCCGCCGTCCCGGCACGTCGACCGTGATGAGATCGCCGTTGCGCACGGCGGCCAGCGGACCGCCGGCCGCCGATTCCGGCGAGACGTGCAGGATGCAGGCGCCGTAGCTCGTGCCGCTCATGCGCGCGTCCGAGATCCGGACCATGTCACGCACGCCCTGCCGGAGCAGCACCTTCGGGATCGGCAGCATGCCCCATTCCGGCATGCCGGGGCCGCCGATCGGGCCGGCATTACGCAGGATCATCACGTGGTCGGGCGTGACGTCGAGGTCGAGGTCGTTCACCGCCGCGTTCATGGAGTCGTAATCGTCGAACACCAGGGCCGGGCCGGTATGCTGCAGGAAGCGCGGGTCGGCGGCCGGCGGCTTGATCACGCAGCCGTCCGGGGCGAGGTTGCCGTAGAGGATCGCGGTCCCGCCCATGGCGACGATCGGCTGGTCGAGGGGCCGGATCACGTCGTCGTTGTAGACCCGGATGCCGGCGAGCCCGTCGCCGATCGTGCCGCCGCTGACCGCGCGGGCGTCGAGGTGGAGGAGGGGGGCGAGCCGCGCCATCAGCGCCCGGATCCCGCCCGCGATATGGAAATCCTCCATCAGCCACTGACCGGAGGGCCGCAGGTTCGCGATCACCGGCACACGCTGGGCGAACTCGTCGAACTCGGTGAGCTTCACCGGAATGCCGGCCCGGCCCGCCATGGCGACGAGGTGGATCATCGCGTTGGTCGAGCCGGCGAGCGCGTTGTGGACCACGAGTGCGTTGTCGACGGAGCGCCGGTCGAGGATGTCGGTGGGCTTCAGGTCCTCCCAGATCATCGCGACGATCCGCCTTCCGCAGGCGCCGGCCATGCGCGGATGGTCGGCATCCGCCGCCGGGATCGAGGCCGCGCCCGGAAGGCTGAGGCCGAGCGCCTCGGTGATCGACGTCATGGTCGAGGCCGTGCCCATGGTCATGCAGGTGCCGGCCGAGCGGGCTATGCCCGCCTCCATGTCGTTCCACTCCTGCGTGGTGATGTTCCCGGCCTCCTTCTCGGCCCAGTACTTCCACACGTCGGAGCCCGAGCCGAGGATCGTGCCGCCGGAATGCCCGCGCATCATCGGGCCGGCCGGCAGGAAGATCATCGGCAGGTTCATGGAGATGCCGCCCATCACGGTGCCGGGCGTGGTCTTGTCGCAGCCGCCCATCAGAACGGCCCCGTCGACCGGGTGCTGGCGCAGCAGTTCCTCCACCTCCATGGCCAGCAGGTTGCGGTAGAGCATCGTGGTCGGCTTCACGAAGTTTTCCGACAGCGAGAGAGCCGGCAACTCGATCGGGAAGCCCCCCGCCTGCCAGACGCCCCGCTTCACGTGCTCGACCCGGGCCTTGAAGTGCTGGTGGCAGGGGTTGATGTCGCTCCAGGTGTTGATGATGCCGACCACCGGCTTGTCGCTGAAGTCGGCGCGCTCGTAGCCCATCTGGAGCATGCGCGAGCGGTGACCGAAGCTGCGCAGGTCGGTGGCGCCGAACCAGCGCTGGCTGCGCAGCTCGCCCAGGGTCTTCTTACGCGCGGTCATCGCGGTGCCTTCCGTCTCACGCGTTCGATCCGGGGAGCGCGGACCGGCCGAAGCCGGCGGCACGCCCTCAGCGGCCGGTCTGCTTCCGCCACGCGGCGAAGTCGGCGAGGCTCTGCTCGTCGGTCGCCGGATAGAGCCCGAGGATCGAGCGGCCCTTGCGGACCTCCTCGGTGACGAAATCCTCGTAGGCGGTCATCTCGACCGCCTCGGCGGCGACTTCGTCGGCAATGTGGGCCGGGATCACCGCGACGCCGTCGCCGTCGCCCACGATCACGTCGCCGGGGAAGACAGGGGCGTCGCCGCAGCCGATCGGCACGTTGATGTCGATCGCCTGATGGATGGTGAGGTTGGTCGGCGCCGAGGGCCGCGCGTGGTAGCTCGGCATGGCGAGGGCGGCGATCTCGTCGGCATCGCGGAACCCGCCGTCGGTCACGAGGCCGGCGCAGCCACGGACCATCAGCCGCGTCGCCAGGATCGAGCCCGCGGAGGCCGCCCGGGCATCCTTGCGGCTGTCGATCACGAACACGGCGCCCGGCGGGCATTCCTCCACGGCCTTGCGCTGGGGGTGCGCCCGGTCGCGGAACACCGTGATCGGGTTAAGATCCTCGCGGGCCGGCATGTAGCGGAGCGTGAAGGCCTCGCCGACCATCGTCGGGCCGCCCGTCTTCAGGGGCAGGACGCCCTGGATCATCTGATTGCGGAAGCCGCGCTTGTACAGGGCGGTCATCAGCGTCGCCGTGCTGACCGTTTTCAGCTTGGCGCGCGTCTCGTCGGACAGCCCGGGCATCCGCTCCTCCTCCCCGATGGCAGTGTCGCCTGCGCGGATGGAACCGCGGACGGCCCCGAGCCGCACCGGGCCGCAGCCCTGAGCGTCGGTTTCTCTCGCAGAAGGTGGGGTAGCACGGCGTTCGCCGCCATTGTCAATCGGCCGGAGCGGCCGCGCGGGTCCCGCCGCCGACGACGGGCAACCTTTGATGCCGGGACGGTGCGGGCGGGCCTCCAAAGGCCGTTCGACGTTCCAGACCGGGACGGCCGCTCAGCAGACGTGTCGTCAGACTTGCGTGGGCCAGCCGGCGCTTGATCCGCTCAGCACCCCGGTGTGCCGCAGGTTCTTCGTAGCAACCCCGGTGACCACGTCTGCGAAGCCTGCTGAGGCCTCGACCGCCGGGTGCGCGTGTTGACGGGACCCGGTACGATCCCATGTCCGGCCGGGATATCGTATCGATCCGTGGTCGCGAGCCCGGCCGAAGGCGGACCGACCTCCGGACGCGGCGGGACCATCAGGAGACTCGGCTTGAACGCATTGCCCCCACGCACCGGCGCGCGCATTCTCGTCGATCAACTGCTGGCGCAGGGGGTCGAGCGGGTCACCTGCGTCCCAGGCGAGAGCTACCTCGCGGTTCTCGACGCGCTGCGCGACAGCGGCATCGACGTCCTCGTCTGCCGCCAGGAAGGCGGCGCCGCCATCATGGCGGAGGCGGCCGGGAAGCTCACCGGACACCCGGGCATCTGCATGGTCACGCGCGGCCCCGGCGCCACCAACGCCTCGGCGGGCGTCCATATCGCCCGGCAGGATTCCACGCCGATGATCCTGTTCGTCGGGCAGATCGCCCGGGGCATGCGCGATCGCGAGGCCTTCCAGGAGATCGACTACCGCCAGATGTTCGGCGGCGTCGCCAAATGGGCGGTGGAGATCGACGACGCGGCCCGCATCCCGGAGATCCTGGCCCGGGCCTTCCGGGTCGCCATGCAGGGCCGGCCGGGCCCGGTCGTGATCGCCCTGCCGGAGGATATGCTCGACGACGTCGCGGCGGTCGGCGACGCCCCCCGCGTGGTCCCGGCCGAGCCCGCCCCGTCCCAGGCCGATGCGGAGCGGCTGCGGGTGATGCTCACGCAGGCGCAGCGGCCTGTGGCGCTGCTCGGCGGCTCGCGCTGGAGCGCGGAGACCTGCGCGGGTTTCGCCGCCTGGGCGGAGCGCCACGACGTGCCGGTGGCGGTGTCGTTCCGCCGGGCGCAGCTCTTCCCCGCCGACCACCCCAACTTCGCGGGCGAACTCGGGATCGGCCCGAACCCGGCCCTCGTCGCCCGGATCAGGCAGGCCGATCTGCTGCTGATGGTGGGCGGGCGCCTGTCCGAGATGCCGGCGCAATCCTACGGCCTGCTCGGCATCCCCGATCCCGGCCTGCCGCTGGTCCACGTCCACCCGGATCCGGGGGAACTCGGCCGGGTCTACCAGCCCGCGCTGGCGATCCAGGCGAGCCCGGCGGCGTTCTGCGCCGGCCTGCCGGATTTTTCGCCGACCGGCACCGGCCGCGCCGCCGAGGCCCACGCCGCCTACCGTGCTTGGTCGGAGACGCCGGAGCCGAAGCCGGGGGCGTTCCAGTACGGCGAAGCGATCACGTGGCTGCGGGAGCGGCTGCCGCGGGACGCGGTGATCTGCAACGGCGCCGGCAATTTCGCCACCTGGATCCACCGCTACTACCGGTTCCGCGCCTTCGGCACGCAGCTCGCGCCGACCTCAGGCTCGATGGGCTACGGCCTGCCGTCCGCCGTGATGGCCAAGCGCAGCCATCCGGACCGGGTCGTGGTGGCGCTCGCGGGCGACGGCGACGTGATGATGACCGTGCAGGAATTCGCCACCGCCGTGCAGTACGGCGTGCCGATCGTGGTCGTCGTCCTCGACAACGGCATGTACGGCACGATCCGGATGCACCAGGAGCGCGAGTACCCCGGCCGGGTCTCGGCGACCGAGCTGCGCAACCCCGATTTCGCGGCCCTGGCCCGGGCCTGCGGCGGCCACGGCGAGCATGTCGAGCGGACCGAGGACTTCGCCCCCGCCTTCGAGCGCAGCCTCGGCTCGAACCTGCCGGCGCTGATCCACTGCCGCGTCGATCCCGAGGCGCTGACCCCGACCATGACGCTCGCGGCGATCCGCGAGAAGGCCCAGGCGGCCCGACGGGGCTGATCCGCCGGCCCGTATCCGAGACGAGGAGGACCAGCCCATGACGCTGCGCGGCGAGAACCTGATCGGCGCCGAGGCCCGGCGCGGCACGGAGGCGTCCGTCCGGGCCGTCGAGGCGGCCACGGGCGAGGCCCTGGACCCGGACTTCCCGGGGGCAAGCCGCGCCGACCTCGACCGGGCCTGCGCCCTGGCGGAGGCCGCCTTCGACGCCTACCGCGAGACCGATCCGGAGACCCGGGCCGGCTTCCTTGAGACGATCGCGGACAACATCCTGGAGATCGGCGACGATCTCGTCACACGCTGCATGGCTGAGACCGGGCTGCCGCGCCCGCGGATCGAGGGCGAACGCGCCCGCACCGCCGGGCAGCTCCGCCTGTTCGCGTCCGTGGTGCGCGCGGGCAGCGCCGTGGAGGCCCGGATCGACCCGGCCCTGCCGGACCGCAAGCCCCTGCCGCGGCCGGACCTACGCCTGCGGCGCATCGCGATCGGGCCGGTGGCCGTCTTCGGCGCCTCGAACTTCCCGCTGGCCTTCTCGGTGGCGGGCGGCGACACCGCCTCGGCGCTGGCGGCCGGCTGCCCGGTGATCGTCAAGGCGCATCCGGCCCATCCCGGCACGTCGGAGCTGGTCGGGCGCGCCGTCCGGAAGGCGGTGGCGTCCTGCGGCCTGCCGGAGGGAGTCTTCTCCCTGCTGTTCGATGCCGGCCAGTCGATCGGGCAGACGCTGGTCGCCGATCCCCGGATCGCGGCCGTGGGCTTCACCGGATCCCGCCGGGGCGGCACGGCCCTCATGACGATCGCAGCCGGGCGTCCGCACCCGATCCCGGTCTACGCCGAGATGAGCAGCATCAACCCGGTCCTGCTGTTCCCCGGCGCCCTGGCAGCGCGCGGCGCGGCGATCGGGAAGGCCTTCGCGGCCTCGCTGACGCTCGGCGCCGGGCAGTTCTGCACCAATCCCGGCCTGATCCTGGCGCAGCCCGGACCCGGCCTCGACGCGTTCCTGGAGGCGGCCGGCACCGCCCTGAAGGAGAGCCCGGCCGCCACCATGCTGACGCCCGGCATCGGGCGGGCCTACCGCGAGGGCGTCGCCCAAGTCGCGGGTCACGCCGCCGTCACGCTGCTGGCGGAGGGGTCGGAGGGCACGGCGACCCAGGGGCGGGCCGCCCTGTTCGCCACGGAGGCCGGCGCCTTCCTGGCGAATCCCGCCCTGCAGGAGGAGATGTTCGGCGCCGCGGCACTGGTCGTCCGCTGCCCGGACCAAGCGGCGATGCGCGCCGTGCTGGAGCATCTGGAGGGACAGCTCACCGCCTCGCTCCACCTCGCTCCGGAGGATCACGCGGCGGCGCGCGATCTCCTGCCCCTTCTCGAGCGGCGGGTCGGCCGCATCCTGGTGGACGGCTTCGGCACGGGCGTCGAGGTGGCGCACGCCATGGTGCATGGCGGGCCCTATCCGGCGACCTCGGACGGGCGCTCGACCTCGGTGGGCAGCCTGGCGATCGACCGGTTCCTGCGCCCGGTGAGCTATCAGGACGTCCCGGACGCCCTGCTGCCCCCGGCGCTCCAGGCCGCCAATCCGCTGGGCCTGCCTCGCCGGATCGACGGCGCCCCGGAGCGCCGCTGAGGTGCCCCGCGAACCGCTTGCCAGGCGGAGCGGCGCCGTTTAGACAGCGACCGCCTGCGCCTTGGGGCGTCGCCAAGTGGTAAGGCAGCGGTTTTTGGTACCGCCATTCCCAGGTTCGAATCCTGGCGCCCCAGCCAATTTCCCGAAGGGCATCAATCCCTCCGAGACACGGACATGACGGACACGCCGGAACAGGCGGCGTTGTTCCGGCGCGCAAGAGCCGTCACAGTCCCAAACGGTTGAAGCCCCCCTGACGGGTTCCTGCGACGCACTTCGCATCGGCCACGTCTTCGCTCGGGTGGACGAAGTCGTGAGCTACGACGCCGATCCCATCCTGGGCGACGTTGCGGCCCAGCAGGCGTCCGGTGTCATCGACCCGGTCGCCTGCTGGGCCGCATCCGGCGCCGCGCCGTCCGGAAGGGGCCCGTCATGAACCCGCCGTCCCGGCAGCGCCGGAACGCGGCCCATGCGTCAGGATGCCTTCACGGTCGAGCGCGACTGGACCACGGGTGGCGCCGAGTCCCCGACCGCGGCGCTGGCCTTCCGCGATCACGGCACGGACATCGAGGACCTGAAGCGCGGCGAGACCGTCGGAGTCCGGGACTGCCGAACCGATCCGCGGACGCTCGACAACGCGGCGGTGCTGGCGGCGCGCAGCGCGCGGGCCTTCGTCAACACGCCCGCGTTCGAGCGCGGTGCGATCGTGTGCGGCCCGAAGCCTGTCATGTGACGCGCGCTCTTGTCGACGCGCTCTCTTGCGCCGAACCGGTATCCGCTTCGGCGGAGAGCGCTCTGGAAAGCCGCGCCGCCATCCGCTGGTTGACGTGTCGCTGGGGAAGCATCCCGGCGCCGCTGCCGAAGTCCGCACGGGCAGCATGCCTCAGGGACCAAGACATGACCGCGCCCTCGAAATGGAAGTCTGTCTCCGGCGCACGAGAGCCGGCACGATCCCCGAGGACCTTCGACCTCATCAGTTCCGAGCCGACGTTCAGGCGTCGGCGAACACGACGCCGAACCGGGCGCCGGTGCGCCTGACGACCATGCAGCGCCGGAACGTCTGATCAATCGCGGTCAGGAGGGTGAACGTCTCGGGCACGGCGTCCTCCTCTCCGGCCTCCAGAAGGGCGCCGGTATCCGACATGTTCCAGACGAGGCAGCGCAGCCGCCTGTCCGAGTCCGCGATCACGATATGCCCTGCGCTGAAGCAGTCCGTCCTGCCCGAGAGACGCTTTTCGTCCGTCATGCCCGACCTCGAAGATGTCTGGCTCGGACAGATAGGTCATGCCGCCTACTTCCATCTGAAGGCGGTGGCCAGATCTCGGAATTGCTGTCTTCATGCTTACCGCCGCGACAATGCAGCCGAGCGAATCGATGGTTACTCTGCCCCTGCGGGCGAGCCCCGGAGACGGTGCCGGGGCCGTTGTGTCCCGGTCGACCGCCTTCGCCACGGCCGAGCCCGGCCATGGCGCGACGTCTTCGTTCTGACGCGCCCCCTCACGCCGAACCGGTATCCGCTTCGGCGGAGGGCGCTTCGGCTCAAGGTTCGACCGCGGCCTCGTCCTCTCCGCCGGTCGCGCCGATTGCGGGCCCCGGGCGATAGGCGTCGAGCGTCGCGTAGGCATCCGTGGCGGTGAATCCCAGCCGCTCCATGTCCGTCAGCAGCGCCAGGATATCCGCGTCGACGGGCTCGCCATTCTCCTTGCGCTCGATCAGGGTGTTGACCAGTTGCAGGCCGTCGATCGACTGCGCGCTGGGTTCGTTCGGATCGGGAAAAGCCATGGCTGGTCTCATGCTGGATGGTCCCCGAACCTAAGCGGATTTACCTCGGCAAGCCACACGGTCCACGACAGTCGCGCCATCCCGCCGAACGTGGCGCGGGCTCGCTCGCCCGTGCGGGACAGGGGGCCGTCGCGCATGCCGGGCCTGTCGAAGCCTCCTGGTCGTGTACCGTGGGCAGTTCGACGCTTCCTCCGCTCAGGCCCTTGGTGCGCTGCAGGTTCTCGTCGCAACATGCCGCGGGCGCTTTTGCGGAAGCGGCTCAGACGCTCTCATCGTCTTCGTCCTGCGCCGTTTCCGGGCCGGCCAAACGTCCGATCCGGGCGGTGAACGGAATCCGGACGCGGCAGCACAGACCATCCGGCCGGTAGACGAGGGTCGTCTGCGAATCGAGCTCGTAGGCCAGCGCGTCCTCCAGGAGGGTCGTGCCGAAACCGCGGCGCGCTGGCTCCGTCACGCCCGTCCCGCCGGACTCGTCCCATTGGAGCGGGAGGATCGGCTCGGACTCGCCCCGCTCGATCTGCCAAGAGACCGTGACGCGGCCATGCGGCAGGGCGAGGGTGCCGTGTTCGATCGCGTTGCTCGTGAGTTCGTGCAGCGCCAGGGCCAGGCTCAAGGCGGGCTTGGGCCGGAGCCGTATGCGCGGACCCGCGATCGTCGCCTGCTCGCCCTCGCGCACGAGATGCGCCAGCAGCTCGTCCGCGATCAGGGCGTGCAGATCGACCTCGCCGAGCATGTCCGTGATCGACTGCACCCGCAGCAGGGCGCTCAGGCGTCCGTCCAGGTGGGTGACGTAGGTCTCGACATCCTGGGCGCTCTCGGCGGACCGGTGCATGATGGTGCGCAGCATCGCCACCGTGTTGCGCAGGCCGTGCCGCAGGCTGTCGGGCATGCCGGCTTCATCGAGCAGGCGGCGCAGGCGCGCATTGTCGTCCCGCAGCGCGGCGACCTGATCCGCCAAATCCCCAGGGTCAGTCATCACCCGCCTCCGTGGATGTCGAATATCTGCGCAAGTCGGTGCGGCCGCGTGTGGTTCATCCACGCGCAAACGATCGGTTCACCTCCAGCGACCGGGTGACGCCGGTCACGAGCCCGTCCACCGCGGCCCGGTTCTCCTGAAGCTGGCCGGTGATCAGGGTGCCCTCGTCCAGGGCCTCCTGCGCCCGGGCCTGGGCGATGCCCGCCCCCCGCTCGATCTGCGCGACGGCGGCCGACGCTGGCTCCGCCGCGGCGGTCTGCTGCGCGGCGCCCCGGTAGATCTCCTCAACCGCCGAGGACGCTTCGGCGATGCCGCTGGCGAGCTGCGTTGTGGCGGCGGCGATGCGCTCGGCCGCCTTCTGCTGCTTGGCGAACGTGCGGGCCTTGCGCCGGTTTTTCTCGTTGAGCCGCCCGAGCTGACTGACACTCGCCGGCCGGCTCTTACACGCCAAGGTCTGGGGCCGGGCCGGGCGGTCTTCTTCACGAGAGCGACGACGTCGACCCGCTCATCTCAGGCGCGGGCCGCACGCCAGCGACGACCGCGCAGAACGATCGCACAGCCAAGGCCATACGGACCATCGAGTTTCAAATCGATAGACTATTCCCTGATGTGTTTTTGCCAATGACACATTCCAGATCGGACTACAAAATTGAGATCTAAATAGTTTTGACTATTTACGATACAACAACGAGGTAAAGTTACAACTTAGAAGGACAGCAGATCGCTATTACATCCTTGAAACAGATTGGCAGCTCGATATCGTCAAAACTCCTGAATTGCGGAGCGACAAATCTTCTGTGCACGCGCGCAGACCGGTGTTCAGAATGGTTCGACTCGTGTAACCGAACCCAGCGGGACCATGCGGTGGCCGGCGACACCGAAACTCCTAACCCGTCCCGCGCGTCGGCGGGATCAGCCTAGCGCGTTCTTGCCGTCCTGCACCAGGCGAACGAAATGCTCGACCAGCGGCTGCTTCGTGCGGGTCCACAGGGCGTAGACGTCGGCACGGATCGGCGGCCCCTGGAGGGGCGCGTAGACCACGTCCGCATGGGCCAGCCGGGCGACGAATTCGGGGATGATGGCGATGCCCAGCCCGGCCGCGACGAGGCTCGTCAGGGACGCCGCCTCCACGGCCTGATGCGTGACATCCGGCGTGAAGCCGGCCTCGACGCAGCGATCCCAGAGGTACTTCGCGAACAGCGAGTCGGCGAGGCGCAGGAAGACGAACCGCTCGCCGGCCAGATCCGCCAGGCGCACCGGCGCGCCGGTGAGGCGGTGGCCCCGCGGCAGCACGAGCCTGACCGTCTCCGCCCAGGCGCGCTCGCGGATCAGATCGGTGTCGAGCGGTGGACAGCGCAGGAAGCTGACATCGGTCTGACCGGATCTGAGTCGGGCGATCTGCCGGTCCGGCGCCATCTCGTGGATGCGCAGGTCGACCGCCGGATAGGTATGGGCGTAGGCGCGGATCGCGCGGGCGAGGGGGCCGGCCAGCATCGAGCCGGTGAGCCCGACATTGATGATCCCGGCCGTTCCAACCCCGATGGCGCGGGCGCGCTCGACCGCCGCGCCGGCCTGTTCGAGGATCACCGTCGCCTGCGCCAGGAAATCGAGGCCCGCCGGGGTCAGGGCGACGCGCCGCGTCGTGCGCTCGAACAGGGGCGTGCCGATCTCCGCCTCCAGATCGCGGATCTGTTGGCTCAGGGGCGGTTGCGCCACGCCGAGGTTCTCGGCGGCGGCCGTGAAGCTTAGGTGCTTCGCGACGGCCAGGAAATAGCGCAGGTGCCGGAGTTCCATCGCGTTATTCTAGACGCCATTCATCTCAATGCCAACGAAACAGATATTTGACGTCTGGATCTTCCGACGGGATGGTGGCGCGCGCAGCGTCGACGCCCTCCGACCGGGCCGCCGCCGCCGATACGCCTCCGTCATCCGCCCACGCCATCGGAGCCGAACGGCCCGGGGTCGGACCTGCCGGAGCACACCAGGGAGGTTGCGATGAGGCGGTTCTTCGCGTCGCTGTTCGGGCAGGTGGTGGCCGCGCTGGTGCTCGGCATCGTGGTCGGCATGGTCTGGCCGGGCTTCGCGGTCGCCCTCAAGCCGCTGGGCGACGGCTTCATCAAGCTCATCAAGATGGTGATCGCGCCGCTGGTCTTCGGCGTCGTGGTGCACGGGATCGTGGGCGCCGGCGACCTGCGCAAGGTCGGCCGCGTCGGCCTCAAGGCGCTGGTCTACTTCGAGGCGGTGACGACCGTGGCCCTCGTGCTCGGCCTCGTCCTCGCCTACCTGTTCGCCCCCGGGCACGGGATGAACATCGATCTGGCCACCCTGGATGCCAAGTCGCTCGCCGGCTACACCGAGCGGGTCGGGCAGGTCACCGGAACGGTCGATTTCCTGATGCGGCTGGTGCCGACGACCTTCGTGGACGCCTTCGCCAAGGGCGACATCCTGCAAGTCCTGATCCTGGCGATCCTGTTCGGCGCCGGGCTCGCGCTGCTCGGCGAGCGGGGCCGGCCCCTGGCCGAGGGGCTCGAGCGCGTCACCGAGGTCCTGTTCAAGATCGTCGGCTTCATCGTGCGGCTCGCGCCCCTCGGCGTGCTGGGCGCGGTCGCGTTCACGGTCGGGCGGTACGGAATCGGCTCGCTGAAGCAGCTCAGCCTGCTGGTCGTGCTGTTCTACGCGGGCGTCGCCGTCTTCGTGCTCGTCGTCCTCGGCGGCATCCTGCGGATGGTCGGCTTCAGCATCGTCAAGCTTCTGGCGTACCTGCGCGAGGAGCTGACGGTCGTGGCCGCCACCGCCTCCTCCGACTGCGTCCTGCCGCAGGTGATGCGCAAGCTGGAGCGGCTCGGCATCAGGGATTCGACGGTCGGCCTCGTGATCCCGACCGGCTACTCGTTCAACCTCGACGCCTTCTCGCTCTACCTGACGCTCGCGACCGTCTTCATCGCCCAGGCGACCAACACGGACTTGTCCTTCGGCCACCTGATGCTGATCCTCGGCATCGCCCTGCTGACCTCGAAGGGGGCGCACGGCGTGCCCGGCTCGGCCATCGTGGTGCTGGCCGCGACCCTGTCGGCGGTGCCGGAGATCCCGGTGATCGGGCTCGTGCTGGTGCTGTCGGTGGATTGGTTCGTCGGCATCGCCCGGGCGCTCGGCAACCTGATCGGCAATTGCGTAGCCACGATCGTGGTCGCCGCCTGGGAGGGCGACATCGACCGCGCGCAGGCGCACCGCGTCCTGAACGGCGAGCGGACGACCGAAACGGCCGCGCTCCTCGACACGCCGGTCGCCACGCCCCAAACGGCCTGACCGCCGGAGAACCGCCATGACCCCAACGTCCTACAATCCCCCCTGCGGGGGCCTGCCGCCGCAGACGGCGCTGATGACCGGCCGCGCGGTCTTCACGGAGGCCTACGCGGTGATCCCGCGGGGCGTGATGAGCGACATCGTCACCAGCTTCCTGCCCGGCTGGCACGGGACCCGGGCCTGGATCCTGGCGCGGCCCCTGTCGGGCTTCGCTGAGACCTTCGCCCAATACCTGATGGAGGTCGCCCCCGGCGGCGGCAGCGAGGCCCCCGAGCCCGATGCGCAAGCCGAGGGCGTGCTGTTCGTCGTGGACGGCGGCCCGAGCCTGGACTGCGGGGGCCGGACCCACGCGCTGCGCCCCGGGAGCTATGCCTACCTGCCGCCGGGCGGATCCTGGCGCCTGCGCAATGACGGCGCCGGGCCGGCCCGGTTCCACTGGATCCGCAAGCGCTACGAGCCCGCGCCGGGCCTTGGACTGCCGGACGCCTTCGTGACGCACGAATCGGAGGTCGTGCCGGCGGCCATGCCCGGCACCGACGGCGCCTGGGCCACGACCCGCTTCGTCGCGTCCGACGACCTGCGCCACGACATGCACGTCACCATCGTCACGATGCAGCCCGGCGGGTCCATCCCGTTCGAGGAGACGCACGTGATGGAGCACGGCCTGTTCGTGCTCGAAGGTAAGGCCGCCTACCGGCTCAACCGCGACTGGGTCGAGGTCGAGGCGGGTGACTTCATGTGGCTGCGCGCCTTCTGCCCGCAGGCCTGCTACGCGGGCGGCCCGGGCCGCTTCCGCTATCTGCTGTACAAGGACGTCAACCGGCATCCGGCCCTGGCCTCGCGGGGGCCGGCGCGATGAGCCCCGTGTCCGAGACCCGATCCGTCACGGCCGAGCCCCTGACGGACGCGGCCTTCGCGCAATTCGGATCCGTGATCGATACGGCGTCTGTGGCGCCGCGCCCGATGAATGACGGCATGGCTCGCCGCTTCCACGATCTCGCGGCGATCGAGGTGGTGGGGGAGGGCGCGCGCGCGATGATCGGCCGCGTGGAGGCGGAGCCCTATCCGCTGCCGCTCCGCCTGAGCCTCGTCGAGCGGCATCCGCTCGGAGCCCAGGTCTTCGTGCCGCTCAGCGCTGCGCCGTTCCTGATCGTGGTCTGCCCGGACGAGGGCGGCCGACCCGGACGGCCCCGGGCCTTCGTCACCACGCGTCCGTTCCAGGGTATCTGCTACGCGCGCAACACGTGGCACGGCGTGCTGACCCCGTTCGGAGCGCGGCAGGACTTCGTCGTGATCGATCGCGGCGGAGCGGGCGCGAATCTAGAGGAGCACAGGTTCGCGCAGCCCTGGACGGTGCACCTTCCGGGCACGGCCTGAGGGGCGGTCACGACTCGGCGGTCTCGGGCTCTTCCGCGTAGGTGAACACGACCTCGCCGGTCCGCTCGCAGAGCACGCGCACCGCGGTAGCGCCGTTCAGCGCCCGCTGAACGGGGAGCTGCGCCTTCGCGTGGGCGACGGCGGCCTCCAGATCGCACGGCCACAGCTTGGTGAAGCTGATGCGCTTCCCCTTTTGGAACAAGATCTTGTAAGCCATCGCGCCCTCCATCTCTGCGCGATCATACACCCTGCGGCCGAGGCGACGCCCGCCCGCAGGGCATGGCCACGATGCGTGATGAGCGCCGTAGTGCACTCACGACAACCGTCCAGCCGGAGCGCGGCCATGGCTGTCAGCGAATCGGCATCGCGGTAGCGACGACCCGCTTGGCGCCCGGCGCCGCCGGGACGAGGCGCGGCGTCGTGGCGAGTTCGGTGGCCGGACGCGTGGCGGCCGTGCTCCGGGCGACATCGCGATAGAGCGGCGGCGTAAGGGTCAGGGCCTCATCGGCGATCGCGGTGCCGGTCGCCGAAGCGGCGATGAAAGCGGCGAGCACAAGGGTGCGCAGCGTCATGATCAATCCTCTCGTTGTCCGGGTCTCGCCCGGCGTCGAGGAGACATCTACGCTGCACAGCAACATGATCCAAACAGATCAAATCGATATCTGAAATTGAGGAAATCGATGACCGCTGGGACGCTTCACCCCCAGCCCATCGCGATGATCGGCATTCCCCGCCGGCGCGCCGATCCCTCAACGGCCGAGTTCGACCGGAATGCTCAGGTCGGCCACGCCCGCGCTGCCCAGCAGACCGGCCGGCGGTGCGGACAGCAGGCCGACGCCCCGGACGGCGCGTAGCGCCCGCTGATCGAGGTCCGGCGAGCCCGAACTGCGCTCGACCTCGACCCGCTGCAAGGCTCCACCCGCCGCGATCTCCACACGGACCACCACGGTGCCGGCCCGCCGCTCGGATCCGGCCCGCCGCTCGGCGCGGTCCGCGGCATCGATCCGCGTGACCAGGTCCGAGAGCCAGGCACGCGCCGAAGGCCCGGGCATCGCCCGGACGGGCGATGCGCAGGCGATCAGGAGCAGGCCAAGAAACGGGATCCTGCGGGCGAACACGGGCAACGGCATGCGGGAACAGCGGCTCCTGGCGCGTGTGAGGGTTGCATCATCCTACGCGCCTACGGTTGCCTGGCGCGACCCCCGTTCGCCCGGAGCGCGATCAGGAAACGGTCACTGACCCGCGCCCCCGCGACCCGGCCGCGGCCAGCATGACCTCGTCGGTGCCGACCTCCAGGCCTGTGTAGCCCAACATTTCGGCGAGCTGGGTTCGCGCCCGCCAGACCCGACTCTTCACGGTGCCGATCCGGCAGTGCATGACGGCGGCGGTCTCCTCGTAGGTGAGGTTCTCGATCGCCACGAGCACCAGTGCCTGCCGCATCGACGGTGCCAGCCGGTCGAGGGCAGCGCGCACGTCGCTCAAGTCGAGATGGGCGTCCTGCTCGGGCAGCGAGACCATCCGCTCGGCCTGCACGCCGTCCTCATCCTGCACCTCGCGGCCGCGGTTGCGGTGCGCGTTGTAGAACTGGTTGCGCATGATCGTGAACAGCCACGCCTCCAGGTTCGTGCCGGGCGCGAAGCTGGCGCGCGAACGCCACGCCCGCAGCAGCGTGTTCTGCAGGAGATCGTCGGCCCCGACATGGTTGCGCAGCAGCGAGCGCGCGAAGCGCTGCAGGTTCGGCACCATGCGCAGGAGCGAGGTCTGGAACGCCGTCTCGCGCCCGTCCTGGGCGTTGCCGAAGGCCGCGTCCAGCAGCCTCAGGAGGTCTGCGAAGCGGTCCGCGATGGTCGGTTCGACCGCGTCCTGCGCGTAGGTTGTCGCGAGCAGATGGCCCAGGTGCGACCGGACGCTGCCCGGGAGGCTGGGAACCTGCGGGGCGATCGTCTCGCCGTCGGTCGCATGTTGAAGCATGATTGCCGATCACCTGTTGGGGACGCGAGTATCGGCCGCCCATGTGCACCCGATCCTGGTACGATCGCCGCAACATAGATCAGCCGATATCGGCATCTTGATATTGAACCATGATACACCGACTGCTATTCCGACTAGAAAGGCCGGCCGACGGAGTGGTTTCGATACGGATGTCTCCGACGAAGATCTGTCCCGCATCGCCACGCATCTGCCGGCCGGGACGGGAAATCATCACGGCGGCGGGCTGCGAACCGCGGCCGTACTGCCGAAACCGGACGTCGAACGCGGGACGACACGTATGACGCGCCTGGCCGACCTCGAAGATGATCCGGCCTTCCAGCAGGCCGTCCTGGCGGTACGGGGCGCGGCCAGTACCCTGAGCGGTCGGGCCGTCACCGTGGAGGAGGCTCGCTTCCTCGTCGGGATCGCGCTGACCACCTTCGCCCATGCCGGCGGCCTGGGCGAGGCGAGCCTGCGGCGCCTCGCCCGCTTCTCGGAGACGGTCGAGCCGGGCGCGGTGGTCGAGACGCTGACGCGGCACTGAGCCCGGCGGCCCCGCCGATACGGGACGCCATCACGATCCCTACCGCGCCTCCGCCATGGCGGCCCGCAGGACGCGCTGAAGGTCCTCCAGCACCGCCTCGCGGTCGTCCGGCTGCGTCGCCAGCGCGAGACCTGCCGCGAGGTGCTGGCCGATGATAAGGAGCCCCACCTCACGCAGGGCCGCGGTCGCCGCCCGGATCTGCTGGATCTCGTCAAGGCAGTACCGGTCCGCCTCGATCATCGCCCGCAGGCCCCGGACCTGTCCCTCGATCCGCCCGAGCCGGCGGACCAGCGGCGCACGCTCCGCCTCGGTGCGGGCGAGGCAGACACGACCATCGACGAAGGTGCCGTTTGTCACCGCTCTGCGACCTGCCTACCGCGTTCGTTCCGGAGACGATCCGGATCGCCTTGAAGACTGTTCGACATGAGATCCCGGGTTTCGGAAGGGCTTGCCCTGTGGCGGGTTCTCAGGGTGTAGCCCTGAGATGGTCTCCAGGGCGCCACCCTGGACCCGCGAAAGGTCTCGACCTTTCGAAACCTCGACGTGATCGATCCGCAGAACATCCCGCGATGCAATCGGACAGGCTGTCAGGACGACGGTGCTCCGGCGGCCGGAGCACCGTGCCGTCAGCCGATCTGCTGCGTCTCGGCCCCACTGTCCGGCCGCGCCGGGCCGAGCACCGGCTCCTCGCCCATCGGCTTGTTCTGGAACACGCTGAACTGTCCCTTGCCGTCGATCGACGGGCCGCTGGTCCAGCGGCCCTCGGGGGGCGGCGAGCCGTCCTGTGCCGTGGCGTAGAAGTTGTAGTTGTTCTTCTGGTCTTCCTTTTCCTGCGGGAATGAGTTCGGGATCGGCAGCGTGCCTTCGTGACCGCCCATCTCTTCGAGAACCGCCAGCCACTGCTGCTGGTGCATCGTGTCGCGGGCGATCATGAAGTGCAGCATATCCTTCATGCCGGCATCGTGGGCGGCATTGTACAGGCGGACCGCCAGCACACGGCCGGTGCTCTCGGCGGCGACGTTGCAGTACATGTCGGCGGCGAGGTTGCCGCTCGCATAGATGTGGCTCATGTCGAAGGGCACGCCTTCGCAGTTGGCCGGGAAGGCCGCCATGCCGGTCGATAGCAGGTGCCGATGGAGCATGCCTTCGATGGTGTGGCGAGCGCTGCCGCCGCCCATCACGGCGCCGACGACGCCGTCGGCAGCGCCCGCTTCCTGGAGGCTGGAGGGAGCCTTCTCAAGGTTGAGCGCGACCGCGGTGGCCAGCATCTCGACGTGGCCCATCTCCTCGGTGGCGGTGTGCAGGAGCATGTCGCGGTACTTCGTCGTCGGGCCGCGGGCGCCCCAGGCCTGGAAGAAGTACTGCATGCACACGCGGATCTCGCCCTCGATGCCGCCGATCGCCTGCTGGAGCATGCGGGCGAAGATCGGGTCGGGGTTCTCGACCTTGACCGGGTACTGCAGACGCTTGTCGTGAAAGTACATGATGTCTGTCCCTCGCGAGAGGCACGGCGCGCTCAAGCCCACCGCACGATCGGCCGCTGACCCGTACTCCACGGGAGCATGGAGCCTCGCACCCTATCCAACCCGGCTTCGGGACATCGGTTCGGTCGACGAATGCATTGGAAACGAATTAAACGCTCTAAATCCGAAATTGCCTGGTAAATTCGAGACATAGGTTTCGATTTCGGCAAATATTTCCGCGCCGCAGGCCACGCCTGAACATGAAAACATAGGTTTGTACGCAGCAACCCATGTTAACGTCACGCGCGCTCCTGCAGGTCAGGCGCGCAATAGCCTGCCAGGCGGCCCGCCGGCCGATGAACAGCCCCGCGACCGAAGGCCCGCCTCACAGCAATCCGGTCCGCCGGGCCAGCATCACGCAGAGGGCAAGGCAGGCGGCCGCGGTGACGACCAGCATGGCGACGTTCGTCCAGAACCGGACCGGCCGGCTTGAGCCGTCAATCCCGCTGGCGCGCAACCGCACCCAGGGCACATAGAGGTAGAGCGCGACCAGCGTCAGGATCAGGAACAGGAAGGTCGGCAGCCGGCCGCCCGCGAGCGCGGCCCCGGCCAGAACGGCCCAGCCGAGCAGGAGGCCCACCATCGTGAACAGCGCTGTCGAATTCACGGGCCTCCGGGTCCTTTCAGCAGATCGGTGCGGCGCGTCCCTGGCCCCGGGGCCCGCAGGGGCCTTGCCCTTTCATCCGGTCCGGAGACACGCTGGGCGTACTTGCCTGGATCGCCCGGGTCCGGCGCACGCCATCCGCGCAGTTCTCTCGGTGAGACAGGTACTTACGGGCCACTGGGGCGCGAGTGTGTGGGCTCCGGTCACGATCGTCAAGTCGCCGGGGGGCATGCGGGGCAAGACCGCGGACTGCCGCGCGGCGGTGCTGGGCGCGCGACCGCGTCGCGATATAATCGGCACCGCGGGACCGGTCCGCGCGTTGCGGCACGGGCGCGGCCGGTCGCGCCCTCTGGCGCCGGAACAGGATGACCGTGAAACGGACGCTGCTCCTCTCATCGCTCGTCGCAGCCGCGGCGCTATCCCTGTCGGCGGCGCAGGCGGACTGGCGGGGTCCGGAGGCGCAGCCGCTCTTCGTGAACGAGGCCAATCCGGGCGGCTACAACTACGCCCCGAGCGTCATCACCGAGGGCCGGACGACCGACATCTGGTGGTGCGGCCAGGGCAAGACCGACGTGATCTTCCACCGGACCTCCAGCGCTCAAGGCGGCTTCTCGCCCGCTCAGGTCGTCTTCCAGCCGACGCCCGGATCCTGGAACCGCCAGTATGTCTGCGATCCGAGCGTGATCAAGGGCACGTTCCGCAACCCCGCGGACGGACGGTCCTATGTCTACGCCCTGTACTATTCGGGGGCCGACAACCTGCCGGGCCACAACAATCATACGGGTCTGGCCTTCTCGAACGACAAAGTGACCTGGATCGACTACCCCGAACCGGTCATCGCCCCGCTCAACCCGACGGTCGCGCAGGGCAATTACGGCGCCGGCCAGCCGGCGACCATCAACCTCGACGGTCGCGCCAGCCTGCTGGTCTTCACCACCGATCTCACCGGCCCGCAGGGCGTCGCGGGGTTCGGCGACCTCTACGTGCGGCGGACGGCGGACGCGGTCCATTTCGAGCCGCCGGTGCGGGTGCCCAACCGGACCAGCGACGGCGCGACCATCAACCCGAACTCGGACTTCGCGTACGACCCCTCATCGGGCGACGTCTACGTGATCACGGGCCTGCCGGGGCGCAATTGCCAGCAGGTCACCTGCAAGGATCCGGCCCGCAACCCGGACCGGGAGACCTTCCAGCTGGGTCTCTACCGCATGCCGCTGAAAGCCCTGCTGGGCGGCACGCCCGCGCAGTGGACACCCGTCGGTTACCTGAACTCCGACGTGACGGGGTTCTACCTCAATCACAGCCCCGGCTTTCAGCGCGATCCCTTCGGCAACCTCACGCCCTTCCTGCCGACCATCACCGTCTACTTCTCCGGGGGCGAACCCTATCCGGGCACCTGGCGGATCGCCGCGGCGAGCGAGCGGCCCGCCTCCGACCGTGCGCCCCTGAAGCGGGCGCTCGGCCCGGGCGGCCACTGGGTCACGACCGGCTACATCGCCCCGGGCTACACGATGGAGACCGCGCTCGGAACGCTGTTCCTCGTCCCGAAGCCAGGGACCGCCAAGCTGATGAGCTGCACGGCCGGCGCGGATCACTTCCTCAGCCGCGATCCGCTCTGCGAGGGCCGGACCCCGCTGGGGCAGACCGGATACCTCTACGAGGCGCCTCACCCCGGCAGCCACCCGATCTTCCGCTGCCTGGCGGGCGGGCGGGACCACTTCGTGTCGACCGACGCGAAGTGCGAGGGGCAGGCGACCGAGGGACTGCTGGGCTACGCCCTCGACTGAGCGCGCCGCAGTCTCGACAGCACCGCCCGACAGCGTCGGCTGCGCCCCGGTGCGGCGTTGCGCCCGGGAACACTGCGGAGCGCGTCGCCTTTCTGACGGTGCTGTCGACCAACGCCGAAACCCTGTCCGGGAGATGCCCCTGATGCTGACTTTCTCACGTGGCGTGGCGGCCCTCGTCGCTTGTCTCGCCGCCGGGCCGGCCTTCGCCCAGGGGAAGCCCCTCCCGCCTCCGGCGAGCGACGTGACGCCGCCGGTGGAGCTGACCGTCAGCATGAAGGACGGCAAGCCGGTCTGCGATCCGGCCGAACTCCGGCTCCCCGCGGATACGAACATCGTGCTCACCATCAAGAGCAGCGCCGATACCCCCGTGGTCCTCACCGCACCCGGCCAGTTCGAGAATGGCTTGATCCAGCACGCGGACGGCGATCTCATCCACGTGGAGAGCGAGAAGGGCTACACGATCAAGCAGAACGGTCAGGGCACGCTGCGGCTGCGGACCATGAAGGCAGGAGAGGAGACCTATGCCTGCACCAGCACCCGCGACCAGGGCGCGCCCTTCAAGGGGAAGCTGATCCTGGTGCCGCCGGCCAATTGAGGTGCTGAACGTCGCATGGACAACGGCACATCCGGGGAGACGCTGAGGATCTTCTACGACGGCGATTGCCCGCTCTGTCGTGCCGAGATCGACCATTATCGCGCCTGCGCAGGCGCCGACCGGCTGGCGTTCGTCGATGTCGGGGGCACTCAGCCCGCACCGGCGCTCGGGCCCGGGCTCACCCGCGACGCCGCGGTACGGCGTTTCCACGTGCGCACCGCGGAGGGCCGGCTGGTCTCGGGCGCGGACGCCTTCGCCCATGTCTGGAGGGTTCTGCCGGGCTGGCGCTGGCTCGGACGCCTGCTCGACCTGCGCGTCTTCGGCGTCCGCCCCGCACTGGCGATCGCCGAGATCGCCTATCGCCTGTCCTTGCGCCTGCGACCGCGCTTGGCGCGGTGGATCGCGCGACGGCCCTGATGCGTCTTGGATGACGACGCGCTGCATCCACTACGTCGGCTTTCGCGACGACCGCTACTGGAACGCCTTCCGCATCTTCGGCGGCCCCCGGGTCATCCATCGCCGCTGGGACTTCTATGCCACCCGCGATGTCGGTCCCGACGACGTCGTGGTCTTCGCCGAGGGCGACGACACGCAGCCCCTCGCGGAGCGAAACGCCACCGACATCGACGAGCGCTGGCTCTGAGACCTGTTTCGACGGACCTGCGTGGGCCGATGTCGGTTTCACGCGGCGCGCGCGACCGGATCCGTCCGACGACGGCTTTCCCTGTTGACGACAGGGGCGACCCGCTCGCCGGGGCGCAAGCTCAGCGTTATGGTCTATTACTGGTGTTGCGTACGTGAATTCTCATAGATCCTGTTTCACGGAGCGCGCGTTTAACGGGCTGTTAACCATCATCGGTGCTGGTTCGCTTCAGTCCAGGGAGCCTGTTCCATGATCTCAACAAGTCTCCTCGTCGTGATCAGCGCGGCGCTCAGCGCGGCCGCGGCGGGCGCCGTCAGCGATCCGAACGCGCGCGGCCGCTAGGGCACGCCGCGCCGAGGCGGACACCGGTTCCGGCGCAAGAAAGGGCAGGACAACATAGGCTTCGAGCCGCGCGCGATGGCATCGCGCACGGCACACGACAGTGAGCTGCAGTCAGCGTCATCGGGTGTTCCCACCCGACCCCCTCATCCTGAGTTGACCGCAAAGCGAGCCTCGACAGGGGGCTCCAGCCATCCGCGCGATCCCTCGAGGGCTCTTTCGAGGCCTGCGCTGTGCTCCGGCATCTCAGGATGCGGTCAAGGATTGGACAAGCCGCTCCGAGGCATCCCTGTCTTCGGTCGTGGACCGTGTGCAACGCGATCGCGCACGGCTCTCGCGGTTCTCCGGCCGGCGGGCGGCCGTGTTGCCGGCCTGCGACAGGTCCGGGATCGCATGGGCCGGACCCGCCACAGCCTTCGAACGGGCACAGTTCGGCACCACCCCTGATCGGACGATCCGCGATCTCCGGTCCCGTGAATGTTCACCGCAATTCGTACCTTCGTTCTCCAGCACCGGGAAGGCAGCGCGGTTCTCGCCTCGTCGGCCATCTTCCTGATCGCCGTCTACGCCCTGGCGGCCCTCCTGGCCTGACCCGGTCGCCGCATCGCCGGCATCCGACGTCCCTCAAACAGGCGATGCGATCGGGCCTCCGGCATGGTTGTCTGACGCTTCACAACCCCAATGGCATGACTCGGCCCGCTCGGCCTGCCGGAGCGGGCCGTTTTCGTGAGGTCCTCCGCGAACCCCCTCGGCGGGACCGGCGCGCGTCGGAGCCTTTGCGCGCAACCAGAAATGGCGCATCGTCCCGCTCGCACGACTTAGATCCGGCCCGAACGAGCCGGCGCGAACCGGAGGAAACGCCCATGCTGACGAGACGCGGCTTCGTGAATTGTGCGCTCTGCACGGCGGCGGGCGGCTTCGCGGCCGTCGCGGCCGGGGCGCAGGCGCAGCCGGCCGGTCAGACTTCCGGCGTCACGCGCAGGATCCTCAGCACCGAAGAGCTGCCGGGGGGGCGGTATGTCGTGGTGCAGGTCGCCGCCGAGATCGCGCCGGGGGCGACCGTCGCGCGCCACACCCATCCGGGCATCGAATCCTCGGTGATCCTGGCGGGTGAGGCGGAGCTGCTCGTGGACGGCCAGCCGAACCGGACCTTGCGGGCCGGCGACAGCTTCCAGGTTCCGGCCGTAACCCCGCACAGCCTGCGCAACGGTTCAGGCGCCACGCGGGTGGCGGGAACCTACACGGTCGAGAAGGACAAGCCGCTCGCCTCGCCGGCCTGAGCCGCCCCGGCCCCCGGTCAGGTGCCGAGGCCGGAATTCGGCCTCTGCGGCGGGAGCGGGGGTCGCGCGATGCGGGATCGGGGCGGTGTCGGCGCAGGCGCGCGTGCGGAGGGCCCCTCCGATCCGCCCGTCGCGTCCGCCGACACCGTCGGTCCGGGCATTGGGGGCGTGGGGGCTGGCGCGGCGGATTGCGTGGGCTTGCCGCCGCCGTGCTGGTCACCGGTGCTGGCGGGCGTCACGCATTGCTCACCGCAATTGCTGACCACCGCCTCGACGGTCTTGCCGGCGATCACCGCCGAGACGATGCAGCGCGACGGGTGATAGATCAGCTCGTACTGGAACTTGCCCCGATCGTCGGATTCGGTGCGGAACTGACCGTCCAGCACCACCGGCATATGCGGCTGCTCGGTGGTGCCGACGACGTAGAGCCGACCGATCGCGATCGACGCGATCGTGATGTCGGAGGCTGCCCGTGCAGATCCGGACATGAGCAGCGCCGCTGCACCCGCCGCGGCGATCGAGATCAAACGAGCCAACCGGCCAACCTCCTGACGCACTTCCAACCGGACGCCGCCCCATCCCACCTCCGCGCGGCGGGCAGCCGCAACGCACTGCCCGGGGACGGCACCGGCGGAAAGCGATGCCACCCTGTTCGAACACCGCAACGAAGATCCAGCCGGCTTTGCTCCCTCGGAAGGCGCCCGTTCAGCGATGAGGGCGCGCGTTCGCACGACATGCCTACCCCGTCCATCGCCCCGGCACCGTCGCACCGGCCCGTTTGTCCGGCGTCGGTCAGGATCGCTTGAAGGCGCTCAGGGCCTCGGTCAGATGCACCACGACATCATGACCCCGCGGCGGCGCGTCCTCCGGGGGCGCTGCGGTATCCTTCAAGCGCCGGGCGACCTCCATCACGACGTGCTCGACTGATGGCGGCCACGCCACCCCGTTGTCCAGGAGCATCCGGGCCGCGCGGACGAGCATCCTGAACTGTTCGGGCGGGATCGACGCACCCGCCGCATGCTGATCGAGGATGCGATCGGCAATCGCCGCCGCCAAGCCGGCGACTTCAGCCATCTTGTCAGGCTCATCGCCGGGACCTGTCATGCGCGTGGGACCTCCGCCTCTGGCACCGCGTACGGGTCCGGCCCCGGAGCGACCGGCCGCTGTGCCGCCGGTCCGACGATCGAAGCGCGCCGCAGGCGACCGGATCTAGAGCGCTCTCCGCCGAAGTGGACACCGGTTCGGCGCAGGAGAGCGCGTGACAAGACAGGCTTCGAGCCGCGCGCGATCGCAATACGATCGCGCGCGGCTCGAAGCGGGCACAGGCGTGATCGACCCTGACGAGCGGCCCCATCGATGCGGTTCCACGGGACGTGCCCTCCGCAATGATCCGCTGCTCAATAAGCAGGCCGGGCGAAAGAGTTCAAGCGGCCGCGGCAGGCATGTGCCGAGCCGATCCCGCGGGCCCAGCCGAAGGCGCGGCGGCGGCGGAAGTACCGATCAGCCACGTGATCGCGACAACCGGACGTCGATACCGTTTCCGGTCGATGACATCGCCATGCCTGTCGACGGCGCCCGGCCCCGGGGTCGTCGCGCGACGCGCGGATGACGATGCGCCACGCATCGTTCGTGGCGTTCGAACGAAAACCGTATCGTGCGTCCACGCCCGCTCCGAGACAGAGGGGGGAGATGACCGCGGAGCGGGCGTGGCGGTCGAGGGAAAATCCCGACGGTTTTGGTATGCAAGAATGATGCATTCACGGTCGTTCGCATGACGGACGCCGCCGCGGCTTGCGGCCGCGGTGCCCTTCCGTATCGGCGACGCCGGACGAGGCAGCCCGTACGGATATCGCGCCTGCGCACCGTGCCGAAACGTGGCAGCGCCTGCGTTGCCTTGCCCAGGCCCGTGGTTCCTCGACAGCCGGAGGGTCCCGGCGGGCGTCGCCAACGCCATCGAGCCCGGGCAGAACACGACGTCATCGACAGTCCTGGGCCGAGATTGCCGCCCCATCGCGCGGGCTGGCCATGATGGAGCGACCCGATCCTAATCCGGCTTGACGAACCGGCACTTGCCCCGCAGCGACCAGGGTCCGGCCAGGCCGTGCTCGGCACAGAACGCATCGACCGCCCGGGTCACGCCGGGGAAGCGGCCGCCGAGGCGGTCGTAATCGTCGGCGATGAACAGGCCGCCGGGCCTCAGCACCGGCCACCACGCGCGCAGGTCGGCCGCCACCGACGCCTCCTCGTGCCCGGCATCGAGGTGGATCACGTCGGCGGTGACGCCGCGCAGGCGCATCAACTCGGCGGCGTTCACGGAGTCGAGGGGGAGCGGTACGACCCGGTCGGCCATGCCCTCGCGCAGGACGTTCGCCAGGAAGGTCCGATACAGGCTCGGGAAGCCGTGCTCGGTCGCGAGTTCGGCGAAGAGGCCCGCATCCGCCCAGTGGTCGACGGCCCCGAGCCAGGTATCCACGGCGACGACCGTGCCGACGACGCCATGCTCGGCCAGGGTGCGGGCGAGGTACAGGGTGCTCGCCCCCTTCCAGGTCCCGATCTCGACGATGACGGCGGGGCGGAGGCTGGTCACCGCCTCTTCGAGATAGGGATGGATGCTGCGCCAGCCCTGGAGGTCGAGGGGGCGCAGAGACCCAGGAGGGTCCGCGAAGGGATCGCGGCCGTGCCACAGGGCGGCGATGAGGGCGTCTCGGGTCATGTCGGGCTCGGGTTCAGGAGCGGGACGTGTCAGGGAGCGGGCGTCGCCCCGGCGCGGGCCTGCGCGTAGAGCGCCTCGCACCGGTCGAGCCAGCGCGCCCGGGTGAACAGGCGCAGGACGCGCGCGTGCGGGACCGGCCGCGGGATCGCCACCGCCGCCCCGATGGCGTCGGCGAGGCCGGCCTCATCGCCGGGCGGGGCGAGGGATCCGGCCTCCCCGACGACTTCGGGGACGGCACCCCGGGCGAAACCCGCGACCGGCAGGCCGCAGGCCATCGCCTCGACCGCCGCCAGCCCGAACGGCTCGTCCCAGCACGGGGTGGTCAGGAACACCGAGGCGCGGCCGACCTCCGCGGCCAGGGCCGCGCCGCCGAGCCGGCCACCGTAGCGGATCGCTCCACCGAGCAGCGGGGCGACCAGAGCGTCCCAGTACGCGGGCTCCTCGATCGGGCCGAACAGGGTCAGCGGCAGCCCGGCCCGGCGCGCCGCCGCCATCGCGTGATGCGCGCCCTTGTCGGGCGTGATCCGCCCGCACCAGACGGCGCTGCCGTCGCCCTGCGGTTGGTAGGGCCAGGCGGCGGGATCGATGCCGTTGTACAGAACCGAGACCTCCGGGGGCGCCCCGTCGGGCCACCACGCGTCGCGCTGCGCCCGGGAGGTCGCGGTGATCCGGTGTCCCGGCGCGGGGCTCGCCCGCACGAACCAGCGCAGGGCGTCGAAGGGCGGCACGTGCAGCGACGTGACGGTGGGCATGGCGGCGGTGCGCTGCGGATCCAGGGGCAGGCGGCTCAGGCTGTTGTTGTGAAGGACGTCGAAGCCCCCGTCGGCGATCCGGTCGCAGGCGGCGGCGTAGCCGGCGTCGAGATGATCCCTCAGGCCCGCATCGCCCCGGTGCTCAAGCCCGGAAAAACTCCGCTCGTGATGGACCGGGATCACAGGATCCAGGGCGAAACGCCGGTCGCTGTCGCCGGAGGCGAACAGCGCGACCGCGTGGCCGCGGGCGGCGAGGCCGTCCGCGAGGTTCCAGGTGTAGGCTTCGAGGCCGCCCGCGAAGGGCGGGGCGATCGGGTGGCGCAGATGGGCGAGGAGCGCGATCCTCACGCCGTCACCGGCGCCTCTGCCGCAGCCTCGGCGCTCTGCCGGGCCTCGATGGCGCGGATCACCGAGGCCGAATTGCTGTAGGGCTGGTGGCTCTGCTGACCGGTGAGCGCGAGGTCAGATGCGTCGGGCCGGCGCAGGATGCGGATCGGCCGGTCGGGCGTGTCGTCGATCAGGCCCATCACCTTGAAGGCGTAGAGCCAGTGGCCCATGGTGCGGTAGCCCCACTTGGCCTCGAACAATTCGGCGTTGCGCACCACGCTGTCGAGGTGGTGGACCGGGGGCATGTGGTGCGGGTGGTACTGGTGATAGGCGCGTGCGCCCTTCATCCAGGCGATCGGGATGCCGCTCCGGTCGAGGAGCTTGCCGAAGTCGGTGTCCTCGCCGCCGTAGCCGGTGTAGCGCTCGTCGAAGCCGCCGGTCGCCAGGAAGGTGGCGCGCCGGATCGCGAAGTTGAGCGACCAGAAGCAGCGGTAGTCGTTGCAGATCTCGATGCCGGAGGCCGGCGGCCCGCGGCGGTCGGAGTGCCGTTCCGCGACGGCGTCGAGGCCGTCATAGTCCCAGGCGCCCGTCGTGGCGCGCTCGGGCAGGTGCAGAACCTCGCCCATCAGCAGCCCATCGAGTTCGGCGAGACCCCGCGCGTAATCGGCGACGAGACCGGGCGCCGGGATGCAGTCGACGTCGAGGAACACCACGGCGTCGCTGTCCGCTGCCGCCACGCCGCGGTTGCGCGCCGCCGCCAGCGGCAATTCGCGGCCCGTCACGGGGATCTGGTGCACCGGGAAGCCGACCTCGGGCAGGTCGTAGGGTGTCTCCTGCATCACCGCGACGATGAAGGCGGCGGGGGCCTGCGTCTGGCGCTCCAGGCCGAGCAGCACGTTGCGCAGATGCGCCGGGCGACCCTTCGCGAGGGTCACGACGGAGACGGTGGACATGCGGCGATCGGGCTCCGGTCGGGGCGGGGGCAGGGTGGCGGTCACTCGGCGGTCACTCGGCGGTCACTCGGCCGCGAGGCCCGGAAGCGGGGCGGTTTCGGCGTCGGCCGGCCCGAAGTCCCACAGCGCGTCGGTCAGCCCTTCGAGCCAGCCGGCGGCGCGGGCGGCCGCATCCGGGGCGTAGAGGCCGCGCAGGGCGGTGCCGTCGAGGGCGCGGGCGCGGGCGAGCAGGTCGCGCCAGCCCTGGAGATCGCCCGGCCAGGCGGGGGCCTGCACGGCGGCGCCGAGGCGGACCAGGGCCTCGGCCTTGCGGGTCTGCTCGGCGAAGTAGCGCCATTCCGGCATCACGATCAGGCGCCCGCCGACCCGGGCGACCTCGTGGACCGTGTTGTCGCCCGCCGAGGCGATCACGATGTCGGCGGCGGCGAGGTAATCGGTGACCGAGGGCACCCAGCCGAGTTCGCGCAGATTGGAGAAATCGGTCTCGTGGCCCTCCCGGTGGGTCGGGCCGAGGGTCAACCAGAGGGCATCGGGAGCGGCGCGGGCCGCCACGGTCAGCGGCGCGTAGGGCGTACCGCTGCCGCCGCCGCCGGTCACCGCCACCACGATCTCCCGCTTCGGGTCGAGGCCGAGCTTGGCGCGCGCCTCGGCGCGCTCCGGCACCCGGTCGACACTGGTGCACAGGCCGCCGCTGTAGAAGGTCTTTGCGCGTAAGGTGGCCGGGTATTCGTCCTGCTCCAGGCGTTCGTCGAAGGGGGCGAGCATCCCGACGCAGGCCTCGTAGGCCCCGACATGCCCGATATCGGAGCGGTCGCCGTGCATCCGGATCTGCACCGCCGGCACGCTGGCGATGCGGGCGAGCAGCGCGATCTCGGCCGAGACGTCGACCACGAACAGCCCGATCTCGCGCGCATCGAGATGGTCGAGGATGACCCGCATGGTCCGGCGCATCTCGGGCAGGCCGAGGGGGACGCAGTGCATCACCTGCGGCGTCGGCTCGGCGTAGAGGCGCGGGGTCGGCACCGCGGCGCCGATCATGTTGGGCAGCGCGACGATCTCGATGTCGCGGGTGAAGCCGTCGAACAGGCTGGGGTCGGCGGTCAGCACCGAAACCGGCCGGTCCTGCGCGAAGGCGGCCGCCACCGCCATGGTGCGGTTGGCGTGGCCGCGGCCCTGGTGATGGACGAAGAACGCGATCGGCTTCTTCATGGCGTTCGGTTCGATCTCAGGAGAACAGGGCGTCGGGCCGCAGGGCGGCGGCGATCTCGGGCCCGGTCGGCGGACGGATCAGACGGATCGCGGCAGCGTCGGCCTCCCAGTCGATCAGCCCGGCCGCGCGAAACTGGTCGAGCCAGTAGGTCATGCACCAACGTCCGTGCCGCGCCCGGAAGCGGGCCGCGTTGGCGAGAATCGGCGCGAAATGCTGCAGCGGCGGCACGTGGACCGGATGGTGCTGGTGATAGGCGCGGGCGCCCGCGACCCAGAACGTCGCCAGACCGGAGGCGGCGAGCCGGGCGGCGAGGTCGGTCTCCTCGCCGCCGTAGCCTGCGAAAGCCTCGTCCATGCCGCCGACCGCGCGCCAGGATGCGGCCGGCAGCGCGAAGGACAGCCCCCAGAGCTGGCCCGCATCGGGCTCCGGCCGCAGACCGGTCTCGGGCAGTATGGGCCGGGCCGGATGGGTCCGGCCGAGGCGATCGAGCGTCGCGGGATCGGGGTCGCCGCCGACAGCCCCGGGCGGCAGATAGAGGACCTCGCCGAGGAAGAGCCCCCGCGTCGTCCGTGCCGCCCCCGCGTAGGCGGCCACCAGACCGGGCGACGGGATGCAATCCACGTCGAGGAAAAGCAGGAGATCCGCGCCCGCCGCCTCGGCCGCCCGGTTGCGCGCGGCGGCGAGCGGCATCGGCTCGCCCGGCACGTGGAGGTGGCGGACCGGGCAACCCGGATCGGGCAGGTCCGGCTCCGGATCCGGCTGCATCCAGGCGATGACCAGTTCGCGTGGGGGCAGGGTCTGGCGGGCGAGCCCGCGCATCAGGTTGCGCAGGCGGTCGGCCCGGCCGCGGACCAGGGTCAGGACGCTCGGCGCCGATTCCGGCCCGGGATCAGCCGGCATCTCAGCCGACATCGGCCAGCATCCGGCGGAAATGCGAGACCCCCTCGATGATCCCCCGGGCGTGGGTCCGGCGGGCCACGTAGGAGTGCTTCAGGGCGGCGTTGCTGGCGAGGTCGTCGGAATAGTTGGCCACGATGATCGCCTGGACCCGGGCGCCCAGCATTTCGATGTCGTTGCCGGAATCGCCGGCCACGAACACGGCGTGCTCCGGCAGGTCGTAGAGGGCGCGGACGTGATCGACCGCGGTGCCCTTCGAGGCCGCCTCCGGCAGGACGTCGAGGTAGCGGCCGTGGCTGTGGATCACCCGGGCGGCGATGCCGTCCTGCGCGAGGCACGCGCGGACGCGCCGCGCGGCCGTCGGATCGCCGAAGTAGCTCAGCTTCAGGGCGCGCTGCTCCAGCGGGCCCTGGGGGACGAGCCCATCGAGCCCGGCCAGGGCCGCCTGTACCGCGGGTCGGTCCCAACCGGCCGAGATGGTCCGGCGCCACGCGGCGTCCGCCGTGTAGGTCACGCCGTTGGCGTCGAGATGGTAGATCTCGGAGCCCACCGAGGTGATCATCACCTGGGGCCGGGGGCTCGCCTGCTGCTCCAGCACCGCCATGGCGCTGTGGAAGGAGCGTCCCGTCGCGACGCCGAAGGCCAGCCCCGCCTGCCGGCTGCGCCACCGGCGGAAGATCCCCAGAGCGGCGTCGCAGCCGACCAGCGTGTTGTCGATATCGCAGACGAGGAGTTGCCAGGGCGCCTGCGGGGGCGCCTCCGGGTTGAGCAGCCTGCGCAGCAGGACGTGGTAGCGGGCGGCGTGCCGGTCCCAGTCGTAGGCCGCCGCCGCCCGGGCGCCGCCGGCCACGCAGCGGGCGTAGAGGGCCGGATCGCCCAGGATCCGCCGGCAGGCCTCGGCGATCGCGGCCGGCGCCCGGGGATCGACCAGGAGCCCGTTGCCGCAGGTCTCGACGATGTCGTTGGGGCCGCCGCTGTCGGTGGCGACCAGCGGCAGGCCGGCGGCCGAAGCCTCCAGCAGCGTCAGCCCGAAGGGCTCGTTCAGGGCCGGGTTGACGAACAGGCCCCCACGGGCCCTTGCATGGGCGTAGATCGCGGGAACGTCCTCCGGACGGTGCGTCTTCGGGTAGGCGACGCGCCCGTAGAGGTCGTAGCGATCGATCAGCACCAGGAGTTCGCGCATCGTCGCGGCCATGTCGCCGTCGAGGGTGTCGATGTCGTCGCGGGTGCCGGCGACGATCACGAGGTTGGCGCGGGCCTGGAGCGCGCGATCCTCGCCGTAGGCCCGCACCAGGGCCGCGAGGTTCTTGCGCGCCACCGGCCGGGCGAGGGCCAGGATCGCAGGTCGGTCCGGATCGTCCAGGAAGCGGTCGATCGCGGCATCGACCCGCGGATGAGGTCGGGCTGCGGCGAAGCGGGCGAGGTCGCTGCCCGGGGGCAGAACGCGGACGCGGCCGGGATCGTAGGCGGCATAGCCGGCATACTGCACCTCCGCCTCGTCCCGCGAGGAGGCGATGACGAGGTGCGCCCGCGCCAGGGCCTCCTCCTCGGTGGCGATCCGGCGGGCGAGGTCGGGGCGGATGGGGGACGTCCCCAGCATCCGCGCCTTCACGCGTCCGAGCGAATGGGCCGTGAACACGAACGGGATGCCGAGGCGATCCTCCACGAGGGCCGCCACCGCGGCGGCGTCCGCGTAATGCGCGTGGATGAGATCCGGCGCCCGATCCTGCGCGGCGATCCAGGCGATGAGGTTCTCTGCGAAGCAATCAACCTCGGCGTGCATCGCCTCCTTGGCGCAATAGTCCGGGGACGCGCTCGCGAGCCGCACGAGGGTGACCTTGTCGGCGATCGGCTCTTCGGGCACGGCGTAGGCTGCGCCGAGGCCCCCCCGGAACAGGCGGGTCGCCACCACGATCCGTGCGAGATCGCGATCCTGCGCCGAGGCCGAGACCAGATCGAGCAGGTAGCGGATATGGCCGCCGGTGTCGGCGGTGAGCCCGTAGACGACGCCGTCGCCGCGCAGGCAGCCCTGCAGGGCGATGTGCAGGACGAACATCAGGTGCGGGCTGCGCCTTTTGAGCGCTCCTGAAAACTTAATTTATGTAAAGCGCAGACCGCGCGTCGGCTTGACATATGTAAAGAGGTTGCCGTGCTCCGCGTTGCCCAGGTCGCGCCGAACATTTTTCCCGTTCCCCCGGATCATCATGGCGGCACAGAGCGGGTTGTGCACGATCTGGGCACGGCGCTGCGAAGCTTGGGCGTGGAAATAACATTATTTGGTCCCGCGGACAGTGCGACAGACTTGCCCCGCGTCGGCGATTACCCGAGTCTCGCGGCCCTGGAACGGCAATACGGGTCTGTCGCCGCGGGCGTACCCGCCGCCCTCGACGCCCTGCAGCTCGAGGCCCTGCGCCTGCGGCTCGACGATTTCGACATCGTCCATTGCCACGGCGAGTTCGCCCATGCGGCGCTGCTCGGCACGCGGCGCCGGCGCAGCCTGACCACCATCCACTGGCGGGTCGACGAACTCGACCGGGCGCTGTTCTTTCAGGGCTTCCCCGACCTGCCGGTCGCCGCGATCTCGGCCGCGCAGGCGGCCGGCATCCCGGCCGCGAATCGGGCCGGCATCGTGCATCACGGCATCGACCGGGACCGCTACACCTTCCGCGCCGCGCCGGACGATCATGTCGCCTTCGTGGGCCGCATGACCGACCAGAAGAGGCCCGACGTGGCGATCCGCGTCGCCCGCACGGCCGGTCTGCCGATCCGGCTCGGCGGCACGATCGATGTCGGCAACCCTGACTATTTCGACGCCCGGGTGCGCCCCCTGCTGGGCGCCGACGCGACCTATCTCGGCCCCGTCGACGATGCCCGGAAGGGCGAGCTCCTGGGTGGCGCGCGGGCGCTCCTGTTCCCAATCGACTGGCCCGAGCCCTTCGGCCTCGTGATGATCGAGGCGATGGCCTGCGGGACCCCGGTGGTCGCCTGGGACCGCGGCTCGGTCCCCGAGATCGTCGAGGACGGGGTGACGGGCTTCGTCGTCGCCAGCGAGGCCGAGGCGGCCGCGGCGCTCGCCCGGATCGGGCAGCTCGACCGCGCGCGCGTCCGCCGCCGGTTCGAGGAGCGCTTCACCGCAGAGCGCATGGCGCGGGACTACCTCGCACTCTACCGCCGCCTGCTGGCGGCCTGATGCGCACCGCCCTCTTGGCCTGGGACTACCCGCCATCCCCGAGCGGGCTCTCGACGGCCGCCCGCGAGATCGCCGAGAGCCTCGCCGAGGCGGGGGCGGAGGCCACGATCTTCACCCTCGACCGTACCGGCCGCACGCAGGTCAACGGCGTCACGGTCCTCGGTCTCGCCCTGCCGGCGGGAAGCCCCCTGGCGCGCCTGCGCTCCTGGGGCTCGGCGGGGCATCTCGCCGCCCCGCTCGCCTTCCGCCGGGCCGTCATCGCCGCCCACGCCGCAGCGCCCTTCGACGTGCTTGAAGCCACGAACTGGTACGCGCCGGCCGCCCTGCTCGCCGGCCGCCACGATCTGCCTCTGGTGACGCGCAGTTCGACGCCGGCCGCCTTCACCCGCGACCCGGCCGCCTCCCTGCGCAACCGCCTCGACGGATGGACCGCCGATCGCCTGGAGTGCCGGCAGGTTCGGGGGAGCGCGGGTTTCATCGCCAACACCGCCGGGCACGGGGATGTGGTGGCCCGGGCTTATCGTCTCACCGGCCGGCAGCCCGCCGCGGTGATCGGCCTCAGCCTTCCGCCCGAGGTCGCGGCGGCCGCACGCGGCGCCACCTATCCGGAGGCGGCCGAGCCGGTGCTTCTGCTCTTCGTCGGACGGGCGGAGGCGCGTAAGGGTTTCGACGCGCTGCTCGCCGCGATCGCGATCCTCGGCGCCGAGCGGGCGCAGGGCGCCCTGCCGGACTTCCGGCTCGACCTCGTCGGCGTGCCGCCGGACGATCTCCCGGTCGATCTGCCCGAGGCGGCGCGGCGGCACATCCGCGCCCGCGGCCGGATCGACGGCCAGGCCCTGGCGGCGGCCTATGCCGCGGCCCACGCGGTGCTGGCCCCCTCCCGCTACGAGAGCTTCGGCCTCGTCTACCAGGAGGCCCTGGCGTATGGCCGCCCGGTCGTGGCCTGCGCGGAGGATGCGAGCGCCCGCGCCTTCGTGGGTGCACCCGGGGCCGGCCCCCTGGCCGCGGCCGCCACCGGGCCGGCCCTGGCCGAGGCCCTGCGCCCGCTCCTCACCGATCCGGACCTGCGCCGAGCCTATCGCACCCGCGCCCTCGCGGCGGCGGGGCGGTTCGACCGGGCGAGCCTCGGACGCGAGACCCTGGCGCTCTATGAACGGGCGATCGCGGCGGCCCGGATCCGTCAGTCGGCATAGGGGCGCAGCAACGCATCCGCCTCCTCGGGACGGCCGCGCCCGGGATCCAGGGCCTCGTAGCGCCGCGACCGCGCCCGGACATGGGCCAGGGTCAGGCGGTGCTCGATCAGCCCGTGCAGGGTGATGAAGCTGTCCGGCCATCCGCGTTCGAGCACCGGCCGCTCGTGCACGCGGCCGGCGTAGCGGAGTTCCGCTCGGTTCAGCCGGTACTGGACGTCCGGGAAGACGTCCGAGAGCGCGCCGTCGACCCGGTTGGCCCGGGCGAGGCCGATCGAGGCTACGCCCCCCGCCTCGGCGAGGGCCGCCAGGGCGGGCAACGGTCGGGCGGCGTCCGGGCTCAGCGCCTCGTCGGAATCGAGCTGCAGCATCCAGCCGTGACGGGCGAGGGCCTGGAGGGCGTTGCGCTGCGCGGCGAAATCGCCGTCCAGGGGCCGGGCGGCCACGCGCACGGCGCCCTCGGCGAAGCCGGTGACCGGCACCGGCACCGCCGCCATCACCGGACCGTCGATCAGGATCGCGACATCGTCCGCCCAGCCGGCCTGCCCCGGCAGCGCCGCCAGCACATCATCGCGGTCCTCCTGGCGGCAGAGCAGGCCGAGCGAGACCGGGCATCCGCCGGTCGCGTCGAGGGCGAACAGGGCCGCCTGGGCCGCACGGGTGCCGTGGGGGTGCCGGAGGTCCGCGCGGCCCGCCTCGTCGAGGGGACGGGTTCCGAGGCCCCACCGGGTTGCGGCACTGCGCAGGGTGTACAGATCGAGGCCGTAGGGCGCCTCCGGGTCGGACGCGAAGGCGGGACCGGCGAGGCTTTCGACCAGATGCGTCCGGCACGCCGCCGGATCCGCCTCGGCCGCGATCAGCACACCGCAGGAGCCGCAGGCCATCGGGAAGGTGCGGCGCTGCCCGCCCGGATAGGTCAGGTGCCGGTCGCTCGGCCCGAGCATGTCGGCCGCGCAGACGAAACATCGGCGCATGGTCGTACTCCGCGGAAGCGGCCGGCGGAGGACTGGCTGCGCCGACCCGGCGCCTTACCTCCGCTCTTCCCCAAAAAACCCCTGCCGCACGTGCTCTCAGACGTCGACCCCTTCTCCGCCGGATGCGGCGGCCTGCCCGCCGACGGGTCCCTCGCCATCGTCGGCAACGCCCCCGGGATCGGCGCGGCCGGATCGGCCATCGATGCGGCGGAGCGCGTGGTGCGGTTCAACAACGCCGCGGGCTTCGGCGGCAGGGCCGGCCACCGTGTCACGCATCTCGCCCTGGTCAACCGCGGCGGCCAGACGCGGGAATGGCTGGCGGACCGGGACTTCCTGAAGCGACCGGTCGTGCGCGCGGCGCAGGCCTTCATCCTGCCCTTCCCGATCCTCCCGGCGGCGCACAACGTGCCCGAGCCGATCTGCTGGACCCGCGAGATCCTGGCGCTACTGCAACCGCTGGGCCGCCCGATCCACATCCTGCCCGATACCCTGCACGCGCGGGCGCAGGCCGGGCTCGCGCACGGGACGGCGGGACCGCCGAACCCCAGCACGGGCTTCCTCGTGACGGTGGCGCTGCTGCTCGGCCGCCCCGCGCACGCTTCACCGGCGCAGGCCTACGGTTTCGGCTTCGCCGGCTGGCCCGGACATCCCTGGGCGGCCGAGCGGGCGTGGTTCGCCGCGGCGGAGGCGGCCGGACGCCTCCGCATGCATCCGCCAGTCCCGCCGGAGCGCTGAGATCATGGCCACGCTGATCACGGTCCTGAAGGATGGCGGGCGCTACGACGCGACCTGGGTCGCGCGTCTCGCCGCCGGGATACGCCGCCATGCCCCGGCCTTCGATCGGATCCTCTGCCTCACCGACATGCCCGTGGCCGTCGAGGGCGTGGAGACGGTGCCGCTGCGCCATTCCTGGCCGGCCTGGTGGGCGAAGATGGAAGCGTTCCGCCCCGGCCTCTGCGCGGGCCCGACGCTGCTGTGCGACCTCGACACCGTCCTGACGGGGCCGGCCGACGCCCTGGCCGAGCCCGGCTTCGCCGCGATGGAGGACTATTTCCACGCGGGGCGTCTCTCCAGCGCGCTGCTGCGCTGGTCCGGCGACGCCCTCGCCGACCTCTACACGACCTTCGCGGCCGATCCGGAGCGCTGGATGATGCCGGGCGCCTGCGGCCCGGTGCCGAACGCCGTGCACGGGGACCAAGTGGTGATCGACCACCTGCTGCGCCGGAGCGGCCGGTCCCCGGCCTTCCTGCAGCGAATCCACCCGGGCCTGCTCGACTTCTACGATCCAAGACGCGCCGAGCACGGCCCGGTGGTGATCTTCATCGGCGCCTCGAAGCCCGATACGGCCACCGGCCCCGTCCTGGCCGCCTGGACCGGCACGTGACGCCGGTCATGCGGTTGCCGGGATGCGCGGACGCTGGCTTTCGCAGGGACGGGCGCAGCATCGTCCCGAGACGCGCAGCCTCAGCGGCGGGACTCCACAGGCGCCCGTGCCGTCAAACGTCAGCGATGATTGATGAGAATGGTGCTGCGAGAGAGGATTGAACTCTCGACCTCTTCATTACCAATTATATTTTTTCGATTTCCTATGCATTCCCGACGTTACCCGTATTGTCCCTAAACAACTGTTTTAGCTGAATTTCTTTTGTGATAGGCTACCCGAGTGACACCGACGTTTCCCGCTGCGGTGGTCACCGCGTGGTCACCGAGGGATCGGCATATGCCAGCAGCGACCGTGAAACTTACCAAGCGCGCAGTAGACGCGATGGTGGCCAATGAGCGGCGCTACGTGCTTTGGGACGCCGAGCTGAAGGGCTTTGGCGTGCGGGTCGAGCCTTCAGGCGCCAAGTCGTTCATCCTACGCTACCGCGCCGGCGGTCGCGGCAGCGCCAAGCGCTTTATTACGCTGGGCAAATACGGTGTCATAACGCCTGAGGAGGCTAGGCGCTCGGCTCGTGACCAGCTTGGTTTGGTCGCTCGCGGCTCCGATCCAGCGAAGGACAAGGCGCGTCAGAAAGCGGCCGCGACCATCGCGGATGTCGCCCAGCGTTTCCTTGCCGAGCACGTGACACCGAAGCGTAAAGCCGCCACCATCGCGAGCTACCGACATGCGCTCATGGCCCGAATCGTTCCGGAGTTCGGATTGCTTCGCGCTGAGGCTGTGACCCGAGCCGACGTTGCTCGGTTGCACAGCCACCTGAGCGCCAAACCAGCGACCGCCAACTACGTTCTAGCCGTGCTCAGCTCACTCTACTCGTGGTGCGACCGCCAGGGGCTGGTGCCGGAAGGCTACAATCCCGTCGTTCGCGTCGATCGATACCGACAGCAAGGCCGCGAACGATACCTCACTTCGGAGGAATTGCAGCGGCTCGGCAATGCCCTGCATGAGGCTGAGTCGGTCGGGTTACCGTGGACCATTGATGCTCGTAGCCCGAAGGCAAAGCATCTGCCCCGACCTGAGAACCGCAAAACAGTGCTCGACCCGGGCGCCATAGCTGCGATTCGCCTATTGATCCTCACCGGCGCGCGGCTGCGCGAAATTCTGCACTTGCGCTGGCAGGAGATCGATTTTGAGCGAAGTCTCGCGTTCCTGCCGGACTCAAAGACGGGGCGCAAAACTCTCACACTCAGTAGCCCTGCGTTAGTAATCTTGCGCGGCCTGCCCCGTACAGCATCGCCTTTCGTCGTTGCGGGGAGCAGGGAAGGGCGGCCACGGGCCGACCTTCAGCGACCCTGGGCGGCGATCTGCCGATCAGCTGATTTGCCTGGGGTCCGCTTGCACGACCTGCGGCATACCTTCGCCTCGATAGGTGCCGGCGAGAGCCTTGGCCTTCCGATCGTCGGCAAATTACTGGGGCATACGCAACCACAAACGACAGCGCGGTATGCGCACCTCGACGCCAATCCCTTGCGGCAAGCTGCAGATCTGATCGCCAGTCGAATTAATAAAGCACTGAATTTTCGGCCAAGCACAGCGAAAGAGCAATAAGACCATCTTCCTTTAAAAAAGCTCAGTCTTATAGTTTTTACTAAATTTATTTGCTGATAGCTCAGAATAACACCCATATATTTGCAAGGCACGGCAACGTTGAGCCACCGGCGGATCAAATTAAAAATTACCATCGCGAACTTGCCATGACAATTTTACATACAAATGTTTAAGCAATTTTACTTTTTATAAGTTGTAAAAACACTTTATCATAGTACTGTCGCTTGTGTTGCAACCTACTTTGCCGTGGCCGCTAAGCCATACCCTGAAGAGCCCAATGATAGGTCCAACGTGGCTTGGACCTCGATCAGCGGAAGGATGGATGCATGCGGAAGCCTTTCGGCCGGACGGCCTTGGCATCATCGTACGGCCTTTCACCGCCAAAAACCGCTAAAAATCTCCGTGCGTCTAACCGCACTAGGATCAACTCGACCTTTTAAGGGGTATTTTTGTCTCAAAATTCTATGCCGTAGCCCGCTCAATCGTCATCAGAGGTTGGTTTGCTTTGACTTATTTGCTGAATTCTTTTCAAGATTGGTCCCAAATGCAACAGTAGTTGGTCGGACTCCGCGGACGGCGCAATATTGTACTCTTTTTTTTCTGCTGGACAGCCTTTCTTACCGTAACGAAGAGTTACAAAAATATAGTCCCACTCAAATGACTGAAGATCTTGTAATATATCATTACTGAAGTTTGTTTTTTTACCATCAATTTCGAGTTTTTTATTTAGCTCGACCTTTCGGATTTTTGGCCATAATCTTGACCATTTATCCAATCCTGCTTTTTCTTTATTGACCTCCGACTTAATTTCACCCGGACCAATGCCCTGGTGGGCCAAATAGCGTATAGCCGCCTCATCCCGAGAATACATTTTTTGAGCTTGTCGCAAACCTCTCGCGGTATCGTCACCATAGCTGATGACTTTTTCTAAAATGACTCTGAGTTTAGTAACCCGTTTATCGATTTTTTTACGGCTAATTTCAGCCTCATATGCAAATTTTCGAAAAGCATCATTCTTTCCAGATTTCAACCAAATACAGTAAGCTACTGACAATGCGACATGATGATCTCGGCGGCTGATTTTATGGAAGTGCTCAGCAAGGCCTTCTACACTCTCTTTCCCCGAGTTGAAACTATCGAGTATTTTTCTGATCTTGGGATTACCTTCAAAGAAATCCTCGACGCTTTGAATAAGCAAGCTTGAATTTGGCGGATTGTCATCATGCTCTTGTAGTGACGTAGCGGGCTTCGCGGTTTGGCTGCAGACCTTGCGGTGCGAGGATCGCGGGGGTTTCATTTGGCACTCCGATGTCCGTTAAACGGACATTTTAGGTGTTGACGCTGGTTTTTTCAATCGGTGGCTTGAATCGCTCTTGCCAATTGTTGGGCCAAACCTGAGCCTGAAATCGGCAAAAAGGCATACCGGCGCCCGCAGTCGCTATCGGGTAGGAGGCCCACCCTCACAGCTACTTCGAGGGTAGGAGTCTGCGCTGCCGCGTGCCAGAGAGTACAGGACAACCCGGCTGGTGCCGACGACCTCCTTATCGGCGTGCACGGTCTGATGGCCACCCGCCAGCATGCGCTGCTTCCACGAGAACAGTAGGCTGGGCGAGAGGCCGTAGTGGCGGGCGACGAACGACACGGACGAGCTGGGCGGCTGGCTTTCCTCGACGGGGCGGATCTTCTCGGTGATGGACCAGCACCGGGGGCGCGGAACGCCGGTCGGGATCTCACCGTTCACCGGCGGGGCGGTCAGATGGGATGACATAGCCTTACCCACAGGCCAACGCCCATGCCATCGTGAGCTATGCTGACTGTCTGGTCAAAACGAGCTGCGGTTCACGGTTTTGTCCCTGACGCCAGGGTCTGGACTCGATCAGCACCAGAAAGCGATGACGGCGGCAAGGGCGACGGCTGAGGCATAGTTGCGGGCGAGCTTGTCGTATCGGGTGGCGACGCGGCGGAAGTCCTTGAGGCGGTTGAAGGTCGCCTCGATGCGCCAGCGTTCACGATAGCGCCGCTTGTCGTGCCGGATGCGTCGCTTGCGACCACGCTTGCCCAGGATGACCGGACGATGCCCTGCGCCCGCAGGTCGGTGCGCAGCCAATCGGCATCGTAGCCCTTGTCTGCGGCCAGACGCCGGATCCGGCCGGACGCTTCGGCCAACACCGCAAGCGCAGTCGTCACGTCGCTGGCATTGCCCGGCCTTAGCAGCAGGACGCCGGGGCGGCCGAGGACATCGGTGAGCGCATGGATCTTCGTCGTCTGGCCGCCGCGCGACGGGCCGATGGCCTGCGCTTTCGCCCCCCTTTACCGCCGTGGGCCGAGCGGTGAGCCCGCACATAGGTGCTATCGAGGGCGGCCGCATCGCTGGCCCACCCGGCCTTGGCCAGATCTGCCAACATGGCCTTCCAGAAGCCGCGGCGGGACCACCTATTGAACCGGTTGTAGACGGTAGTGCGCGGCCCATACGCCGCCGGGCAGTCGCGCCAGCGACAGCCCGATGTCAGGACGTGCAGGATGCCGGAGATGATCTGCCGGTCGTCCTTCCGCTCAGGTTCGGGCTTGTCCTTGGGCATGAACGGCTCGATCACCGCCCACTGCTCATCCGAGAGCCAGAACAGGTCCGGCATCGCCACCTCCAGGCTGAAAAACGGCCACCTGGAACCACAAAGTGGCAAACCCCGCAACAGCTTGGTTAGGGTCACACCCTAGCATTACAGTTGCGTTTTTGATCGGGTTCTGACTCATTGCGTCGCCATGATTTGCGCTTCATGGACGTCGGGGGCCTCGATCGAGGCGACGCTTGAGCTTTGGGCCTCGTCGCTGCGGGAGGTGAAAGGTCGTATGCGGCCCCTGTTCACCCAGGACCGGGTCGCCGCCTCGGCCGGGGCGTTCCTGGATGGACTGCTCGGCGCGGAGCGGCGCAAGACCGGTTGGATGCGGGCCGAGGCCGCGGGCGATCCCGGCCCCTGGCGCCAGCAGGCGGTGCTCGGTCGCGGACGATGGGATGCGGATGCGCTGCGCGACGTGGTGCGGGACTATGCCCTGGAGACTCTGGCCGACCCGGACGCTGTTCTGGTCCTCGACGAGACAGGCTTCCTCAAGCAAGGCAAGGCCTTGTGCGGCGTGCATCGCCAGTACACCGGCTCGGCCGGCAAGATCACGAACTGCCAGATCGGCGTGTTCGCGGCTTACGCCTCGCGGCACGGTCATGCCTTCGTCGATCGGGCCTTGTACCTGCCCAAGACCTGGGCTTCGGATCCGGCCCGATTGGCCGCCGCCCACGTGCCGGAGGGGACGGCCTTTTCGACCAAGCCCGGCTTGGCGCTGGCGATGATCGAGCGGGCGATCGCCGCCAGCGTGCCGTTTTCCTGGGTGGCGGCCGACACCGGCTATGGGGTCGGCGACATCGAGATGGCGCTACGGCGTGCGGGCAAGGGCTACGTGCTCGGGGTCAAGTCCGATCATCTGTTCAAGTCCTGGGTCGGCAAGCCACCGGTGGCCGGCACCGCGGAGGTGATCGTCGACAACCTCGCTCCGTCGGCCTGGGTGCGCCTGTCGGCGGGCGAGGGCACGAAGGGCGCGCGGCTGTACGACTGGGCCTACTGCGAACTGGCCGACCTCGAGGGGGCCGTCTACGACCAGACCGGCCTGTGAACGCGGGGGCTCCTGATCCGCCGCAGCCTGAGCGATGGCGAGCGGGCCTACTTCACGACCTGGTGCCCGGCCGGCACGCTGATCGCGACCCTGGTGGCGGTCGAGGGCCAGCGCTGGACGATCGAGGACACCTTCGAGACGGCCAAGACCGAACTCGGGCTCGCTCACAACGAGACCCGTTCCTGGCGCGGCTGGCATTGGAAGGTCAGCCTGGTGATGATGGCCTTCGCCTTGCTGGCTGTGATCCGCCATCACGCCAACGCGCCGCCCCAAAAAAGCCGAGCCCGGACGAGATCGCCCGCCCGCTGATCCGCTGGTCGGTCCAGGAAATCCGCCGCCTCGCCGTGCGGCTGGCGCAGCGGCGCATTCGGCCTGCCCACGTTATCGCGTGGTCGCTCTGGCGACGGGCGCATCAGGCGGCCGCCCGAAACGCCCATCTCAAACGTCGAGCATCAGACGCCAAAAGGCGTCGCTGCCGTAAGCCTAGCAAAACAGGAAGCCGCCGAGAAAATCAAAAAACGCAACTGTAATGCTAAGCCCAGGTCGGAAAGCACAAGCTTGGAGCGTGCTCAGGCGCTATCTCAGAACGGGGGACGACACCGGACTCTGAGATCAGCGGTGGGGAACACCAATATGCTCCCCACCGCATGCGTCGCGGCGTCAGAAGTCGATGCGCTTGTGCCGCCGCAGCCGATGCGCGACGTCCTCTAAGATTTGCGCGGCAGCCTTCCGACTAGTCAAGGCTGCCAAACACCCCGCAGCACATTCGACCGTTGCCTTCATGGTTCGGATCACTGGGACCTTTTGGTCCTGTGACCAGACAATCCTTTCTTCAACGAAGGCGCGCACCGCCGCCTGCGTCTTCTGACGTGCAGTCTCAACCTCATCGCGTACGCTCTGAGCATATCGAAGCCGAGGTATCATTATATTTTCTCCGATCAGCGGCGGCGTGATCACCACCGATCAGCTTTTACGAGTCCGAAGCTGTCTCACCGGGCGCGCAGCGCGCCGTGCAAACGCCTCACGGCCGCCGCGCCTGACGCCGGCCTTCAAAGTGACGACCAGCGAGGCATTGGAAACGGCTTTCAGAGTTGGCGCGCGCGGGTGAGAGTTTGGGCGTGCCGCGCCGGGCCGCTCGAATACGTCGCGCATCGAAGCGTGCGGAAGCGACCTCCCGCGCTCAACATCCGGCGCTGATCCAGAGCATACCGACCAAACTCGTAAAAGCTCGTCGTCACAGCCCTGGAGCATGACGATGAAAACCTCAGACCTCGAAAGATCGACCGCAGCCACAACCGCGATCAGCAATCAGGACATCCTGCTCACCGAGTTCGACCTCGCGCGTCGACAAAATCGATCCGTCAAGACGATCCGCAATCAACGGGTGCTCGGCGGCGGCGTGCCGTTCATCAAAATCGGGCGCCTCGTTCGCTACCGCCTATCCGACGTGATCCCCTGGGAAAACGCGCGGCTTCACAGCAGCACGAGCGATCGGGGAGGCGCCGATGCGTAAGTCCTGCATTCTTCCCCCGGATTTCGAGACGGTCGTGCAAGTGCGGGAACGGCGGGACAGGTTGGTCGGGCAGCTCACCCGCAGCCTTGAGCCGGGCGCCGCCGAACTCGCATTGCGCGTCGGATCCTGTCGGAAAGGTGGTCGCTGCGGCTCGGGGGCTTGCCAGGTTTGCCAGCGCCAGGAGCGGAAGATTCTGATCCGGGCCGCCGACTCAGCCCTGCGCAAGGATGGGCCACTCCTGCGGCTGTCGTGGATCCCGCGGGGTGGCGTGATCCCGCTCGGCGGCCTCGCCACGTTCGACCTCCGGCGGTTCATCGCGAGCCGCCTGCGGGCTCTACAACGCGCCCTGCCGGGCATCGTAGTGCTCGGCGGCGTCGACGTTTCCCTGAACACCTTTGAGAATGGTACGCCTGTTTGGGTGGTCCACCTGTACCTGCTGATCGAGGCCGCGGACACGAAGGCGTTGCGGAAAGGGATCCGAACCCGCTGCGCTGGTGAGCCGTCCGCTCCGCGGCCTTTCGATTTCAGGGAAGTCAGCAGGGGAGGGCGGCCGCTGGTCCTCAGCTACGCGCTGAAGGCGGCGTTCTATAAGCGATCCGGCTTCATCGACGCCACTGGCCGGGCAAACACGCGGCCCCAAGCCCTGCCGGTTGGAGCAGCAGTCGAAGCCGCGCTGTTCCTCGATCGCTGGCCCCTAAATCGCCGCTTGATCCTGCACGGCCTGCGCCTCGTTCACGGGCGCGACGGGCTGCGACTCGTGCGCCGTGACGGCGGCCCCAGTCGTCGAGGGTCGAGGCCGTGAAAGCGGCGAGGGGCCGCTCGATGCCTTCAAAGGATCTGTTGCGGGCAACAGGTGGCCCCTTGGGGGCAGGTGCGCGATGGCGAGGTGGGTAGCGGCAGCAACACACTGCACTGATCACGCACGCCAATTAGCGCGCAGGCCCATCGCACGGTGGGACAGGTGGGTCGGTGGGACAATCTTAGCAAAACCAAAATTTGCAGGAGATATACGAAATGAGTTCGTCCATCCGGAAACCATCAGCTCGACATTCGCTATCAAGCCCTCTCGCCAACCGCAATCATCAAGCAAATCCATTAGATCAAACCGCACCCGAAGCTCGCCCGGACATCCTCGACGCGGTGCGCGACCAGCACGGCACGCCTTGGATACGCTACGGCACGGACGAGCGCGCAATCTGGTTTGCGGTGACCGATTTGATCTCCGCACCAACAATGGTGTTTAAAAATCTCGCTCGCGCTGGGACGATCTATTCGGCGCGCCCTGCGCAAGATGCCCTCAAAAAGTTGGTCGACGCCCACACTACATACCGACGAGCGCTGGTCGCATCCCATCCAGGCTGGATCGACGATGACCCAATCTACGTATTCGGCGACGGATCGGTCATCAAACCCGAAGGTGATGGTCGGGAAATCATCATCGGCTTCGAGCGACATTCGAAATTCGAAGCCTACGGCACCTTAAAAAAATGGCAGGCGACGGTAAAGCCGTTCATCAAACATCAGCCACTACCTTACTTTGCGATCGCGTTTGCGTTGACCGGACCAATCTTACACTTCCTGTCGCGCGGTCAACTCAATCCTATCTGCGAAATCGTAGGAAAGAGGGAGACGGGCAAATCCACTGTTGGGGTATTGGCAGCCTCCGTTTGGGCTGGGGATCCCCATAGCCAAGTGGGTGGAGGGGACACTTGGAGGATGACAATCAATGCGATCGACGAGGTTAAACTCGGGCGTCGCGACGGGCTCATGTTCGCGGATGAGGCCAATCTTGTTGGCGTCGCGATCAGCAAACTTCCCGATTACATTCAGGACGCGATTTTTACGTTGAGTTCGGATCGAGGCAAGCGGCGGATGGGAGATCCGGACACAGCGGTTATGGCGAACGTGGCGGTGCTAAGTACATCCAATATTCCCCTTCGTGACCTCGTCGGGGGGCATACTGACAAAATCGAGGCGTTGCGGTCGCGTGTAATCACGATCACCCTTGCACCCGATCGACCGAACGGCATCTTTGATACCGTTCCCAAAGGCCATCCGACTTCAGGTGCGGCCGCTAAGGCGCTCCAATCCGCAGCCAACAAGGGCTGGGGCGAACCCGCGCGAACCTTCGTGAGCGAGCTTGTCCGCAGGGCTGCTCGCGATGAAAACAGATTACGTCAACTGATCGCGAAGCGCGTTGATCGATATTTAGATCGATTACCCTCCTCTCCAGGTTCGGCCCGTGTCAAACAAACGCTTGCTCTTGTGGCGGCAGCGGCTTCATTGGCACAAAACTGGGGTGTGTTTCCTAAGCCATGGGGCTCGCCAACCACAATGATCCGCGCCATTGCGCAACTCACGCACGACAATCAGCTTGGTGTTTCCGTCTCACCAATTGAACGCGTTCAGGCCTATATACGGCGGCATCAAGACGAACTGGTCAATTTGCTTAACAAAAAGCCGGTGTCAAAGGTCGAATTTGATAAAATTCCGGGCTTTATGAAAAATCAATACGGACAGACGGAACTGATGATCCCGACCGCAAAATTTCGCAAAGAGTTTCTTGATCACGAAGCGTTCTTGGATATTCTTGATATGGGCGGACTAATTCGAGCAGAAAATGGAAGACAGAAGAAGCGAGCGATCAAAGCACCAAGAGGTATATGCCCTGGAAAGCGCGTCTATTGCCTAAAAATACCCTAACGACGTAATTCGGCAATGTGGCTCGAGAGACGCGGCAGGAGCGGCGTTGGAACTAATTCAAACTGCATGCTCACGTTCAGCGCGGTTGCACGGAGGGGTATTTTGGAACAAAATGTGAACCAATGGCCGCATTAAGGGGGCGACCGCATGGACAGCGACATGTCACCTCCGAGTTCCGGCCGCACGCTTTTCTTCTTCGAGAAGCCCTCGGCGATGCGGCAGCTGCAGCGCTTCTTCCGCTCGCCGAACACGGTCTGCGTGGCCGCCGAGGGGCACCTGCTGTCCGCTGAGGAGCCGGGCAGCATCCGGCCCGAGTGGAAACCCTGGCGCTTCGACGCCCTGCCGATCAAGCTCGCCACGATCCCGGTCAGCTGCGGCACCAACCGGTCCGGGCAATCGCACGAGCCAAAGATCGCCGCCATCCGGCAGGCGCTGAGCGGCGTCGAGCGCGTGATTATCGCGACCGATCCCGGGCGCGAGGGCTCAATGATCGCCTGGGAGGTGCTGGAGCACCTGGGCTGGCGTGGCCGGGTCGACCGGATCAAGCTCGGCGCGCTCGACGATGTCTCGATCCGGCGCGCCTTCGCGGCGCTGGCCAACGAGCCGGGTTCAGGCGAGCGCGACTACGCCGCCTACCTCGAAGCGCTGTGCAGGCAGTACGAGGACTACCACCTCGGGCTGAACGGCACCCGGGCCATCTCGCTGCGCCTGCGCCCGCCCGAGTTTCGGGAACCCTGGCGCTTCGGTGGCGTGCAGACGCCCACCCTCGCCATTCTGGCCGACCTGGAGGCGCGCATCCGCTCCTTCGTGCCGCAGGACTTCTTCAAGGTCGCCCTAAACCTGAGCACGCAATCCGGTGCCGAACTGACGCTGTGGCACGCCCCCAAGGATCGGATCTTCGACGCGGCCATCGCCGAGACGATCCGGCAGGCGGCCACGACCTGGTCGGGCCCCCTGGCGGTCGCGCACAAGGACGTGCGCCGCGCGCCCCCTCGTCTGTTCTCCAAGGACACCCTGGCGCGGCGCTGCGCCAAGCGGTTCGGCTGGGACCCGCAGCACACGGCAGGGCTCGCTCAGGAGCTGTACGACCAGGGTTACCTCAGCTACCCGCGCACGGAGTCCGAGTACCTGCCGGACGGGCAGGCGGGTGATGCCGACGCGATCGTCGCTGCCATCGCGACCGTGCTGACCGACATGTGCGACGTCAGTTCGGGAGGCGAGGTGCCTCTGATCCGACGCGGGGCGAAGGGGCACTACGTAAAGGACCCGGGCGAGCACCATGCCATCGTGCCCCTGCGCAAGGTGCCGGAACGCAGCCGCCTTTCGGCCGACCAGTTCCGGTTGTGGGAGCTCGTCGCAAAAGCCTTTCTCGCCGCCCACCTGCCCGACGGCATCGATGCCCGCACGACCATTACGGCCGAGGTCGGGACGCCGTTGAGTGCGAAGCGGTTTGCCGTGTCGGGCAGCGTCATCCGCGCCCCGGGCTGGCGTGCGATCTACGGCAGCGAGGCTGAGCTCGAAGCGGACGTCGTGCCCGGCAAGGCCAAGCGCGAGGCCGAGGCCACGTCCGCACGCCTGCCACTCGTGAACGATGGTGAAGGCGCATCGGCCGCGGGCGCGGATGTCGCCACCGCGATGACCGAGCCGCCGCGGCGGATCACCCGAGGCGAGCTGCCGGTGGTGATGGGCCGGCTGATCGACCAGGTCGATGATCTGGCGGTAAAGCGTGCCCTGGAGAACCCGGTCAACCCGAACGAACCCAAGGGCCTCGGCACGGCCGCCACCCGCGACACGATGCTGCCCAAGCTCCTGAAGAGTCGATACATCGCCCTGGCCAACGGCAAGGATCCGGCTATCGAAGTGACCGAGGTCGGGCTGGCCTTCATGGCGGCGGTGCGACGCGTGTTCCCGGCCTATGGCGACCCGGTCGGGCGTGCCCTGTTCGAGGCGGAGCTGGCCGAGATCGGTCGCGCGACCACGCGGGCCGAGGCCATCGAGCGCGCCGACGCCTTCCGGCAGCGCACGCGCGCGCGCCTCGACGAGCTGATCGCCGCGATCTCAAGCTCGCCCGTCGTCAGCCTCGATCCGAGCCTGATCCCGCCAAGTCGGGCGGACGATCGGCCGCCGACGCCGGCCATGTTGTCGTTCGCGGTGAGCATGGCCGAGCGGAAGGGCGTGACGCTGCCGCGCAGTTGCAAGTGCAGCATCAGCGTCTGCCGGGCCTTCCTCGACACCCATGTCGGGCCGCGCACGCCTCGGGAGGGGAACGCCGGACAATCCGGCGACCGCCGAACCCCGAGCGCGGCGATGCTCGGCTACGCACGCAGTCTGGCCGAGCAGCGAGGCATTCCATGCCCGTCGGAGTGCGAGACGGACTTTGACGCCTGTCGGCGCTTTCTCGACGCGCACGCCGCGCGGCCGCAACGTGGAGCGGAACCGTCGGCCCCTGGCGCAGCGCATGCCAAGGTGCCCGGTGGGCGCGGCAATCGGCGGGGCAGGGCGGCACAGGCGCCGAGACAAGCCGCTGCACGACCTCGAGGCTGACGCGACCAGCGGGGTGATACGACGGACCTGTCATCCATCCTGACGCCGCGGATGGCTCATCGTGCTCGTTGTCAACGGGCCCCGGTATCGTGGCCTCTGGTCGAGGCAAACGGCGTCACATCGTTCGACGATCCTGCACCAGGTGTCCGTCACTGATCGCGCCACGTCCTACGGTAAAGGCGTGTGAGGCGATGCGGCCCACCCATCATCTGAGAGAATTATTTGTATTCTACGGACGGTGGCCTGAGTAATTTCCATGTCGCCGTTGCATGCGCGACGAGTTTATCATCGTCGTTGAAGGCATGCGATTGCAGGAAGGAGATCCCACGTCCGCGGCGCAGGATGCTGCCTTCGCACCGGACGTGCCCGGCCGTCACAGCCCCGAGATACTGGACCTTCATCTCCAGAGTCGCACCTGCGCCATCCAATCGATGCAGCAAGTGTCCCATGGATATGTCCATAGCAGTCGCCAGGATGCCGCCGTGCAGCGTCCCCTGCGGGTTGAACAGGGTTGAATTGGCCTCAAAACGGACGGAGCACGTCTCGCCGGCATAGGAAATCTCGAAACCCAGGAGCCGCGAGAGGAAGAACGAGCCGAATTCTTGCGTCTCGCTCGCCTGTGCTCGAGCTAGCATTTCATCGCCGAGTGCTGCTCGCTCGGCAGCTTGATCGCCCGTCATGCTTCCTCCTCGATTCCAGAGCGACCGAACGCACCTTCTCCGGAAAGCCGATCGACGTCGGCTTCCTGCAATCCCAGCCAATCTGCGAGGACGGTCGCGGTGTGCTCGCCAAGCAGGGGAGGGCGCAGTGCATCCGGAGGGGGCTGGTCGTCGAAGCGTACCGCGCTCGCGAGGTAGCGTACATCGCCCGCGGATGGATGGGCGAAGGACCTGGCCACGCCACGTTCGGACAGTTGTGGCGCTTCGCAGACCTCGCCGACGGTCCTGATCGCTCCGCACGGCACGCCGGCGGCGCTAAGCGTCGAGATCCAGTGGTCGCGCGTCCCTGCCAGGAAGATCGGTTCCAGGATCGTCTTCAACTCGTCGCGTCGTGCAGCACGATTTGAGGCTCGGGCAAACTCGGGCCGCATAGCAAGTTCGCTTAGATCGAGGGCTTCGCAGAAGGCGCCCCAGAACCGATCGTTCGCGACACCGACGTTGATCCAGCCATCGGCCGCCTGGAAGGTCTCGTAGGGGCTGATCGTCGGGTGGGCGTTGCCGCGCCGACGTGGGCTGCTTCCGGTGGCGAAATACATGCCGGCATTGAAGGTCAGCAGTGAGGCCATGGCGTCGAGCATCGATACGTCGACGCGTCCACCCGTACCGGTCCGCTCGCGCTGCATCAGCGCCGACAGCACGGCCTGCGCCCCGTAGAGGCCAGTCACGAGGTCAGCGATTGACGTGCCGACCTTCGTGGGCGGCCCGGCGGGGTCGCCGGTGATGTCCATGACGCCGGACTCGCCCTGCACGATCAGGTCGTAGCCGGGTCGGTTGACGTCGGGGCCTGTCTGCCCAAAGCCCGAGATCGCGCAGTAGATCAACCGCGCGTTCACCTCAGCGAGGGTTTCGTAACCGAGTCCCAACCGTTCCATCGTGCCGGGCCGGAAATTCTCGATGACGACATCGGCGGCGGAGGCTAGCCGAAGCGCCAGATCCCTGCCGGCCTCAGACTTCAAATCCAGAACGCAACTGCGCTTGTTGCGATTGATCGACAGGAAGTAGGCGCTCTCTCCACCACAGAACGGTGGACCGTAGGTTCGCGACTCGTCACCGCGCACCGGCTCTTCGACCTTGAGCACATCGGCGCCGAGGTCACCGAGTTGCATGGTGGCGAACGGCCCGGAGACAACTCGGCACAGGTCAAGCACCCTGATGCCGTCGAGCGGTTTGGCGTCAGACCATCGCATCGGCCAGGTCCGCCATGGTGGGCACCGTGAGGTCCGGCCGGTATGGTGTCCTGACGAAGGGTCGACCGCGGCGATTGATGAAGGCAGTATGCATGCCCGCAGCCTTCGCGCCGACGCAGTCGAACTCGTGGTTGGCGACAAACAGGACCTCGTCCATGGCAACGCCCGCCAGGTCAGCCGCCTTGCGGTAGGTCGCGACATGCGGCTTGAACGCGTTCGCCTCGGCAACCGAGATGACTTGGTCGAACGGCACCTTGTGGTAGCGCTTCGCCGTTTCCAGCATGTCGGGGTCGCCATTGGAGAGGACGACAAGCTTGTAGCGTGACTGAAGGCGGGCCAGCGCCTCAGGCACCTCCGGGAAGCACTCGAGTCTCTCGATCGCGGCGACGAGCTCTCGCACTTCCTCGTCGGTGTATGAGATCTTCGCGCGATCGAGCACGCTACATACGGCGGCAAAGCCGATGTCCCGGTAAGGCGTATGCTCGCGATGGAGGAGGGCGTCGATCATCGAGTTTTCGAAGTGTGTGCGTCGCCACCAGGTCACGAAGGAATTCGGTTTGCCGTTCCAACCCTTCTTCTGGAGGTACGGGGTCGCGACCTTGACCAAGCCGCCCTGCATATCGACCACCGTGCCGTACTGGTCGAACATACAAACCGTGATCTTGGTCTTCAGAGCCTCAGCGTCCGTTGCCATCCCTTATCCTCCCGGTGGTCCTGCTCGCCGCATCAAGCGCGCATTTCGAGCGGTCGGTGAAATGGGTTTTTGATCTGCCCACATTCACCGGCTGAATGAGCCGGGCAGGGAGGCTGAAGGGCATGAACATACGGTCGGTCGACCTCAACCTGCTGGTGGCGCTCGACGCCCTACTCACCGAACTCCACGTCACACGTGCGGCTGAGAAGGTTGGTCTCAGCCAGCCGGCCATGAGCAATGCGCTGTCGCGGCTGCGGCATGTCTTCAAAGATGAGCTGCTGGTGCGCACGCCGCAGGGCATGCAAGCCACACCACGGGCGCGTGAACTCGTCGAGCCCGTACGGCAGGTACTGCGCTCGATCGAGCGGGTGTTGGAAGGTGACACACGCTTCGACCCCGCCTTGTCCGACCGCCGCTTTGCGATCCGGCTGTCTGACCTTCTCGGCCGGCTGTTGCTGCCGGCCTTAGTTGCAGACCTCGCCGAGAGCGCCCCTGCGATCCGCTTCGACGTCGTTCACCTCTCGCCGCACCGCACGACAGACGCGCTGGAGCGGGACGAGATCGATATTGCGGTCAGCATGGGACTTGAACATGCGGCCTCGATCCAATCCGAACCCTTGATGCGAGACCGCATGGTGTGCGTGATGCGCAGGGAGCACCCGGCAGCACTGGTCGAACTGACGCCCGACGCCTTCCTGGCTGCCAAGCATCTCAAGGTGTCGATGTCACCGACCGATCTCCGCTTTGCCGACGATGTACTGTCCCGCCTCGGCAAAACGCGCAACGTTGTCCTCAACCTACCGCACTGGATGCTCGTGCCTCACGTGCTTGAGCGCTCGAATTTGATCTCCGTCATGCCGCGGCTGTTCGCACTTGCAATCACTGGAGGTGTGCTGACGATGCGGGATCTGCCACTTCCATCGGATCCCTTCGATTGGACGATCTACTGGCACCGCCGAAACGAAGGCAATGACGCGATACGCTGGCTGAAACAGCGGCTGAGGGTGGTGGCGCCGGCTCCGAGCGCTCATTCAGCCGATCAATGACAACATACCATTAAACGATTAGGGCGCCGAGACGTCCGCCCCTTAGCCTTCCGACTTTCCAGGTATCGGCCACCGCAAGAGTAGCCGCCGGAATACGGGAGGACGGGATGACGGTCGACAGCCTGGCTAGCGATGCTGCCGCTCCCATCGGTCACGCCGAGCGCCAAGTCGTGCTCGCCGCCTGTGTCGGCGCGGCGCTGGAGTGGTACGACTTCTTCGTGTTTGCCGCACTCGCCGCGACGATCGCCAGCAACTTCTTCACCGGCCTCGACGCCAGCACCGGCTTCATCTTCGCGCTCCTGACGTTTGCGGCGGGCTTCATCGTCCGGCCGATCGGGGCTCTGGTGTTCGGACGCATGGGCGATCAGAAGGGACGTAAGCGGACCTTCATGCTCACCGTGATCCTTATGGGCGGCGCGACGGTGCTCCTTGGTGCCTTGCCGACCTTCGGGCAGATCGGCGTTTTGGCCCCGGCACTACTCATCCTGCTTAGGATGGTTCAGGGCTTCGCGATCGGTGGTGAATACGGTGCTGCAGCCTCCTACGTCGCCGAGCACGCACCGCAGGACAAGCGGGGCGCCTACACGGCGTGGGTTCAGACCACATCCACCATCGGCCTGCTCTTGTCTCTCATCGTCGTGACGACCGCGCGGCAGATCTCCGGAACGGGGTTCGATGCGTGGGGCTGGCGGATCCCGTTCCTGTTCTCGGCCCTGCTTCTGGTCATCTCGATCTACATCCGCCGTTCGATGTCCGAGTCACCTGCGTTCGAACGAGTGAAGGGCGCCGGCCGTATCTCTCCAGCCCCCCTACGCGAAGCTTTTGGGCAGTGGAGTAACGTCAGACTCGTACTTCAGGGATTGTTCGGTCTCCTTGCCGGACAAGCGGTAGTGTGGTTTACCGCGCTGTTCTACGCGCTGTTTTTCCTGACGCAGACGCTCAAGGTCGATCCTGCCAGCGCCAACCTGCTTGTCGGTACTGCGTTGGTGATCAGCATACCGATGTACGTCCTGTTCGGACGCCTCTCCGACCGGATCGGCCGCAAGCCGGTTATCCTGGGAGGCTCGTTCCTGGCGGCGCTGACCATCTTCCCGATTTTCCACGGACTGATGGTGTTTGCCAATCCGGCACTTGCCACAGCTCGCCAAGGTACGCCCATCGTCGTTACCACGGATGCCGCCGCCTGCTCCCTGCAATTCAATCCGATCGGGATCGCACGGTTCACGAGCCCTTGTGACATCGCGCGCAAGGTCCTAGCCACGAGCGCAGCGAACTACACGCTGGTGAGCGCTCCTTCCGCCTCTGCACACGTCAAGATTGGAGCGGCCGACATCGAAGCTCCTTCGCTCGCCGACCGATCACCAGCGGAGGCGAAGCGGCTGGAGCAGGCGTTTGCCACCCAGTTGCAGGCGGCACTCGCCGGTGTTGGGTACCCCGCTCACGCCGACCCAGCCGCGATCAACAAGCCGATGGTCGTCTTGCTACTCACAGTGCTGATGGCCTACGGCGCGATGACGCTCGGGCCAATTTCCGCAGCCCTCGTGGAGATGTTCCCAACGCGGATCAGATACTCCGCCATGTCGTTCCCATACCATATTGGCAATGGCTACTTCGGCGGCTTTCTCCCAGCCATTTGCTTCGCCATCGTCGCGGAAACCGGCGACGCTTTCGCGGGGCTTTGGTATCCTGTTACAATTGCTGCGATCTCGGGATTGATCGGTCTCTTCTGTATTCGAGAGTCGCACAATATTGATATATTTTTTAGAGATTGAATTGCGCAACGCTTGATTGACGATAATTGCGACCCTGAGCATTAGTCGCTGTCAGTTCGGTTCAGCGTAACAGCATCGCCGTTGAGGCCGAGATCTAACCGGTCATAGACACGATGAGGCTGTAGCGATCGCCTACGAGCTGGACTAGAGGCGACATGCACTGAAGTGGCGATCATCCGAGCGACAGCTTGAAATCACCGGATCCGGCAGTTTCAGACCCTGGCGAACGTCGCTGCTCTCGAGACGCTTGTAGATCGCCCTCAGTCCCTTACGGGCCCATGATCGTTCGGCTCGGGTGAGGAACACGCGCACGCCTCCCGGCCGCAGCGTGGATCAGAGACGCCGAGTTCCGGCGCAGCCAAAGCCAGAGAGCTTGCCAGGCGCGGGAGGCGGATGGGTAGGGCGGCACAGGCGTCGCGACAGACAGAACCACGACGTCGAGCCTTGAGGCGACCGACGGAGGGTCGATGCCCGAGCGCCGTCAGTCCTTCGGTGTCTTGGCGGGATCATCACCGCCCGGCTGGTCGGTGCCCTGTCCCGGCCGTTCAGTCTTTTCGCTGTTGCCCGTCTGCTTGCGGGCGTCCTCGATCAGATCCTCGGCCACGTCGCGGTCGCGCTCACGGTCCATCGGTTTTCCTCCCTCCTATGATGGACGACAAGGTGCGCCCGGCTCAATCGATAGAAGCGACGCGGATGCCGATTGGCTCCCGATGCCGGCTGAGCCGCAATCGGGGCCGCTCAGATGGCCGACAAACAGGCGTTCTAATGGACCGACAAAGGTCGGGAGCGGGCGCAGCAGCGGATAATAACTATCAGCTTCGCCACATCGGCGTGGCAAGGCTAAGGAAAGTTCGCCTTGACAAATAGGAATATAGTCTGGTAACTAGGCTGTGGGCCGCCGCTTCGTGGCCTTCGTTGAGGGCCGCGATGATGCACCCACCACCCACGCTGAAGCCGAACCGCCGAAGGCCGCAGTCCGGCCTTCCGCATAGGCTTCAGCCATCCGCAACCATCCCAAGGGGGCCTCATCCGAGGCCCCCTTCCCATTTCTGGAGCCAGTTATGACCGCAGCCACCGTCTCGAAATCCAAGGGCGCGCTCACCCCCGCTGAAAGCCCACTCGCCAAGCCGATCCCCGCCGTCGTCGTGTTCGGCGCCGATAAAGGCGGTAAACCTCACGCGGCCTGGTTTCCTACCCCGGATGTGAGCCTCGCTACGAAGGCTGCTGAGACGATAGGCTTCCGCGCGCTCGTGCTGTGCGACGACGCCCAGCGTTCGGCTGCTGCTGAACTGCCTCAGGGCCGGGTCTTCAGCTCGGGCCGCGCCTTCGTGCCATTCGTCGCCAAGGAGGTGTACGAGCGCTTACAGGCTCTCGCCAGTGGACCTGTGGAAGCGGCCACGACAACCATCAAGTTGGCTGCGCAAAGCCCTGAGAAGCCCGCTGAGGGCAACGACGGCTGCCCTGGCGGGTCAGGCCCCGTGGATCCACGCTACCCGCGCAGCTGGGCCGGTATTGCGATCGGGAGCCTCGTGCTGATCACCGAGGGCGAGGAGGACGGCTGGTATCAGGCGGTCGTCGTCGCCTCGAAGCCCGGCGGCGAGTTCACATTGCAATGGCGCGACTGGCCGGATCTACCGCTGCTGGTGCGCCGGCGCGATGGCATGGCCTTGCTGCACCCGAACGCCGCCGCGGCGGCCGAAGCCTGATCTGACGCGAATGTACATACTGGTCGGCAAGGCCCCTAGCTTTGCCGACCGCCGACAACGGTGGCTCAGGGCGGATTGAGAAAGTTGGATCACCGCCCGCAAGCGGACATTCTGCAAAGCGCCCATCCCGGCCATTCATTGCAATTCGTCGCCCTCCCCAAAGCAGACGAACCGTTTCCTAATGTCGGGCTCTCTCGCCAGCTGTTGCTGACCCCAGCGGCTGCAGTCAGAGAGATTCTTGATGCGGATTGGGACGTCG
>NZ_JAKSYM010000265.1 GCF_022829545.1 Methylobacterium sp. J-030 | reverse complement strand
CGCCGTTCTCGATTAGCTGCTGACCCGTGATCCCCGTACTCCCCCGTTACTCCCTATCAGCGGCTGATACGGGCACGCAGAGCACCTGTGGCCGTACTCTGAAAGATCGGGGCTTGTGCCTTGCCCTGTTCGCCCAATTCGGGCTGACGTCGTGCGCAGAGAGGCTGATGTCGGACTATCGATCTTTGGCGGCGGCTTCGGGTTCGCGTCTTGAACGATATCGACCGCGGCGAGGTTCAGCCCCGAACCGGATCGCGTTGATCCATCTGGAGGAACGTCCATGTCGCTCAATCTACTCACCTTACCGGCCGGGCGCACACTTGGAGCGTCAAGTCCGTCACTCGCACAAACCGCGGCAGGACGCGACCGCGCCCAGGGGAACCCGCCACA
>NZ_JAKSYM010000259.1 GCF_022829545.1 Methylobacterium sp. J-030 | reverse complement strand
CAGCAGCTCGCCCGTGGCGTCGAGGAAGCGGAGGCTGCGGCTGTGCGACGTGTCCGGCCGGACCGGGGTGACGGCCTCCCACGGCTCGATGCCGCCGGTTACGGGCCCGTTCGGCAGTTTCAGGTACCGGCCATCGGCCGAGAGGCGGCGCCGGCCGGTGCGCGGGCTGTCGCTGCGAGCCGGGACGGGCTGACTGAAACTTGGGATGCGGGCATAAGTCATCGTTCGCGCTCCTCGTGGGGCGCGTGGGATCGGGTCGGTGGTGAAGGGGTGCCCCGTGGCGGGGCGGGTCAGGCCGCTAGGGGATCAGTGAGCAGCGGCGCGGTGGGCGGCCTTGGCGACCTGCCAGGCGGCCTTGAGAGCGGAGGACATCGCCTCGGCGCGGGAGACGCCGCAGCGCTCCTGGATGCCAGTGGCGGCCTTGCAGGCGGCGGCCATGATGGCGGCGCGGTCGTAGCGGCCGCCGACGACGAGGG
>NZ_JAKSYM010000258.1 GCF_022829545.1 Methylobacterium sp. J-030 | reverse complement strand
CGAACACGATGAACGCGGTGAGACCCATGACGATGCTCCGCGTATTCCTGCCACTGGTGATGGCAACGCTGGCCACTCACTAATGATCCCAGAGATGCGACTTCAATCGATCCCGCATTCCAACGGCTTTCTCGCCAATATTAACCCAACGCAGCATTATGCCAATCCGGCACGAGCACCGCTTCTTCTACCCTATCGACTGGGTGCAGCTCTCGGCCGTGATCCGGTTCGGCCGGGCGAGAGGCTGCTGCGAGGGCTGCGGGCGGCCGCACGGACGCAAGGTCTACCACCTTGGTGAAGGTCGCTGGTGGGATGCCGACGCCGGCGGGTGGCGCGATGGCTGGGGC
>NZ_JAKSYM010000255.1 GCF_022829545.1 Methylobacterium sp. J-030 | reverse complement strand
GCAGAGCATCCGCGCCCGCATGTCCATGCGCGGGCTCTACATCCCGCACGAGGCCGATTGGCGGAAGGACTTCGAGGCCGAGCTCCTGCGCTTCCCGGCCGGCGTCCATGACGATCAGGTCGACGCGCTTGGCCTCATTGGACAGCTGCTCGACCGCGCCCGGCCGGGCGTGGCGCCGAAGGCCCCGCCAAAGCCGACCGGCGGTCTCGCCGGGTACAAGGCGGTTCGGTCCAGCGGGGGATCGTGGCGGGTGTGAGTGCTACGCAGTCCCATCCGCTGGCTGCGCACGCGCCAGGCCGACGCCGGCAAGCTCCTCATCGCCACGGCGCCCTCCATGGGCTGCAGACCACCTCTCCCGAACCGTCTGGGCAATGCCGGCAATTACCGGCTCAAGGGTCTCGGCGATGGCGAACGGCGGGTGGAGCGGCATCCGGCCCTGTTCCCGATACCGAAAGACGTGCGCCCCATGGTACGGGCCGAGGAAGTCCATCAGTTCCCCGAATTCCTCGGACGGAGGGTTGAACCCTCGTTCCAGCGCCAGTCGGTACAGGCCCACCAGGTTGTGCCTGAGGGTCGAGTGCATGAGGCCGCCCTGCTTCGCGCTCGGGTCGGCGCCGCCGCTGAGCAGGTAGGCCTTCAGGGCCAGCTCGGACGCGTGGCAGAGCAGGTGCCAAGCCGGCGCGAGCAGGTTCACGTCTCGATGCGGCGCCCTCTTGGGATGCACCCGCACGGCAGCCGCGCGGTATGCCTCGGCATCCTGGATCAGGCCGATGGCGATCTGCTCCGACGGACGCGGACGGACTGGGGATGAACCACCGCTCACAGGAACCCGCTCCCACTGTGCCTCTTACAGGCATTCGCTCACTGGTTGCTCAGCACTCGCCGCAGTCGCGTCACCGTGGCCCTACGCTACACCGCGACCGTCGCTCCGGCTGAACGCCGAACGGCACAGGGCCGAACCACGTCGACACGGGATCCGGCCCATCCTCCTATTCTGCCCGCATCGTCACCGATCCATCCTCTGGGTCGACCGCCTCGACCCGAGGGCTGACGAGGCCGGCCGCTCCCACCACGTCATCCAAGCCGCGGTTGCAGGCCCCCGCCAGCACGTCGCTCGACGTGGTTGGCATGATGGCTAAGAGGGAGCGCACCAGCACGGACACGATGGCCTCACAGGCGGTGGGATGAAATTCAGCGCCTTCCTGCTCGCGTTCGAAGGCCGAGACGACGTTCTCGGCGATGACCTTCGCAGCGGTCTCAATGTCGGGTCCGTGCGTCATCTATGCTGCTTGGTGTAAGCCTTACTTAAGGCGCTTCGGCCCACTATCTCACGGGCTGCCGGCTCACCCGTCGGCAACCGATCGGTTGGTTGACCGTTCCTGAGACGGGTGTTAGCACGCCCCACCAGCCCCTGGCAGTAAGCTTCCCGACCGGCGCGAGCCGTGAGATCCTTTGGGGGGCCGAGCCCAGGGGCTTGCGTGTTTATGGTGGGTCACTCGGTGGCCGTCTTCGTTGACGGTGGCTTCTTTCTGAAGCGTTTGCGCCATGTGTTCCCCGACGTGGATCACACTGATCCGGCGGCCGTCGCCGACCTCATCCACGGTCATGCTCTGCGCCATCGCTATCAGCGTACAGGGCGAGATGAACACCAACGCGACGTGTTTGAGAATTACGATCTCTACCGTGTTTTCTTCTACGATTGCCCGCCGCTTGAAAAGAAAATGCATTGGCCGATCAGCGGCAAGGCTATCGATTTCGGCAAATCGCCCGAGGCCCTGTTCCGCAAGGCACTGCATGATGAACTGCGGCGCAAGCGGAAGGTAGCCCTACGGCTGGGACATTTGATTGATACAGTCTCTTGGCGGCTCTACGATCATGCTCTCAAGAGCATGCGGCGAGGCGAGAGAACCTTCGCGGATCTGACCGACGCGGATTTTGCCATCGACACCAATCAGAAGGGTGTCGACATGCGTCTTGGGCTCGACGTTGCGGCGCTTTCCTACAAGCGCCTTGTCCAGCAGATCGTGCTCGTGGTCGGAGATAGCGACTTCGTACCGGCGGCCAAGTTGGCGCGGCGTGAGGGCATTGATGTGATCCTCGATCCTCTTGGGCTTTCTGTGCACGATCACCTGTACGAGCATACTGACGGTGTCCGCACGCCTGAGCGCTTCACCAAGAAGGCCCGCCAAGTCCGGAATGTCGGTTCTCCAGGCCGCGTCATGAGACGCGGAGGCGAGGACATCGAAGAGGTTGGGGCGCCGGACCCGTCCGCACCACCACAGCGAAGACGACCCCCACGCAGGCCCGATCCCAGCCGACCAGCGCAACGCAGACCGCAGAAGCCGGAAGTTTCAGAGTAGCCGCGTTCCTACAGAAATCCGCTCCCGCTGTGCCCCTTGAACGCGTTCGCCCGTCGGATGTACCCGACCACCGTGCGCGGATCGCGGTGCCCCGACTGGTCCATGATGCGGGCGAGATCCGCCCCACGCTCGGCCGCCGTGGTGATGTAGCCGGCGCGCAGGCTGTGCGCCCCAAACGTCGAGGCATCGAGCCCCGCAGCCGTGCAGTATCGCTTGATGATGTCGGCGACCGCCTGCGTCGTCAGGCGCGGCAACTCGCCGGTCGCCGGATCCGGGGCCCGCACGTTCCCCGACCGCGAGACCGGCCGGAACACCGGCCCCGTCGTGATGCCGGCCGCGTCGAGCCATTCCCGCACCAGGGCGACGGGCCGGATGAACCGCCCGTGCGGGATCGCCTTCTCCAGCCCCCTGCCCTCTTGGTCGACCTTCGATCTCCGGACCATGACGCGCAGGCCCTCGGGATCCTCGCGTAGGTCCTCGACATCAAGGGCAACGAGCTCGCTTCGGCGGAACGCGCCAGCGAACCCCAGCCCGAGCAGCGCCCGATCGCGCTTGCCGGTCAGTGTATCGGGCGTCCGCATCAGCAGCGCCGCCAGGATGTCGGCTGTCGCGGCTGCCTTCTGCGTCGGGGCGACGCCGACCTTGCGCCGGGCGCCCTTCACGGCAGCGTGCACGCCCTCGTCGTCTGTCGGGTCCGGCGCCTTGGCCAGCTTGTGGCCATACCGGATCGCGGCGAGGCGCCGGCCCAACGTCGAGGCCGCCCTGCCCTCCTCGGCCTCCGAGACGATGAAGGCCGCCACGGTCTCGGGCGCTGCCGGCATCGACCGGAACCCACAGCGTCGGCACCACGTCTCGAACACGCGCACGTCCGACATGTAGGCCCGGATCGTCGCCGCGGACTTCGAGGCGCGCTGATAGGCCTGGACGAGCGCCTGTGTCTCAGCCGGTAGTCCGGCCTCGACGGGCTCAATGATCAGGATTTCAGAGGTCGGCATCACAGCCTCGCCCGGCACCCAGCGCCGCGGCGAACATCTCACCGAGAACCGCGTCCGCCCAGTCGTTCGGCAGATCCATGTAGCGGGAGGCGTGCCGCACAAGGCCACACCACGCCCGGCCGTCCTCGAACTCCAGGGCTGGGCATGGCCCTTCCGTGCCCGCACCGATGTACTCGACCGCGATGGCGCACGGCTCCTCGGCGCAGCAGTAGCCGCAGCCGTTGCAGCCCTCGCCCTTGGCCGGCTTCACCGGCAGGCGCTGGCCCATGGTGCCGTCTATCAGTTGGATCGCTGCCATAGGCGTGACCTACCAGCCAAACTTTCGAGAACAACTATTATCGAAAGTTACGACGCCGGACGGCTTCTGGCAAGCCCCATAAACGGTAAACCTATACCTAAACATAATCGTTCTACCTAAACGGCACACCTTGAGTTCAAGCTAAACGGTATCTTTGGACTTAGACCTACACCGTTTACAAAGCGCGCCGGAGGTGAGTCGATGCGGGTAGTTTCGATCTTGGGTCTGAAGGGCGGGAGCACGAAGAGCACGCTCACAGCCCACTTGGCCGTTGCCGCGCATCATGCCGGGATCCTTACGGCGATCGTGGACACTGACCCGCAGGCCACTCTCCGCATGTGGTCCACCCGCCGTCAGACCGAGGGGCCACCGGTTCGGCCCGAAACGACGCCCGAATTCCTTGAACCGACACTGCGTGAATTCGAGCGCCAGGGTGCGGAGCTTGTCCTTATTGATACGGCAGGCAAGGCCGAGATCATGGGCAAGCGTGCGGCCGAGCTGTCCGACCTCGTGCTGATCCCCTCGCGGACTTCGCTTGCCGATATGGATGCCGTACCAACCTCGCACGCAATGGCTCAGGGGCTGGGCAAGCCCAACTTCGTCATTTTCACCGACGTGGACGTGAGCGGCGCCAAGAAGGACGTGAAGGAAGCCGCGGCCGGGTTCGTATCCCGTGGCATCCCGACTGGCCGGGAACACGGCGCGCCGTTCATCTGCCATCGCAAGGGCTACAAGAGCTGCCTGATTGACGGCAGTACGATCCAGGAGATTGAGCCCGAGGGGAGGGGGGCCGAGGAGATTGACGCCCTGTTCCGTTGGGTGGCGAAGCAGGTGGGGATTAAGGTGAAGCGCAAGCGGACGGAGAAGCAGAATGGCTAAGCGGCCCAGCCTGTCCGCCTCGTTTGTGGTCGGGGAGCAGCCCATCCTAGACCCTACACCTCCACCTAAAACTCAACCTCCAGCTCAAAGTTTAGATACACCTAAACCTACACCTAAAGCTCGTGATCACCGGGAGAACCGGCAGGCTTTTACGGTGTGGCTGGACCGGGACCTGATTGCCAAGGTGCGTGGCCTATCTCGCGAGTTGGTCGCCGAGCATGGCCGTGCTGGCAACTCGATCGAGGCTCTGGTGACGGAGGCCTTGAACGAGGTGTTGGCGAAGCACGCGCGATAGAGAAGCGCGCCAAGCCGAGCGTGCCGTGATGATATGGCCGCCCGTCCGATTTCTAGTGCTTGCGCGCCTACCGTCGGCGCCAACGGCTTAGGACGTCGACCACTCGCGCATCACCTCATCCGCTGGTCGGTCGAGATGGACCTTGCCGCCCTCAATCGCTCGCACGAAGTCGACCGGGATGAAGTGGTGCAGGCCGCCTGCAGCCGCATCTTTTTTGGTCAGCTTGATCTCACCTCTGTCGACGTGATCGACTGTGCCGACGTGCGTTCCGTCCGAACCGATTACCTCGGCATGCTCCTGAATCTGCGCGACATCAACCATCGGTTTCACTCCCTGTTGGAGCAGTCGTAACCGGTGTCCAAATGGCGAGGTTCCAGCTCAGTTGGCTGCCACCGAATGAGCGGGCGCTGAGGCAGATCATGGACGGGGCAGGGGAGCCGAAGTACCTCTCCGACACGGCGAAAGAGATGGCGATTATACCGTTCGCAAATACAGTGCGACATATCCTTCGCGGATCGAAGAACCTGATCCATATGTGATCGCCGCCCACCGCCGTGTGGCACAGCCAACGGCAGTCGCAGTCTCTGACTCAGGCATGTCCGCGATTGAGAGCCATGGCTCCCGCCTTCAACGGCGGAGGTGCGTGTGCCGCGCTACCATTTCAACGTCTATGATGGCGTCGTCATGCTCGACAAAAAGGGCGTCGAGTTGCCGGAGATTATGTTCGCGCGCCGAGAAGCTATCCGATACGCCGGCGTGCTTCTTGAGGAAGGCGCAAGGTTAGAGAGCCTTGGTTCAGAATGGCGGATGAAAGTCACTGATGAGGTAGGACTGATCCTGTTCCGGCTAGACTTCTTCGTTACCCCATCGGCGGCCATGAAGCTGGATCCAACGAACAGATAACTTCAAGAGCTCGTCGGCTTCACCTTGGCAATCCGTTTTGGGGCCGCATCAAACGCGGCTTCAACCTCACTCGCCCCGGCCTCGCGTGGAGCTTCAATGAACCAGCGGCGCTGTTCCTCGGGCGTGAGGTTGTCCGCGCCGAGTTTGCCGACTGCTTTCGCGAGCGTTGCTTTGGATGCTTTCACATACGCAGCAGCTTCGTCGGTGCGAGTTCGCGCAGATCGTGCGGCGAGCTTGGCAGAGTCCACCACAGCCTTTGCGTCGGCCACCATCGCGCGGGCGCCTTGCGTCTCCGGCGGCAGCTTCTCGGCGCCTGCCCTGACTGCATCCTTGCCGATCTGGATCCCGCGTTCCGGATCCTTGGCCAGGACTGCATAGAACAGGGTGAGTGGCTGCTTTGGCGCATCCTCATCCGGACATGCGACCTTGACGATGAAGGCCGTCTGATTGGGCTCTGTCATCGATGGAGCCTACACCCGAAACGCTCTGCAACTAAGGCACAACTGATCGGTCAGACCGCCGTGAGGCGCTTGGTGTTGAAAGCGACGTGCTCCCGGTAGCGCGCGATCACGGTTTCGGGCGAACCACCGAGCATCAGCGTCGTCATCGCCTCACCGGCGGCGTGCATCTTCTCGACCACCATTGACTGCATCTCGGCTCGGCCCTCGCGCCCGCCCCAAGCGATGCGGACCATGCGCAGCTCGATGACCCGCTGCGACTCGATCGCCAGCATTATCGATGAAAAGATGGGATTGTACATTGAGCCTTCGCACCGAGTGAACGCAGTTCCAGTTCAACATGATCAAAGATTATAAAGATCCATCATTAACATATGTTGGATTTTAGCCATCGATCTTTTATTCGATTGCCCTTGAAGTCGCAGGCCAGAACTTTCATCCATTGGCATATGTTTCTCGTTCATGTTCGCAATAACGCGGGCAAGCGAGGTTCATGAGTGTCAGAGCATACCTCCGGTCAAGATAGCCGCCAGGGCAAGCGCGG
>NZ_JAKSYM010000250.1 GCF_022829545.1 Methylobacterium sp. J-030 | reverse complement strand
AATTGCGTCCGACCGCATTCGTCGCTGGGCTATCGGCCGCCCGCGCCCGTCAGCTACCCGGATCTGGCCTTCCGGCTACCCATGGCCGCGACCATGCAGTAGCCTCTCAATCGGCTCGGTCCAAAATACCGGTCAGGTCAGAGGTTGTGCCGCACGACGTCCCGTTGGTCCTCGACCGCATCCATGAAAAGCGTCCGATGTCGCTAGGCTCAAAGGCCTTCACGAAGTCGTTATAGTCATCCCTCCTCCAGAGAAACACCCATGGTTGCATGGGTGACCCACATCGTGCTTAGGTTGTATTCTAGCATTCGAATGGCACCTAAGCGGACTGGTACGCTCACCGCATCAGTCGAAGCGCGTGCTTCAGCGGAGCTACGGCCGGATCATACGCCTTCGCGCAGCGGGTTTGGTTCCGCCCCCCAGCTTTGGCTTCATACAGAGCCTCGTCTGCCAAGCGATAGAGGTCCGCGAGCGCGGTGACCTCCGTGGCTGCCGGTACAGCGGCTGCGAGCCCGATGCTTACTGTTACTGCACCGGCACCGATGCCCGCTGAGCCGACCGCCAACGCGGACACTTCGGCATGGACTTTCTCCGCGATACGGAAGGCGCCCACCAGATCTGTGTCTGGCAAGAGGATGGCGAACTCCTCACCACCGATCCGGCAGACGAGATCATGAGGACGATGCACGCTGTCCGAGAGGCATTGCGCCAAGCCCTGGAGCACCTGATCTCCGACCTGATGGCCGTAGCGGTCGTTGAAGCGCTTGAAGTGGTCAGCGTCGACGATGAGTAGGGACAGAGGCTTACCGCTTCGCAGCGCAGCCCTCCAGGACCGAGCTCCGGTTTCCTCGAACGCACGGCGGTTTGGAAGACGCGTCAGAGCATCCGTCAGCGACAGCCTTTCGAGTTCAGCCTGCATGGCCTCGCGGCGACGCAGCTCCCGCCCGAACAGCAGCGATAGCGCGATGGTGAGGCCGCACAGCACCAGCACGATGACGCCGATCGTGAGCGCCTTCACCCGCCAGTCAGCCTCGATCTCGTCCGTCGACAGGGCGACGTTCAGGATCAGCGGCAGGTCGCCGACCTGTGTGAAGCTGTAATGGCGTTCGATGCCGTCACGAACCGACGTCTGGACGAAGCTGCCGCTGCGCTCACGTAGGAAGCCCCGGAAGGTCGCGGCTCTGGCGATGTTCACGCCGATATCGGCCTCGGCGTAGGGGTGGCGCATGACGCGTGTGCCATCGCGCAGGTACAGGTTGATCGCGCTGTCCGGGCCGAGTGCGATCTGGTCGAAGAGGCGCGTGAAGTAGGACAGGTTCAGGGTCCCCAGCACCACACCGCCGAATGACCCATCGGGCTTGTTGATGCGGCGGCTCAGCACGATCATGCGGCTGCCTAGCAGACGCGAGAACAGCGGCTGACTGATGTACAGGCCGAGATTGTCCTGTGCCTTCTGTGCCTGAAAGTAGGCGCGATCCGCGTAATTGACCTTGCGTACCGGGACAGAGCTGGCGTCGATGATGCTGTCGCCGTTCTCATCGGTGACGATCATCACGCCCATGTCGTGGGCTGTCGCGGCTCGGTCGAACAGAATGAGTTGGCGTAGCTCAGGGCTGACCTGATCGAGGCCGCGCGCCTTGAGATTATCGACGACCCCGCGCAGGGAGAGATCATACAACTCGATGTTGCGGGCGATGTCACGCTCCAGGACCTGCACGAGGTTCTTGGAGGTCTGCTCGGCCTTCTCCCACGCGTCCTGGCGCAGGTCGAGCAGCATCAGACCGGAGGCAGCGAGCATCCCGACAGGTGCCAAAACGCCCAAGACGATCCACGTCCGGGCGGAGCGGAGCGGACGAGCTAGACGGGAAAGCGGGGGCATGGCGTACCTCGCCGGTATTCTCCTTTTGCCGATCGTTGGCATGCCAACGTTTAAGGGATCGTTATCTGGCGCGGGGCTGAACGCCCGCAGGCAGGTTCATGACGGGTCTTCGACACCATCGCCAAGGGCCGAGGTAACGCCGTTCTCGATCAGCGGCTGACCATTGCCCTGCCCATTCCCCCCGTTACTCCTAGTCATCAGCTGATCGGAGCGCTTGCGCTTCCCGGTCAAGGGCTTGAACAGCTTGCCCTCCGGGCCGAGGTGGTTGCCCGCCTCGTACCAGCGGCGGGCGAGCCACCCGTTCAGGCTGGGCAAGGTCCCGCGGCTATCCTTTAGGAACGCGATATTGGCCTCGATCAGATCGAAGCCCGCATGCTTCATGAGGGCCATCATCTGCAGATGGATGCCCGTCTTTAGCTCCGCCTTGGTGTCCTCATCGCTGTAGAGCGCCAGGAGGACGTAGTAGGCGGCCCGGCCGAGGTCGTCCCGGCCCGGAGCCCCCTTCTCCTTGCGCTTGGCGGTGCATTTGGCTTGGGCCGCGGCGCGCTTCCGCTTGCGGCGGAGATTG
>NZ_JAKSYM010000247.1 GCF_022829545.1 Methylobacterium sp. J-030 | reverse complement strand
CAATCTGCCGAACGAGCCCGTGCCCGGCGGCATCGAGGCTTGGGAGGCCGTCGCCCCGGTCCGCCCCGATACCGCGCACAGTCGCGCCCTGCGCTTCCTCGACGTCGGCGCCGAGCTGCTGGCCGCCGTCGCCATCATCGGTGGCGGCATGGTGCTCACCGGCCTCGCCACCTTGCTCTGACCTGCCTGCACCCCGAGCGGGCCGGCTGCCCGCGCCCTCATCCGAGGATCCCGCGATGTCCCTCCGCACGTCCCTCAAGAACCTGATCCACCGCGACCCGGGCGCCGCCCTGCGCGAGCGCGCCGACGGCCTACGCGGCAGCCTGAGCCGCCGAACCGTCGTCGCCGGCACAGTTGCCGTCGCCGTGCCCCTGCCGGTGATCGCCGGCACGCAGCAGCCCAGCGCGGAGGAGGCGGCATTTCTCGCCCTGGTCCCGGCAGCCTTGCCGATCCTGCGCCGCCTCATCCCCGCGCAAACCGAGATGACCCGCCTCGACATCGAGGCCGAAGCCGTAGACGGCGGCTACCCCGGACCGCACGATGAAGGCCGCCGCAGGGCCTGGGCGGATCAAGTCTCGGAACGCCGCCAGACCAACGGTTTCGGCGTCGCCTGGGAGGCCGCCAACGCTATCGACGTGGAGCTGACGGCGCTGGTCGAGGACTACGACCGCGTTCCGATGCGGACCCCGACGGCCATCCTGTTCAAGATCGCCCTGGAGCATCTCGGGGAGTGGTGGGGCGAAAGCGCCCTCGACGACCTTCGCCATCTCGCCGCCGAACGGTTCGACCTCCCCGACGACAGCACACCCACTGTCTGACGCCGCCACCGCGCGGCGCTCACCCCGCCGCGCCTCCCGTCATCCCGTGATCCCTGGAGGCTGACCATGGCCCCTCTCAAGCTATCCACGCTGTTCCGCCGAGACCCGTCCCGTCAGGCCCTCAAGGAGCGCGCCGCCGCCATGGCGAGCCGCACGGCCGCGTTCAAGCCGGTCACCCCCGAAGCGGCTCCTGCCCGCCCCGCGCCCCTCGCCCAAGCGTGCGATCAGGCCGTGATCGACTGGAACGCCATCCCATCGTTGAGCCAGGCCAACGACTGGGGCGA
>NZ_JAKSYM010000245.1 GCF_022829545.1 Methylobacterium sp. J-030 | reverse complement strand
CCGACTGTGTAAGGTAGCAGGCGGAGCGACGTGGCCCGAGGATGGGGGGGGGAGACGCCCCCAGCGAAAGCATCACACGCTGTCACGGCGAAGCACTTCGCTGGCGCCGGGTCCGCGGTAAGCTGCGTCTCGACAGCGAGGGGCAGCCGATGGAGGACCGCGTGTCGTTCCCGGCCACCCGCGCCGCCCTGGTGCTCAGCAGGGGCGGCTGCGACGGGCGGGAGGGCTCGGCATGGCTGTGAACCCGTCTACCCGCCGCGCCGCGCTCGGTGCCATCCTCGCGGCCCCAATCACAGGTGGG
>NZ_JAKSYM010000244.1 GCF_022829545.1 Methylobacterium sp. J-030 | reverse complement strand
CGGCGCCCCCGATTACGGCGACTCGGTGCGGATCGGCGACGACGAGATCCCGGTGTTCTGGGCCTGCGGCGTCACCCCCCAATCGGTGATCGCGTCGGCCCGCCCGGATTTCGCGATCACCCACGCGCCGGGCTGCATGCTCATCACCGACCGGCTCAACGCCGAATTCGCGATGGCGTGAATCCCGCATTCCGGCGCCCGTCCCTTTTGGAGAACGCCCCATGCTGCGTCGTCGCGAAATTCTGGCCGCTGGCGCCCTAGCGCTCGCGGGCCTCAAGTCCCAGCGCGCGACGGCCGCCGACGAGGTGGTGGTCGGCGTGCTGTACGCCCTGTCCGGCGCCAGCGCCCAGAACGGCGTCGATGCCCGTCGCGCCTTCGAGACGGCGCTCGACGTGATCAACGAGAGCCACGACCTCGACCTGCCCGCCGCCAAAGGCGCCGGCCTCGAGGGGCTCGGCGGCGCCAAGATCCGCCTCGTCATCGCCGACCACCAGGGCGACCCGCAGAAGGGCCGCGCCGAGGCGGAGCGCCTGATCACCCAGGACAAGGTCATCGCGATCGTGGGCGCCTACCAGTCCAGCGTCTCGGCCACCGTAAGCGCGGTGTGCGAGCGCTACGGCGTGCCCTTCGTCTGTGCCGATTCTTCCTCGCCGAGTCTGAGCCGCCGGAACCTGAAATACTTCTTCCGACCGGCCGCCAACGACGAGATGTTCTCGGCGGCAATGTTCGATCTCACGGACGGCCTGCGCAAGCAGGGCAAGATGATCGACTCGATTTCCCTGTTCTACGAGGACACGATCTACGGCATCGACTCTTCCAACGTGCAGCGTAAGCTCGCGAACGAGCGCGGCTACAAGATCGCCGCGGACGTGAAGTACAAGAGCAATTCGCCCTCGCTGACCGCCGAGGTGCAGGCGCTCAAGTCCGCGGGCGCCGACGTGCTGCTGCCGACCTGCTACACCAACGACGCCATCCTGCTCACAAAGACGATGGGCGAACTCGGCTACAAGCCGAAGGCCATCATCGCCCAGGCGGCGGGATTCTCCGAGAAATCCGTGTACGACGCGGTCGGCGACAAGCTCCAGGGCTTGATCTCGCGCGCGAGCTTCTCCCTCGACCTCGCTGCCAAGCGCCCCGCGGTCGGCATCGTCAACGAGATGTTCAGGAAGCGCGCCGATCGAGACCTGAACGACAACACCTCGCGCCAGTTCACGGCGATGCTGGTGCTCGCGGATGCTCTCAACCGGGCCGGTTCCACTGACGGTGCCAAGCTGCGCGCGGCGCTCGCCGCGACCGACATTCCCGGCACGCGCACAATCATGCCCTGGAAGAAGGTAGTTTTCGACGCGGGCGGACAGAACCCAGACGCGACGCCGGTCCTGATCCAGTACGTCGGCACCAAGTTCGTGACGGTGTTCCCCGAATCCGCCGCCGTCGCCCCGGCAATTTGGCCCATGAACGCCTGACCGGATCGGTCGCGCTCGGCGGATACTCGTCGCACCCCGCGCGCGGAGCGATTGCCCTCGCGTGAGCCCGATCAGCCCTCGATCACCTCTTCCTCGGACCTGCACGGGATTATGCCGATGACGATGCAAGCCCTCGTGCAGGTGCTGGCGAGCGGGTTACTCACCGGGCTGATCTACGGCCTCGTCGCGGTCGGCCTGTCGCTGATCTTCGGCCTGATGGATGTGGTCAATTTCGCCCACGGCGAATTCCTGATGCTGGCGATGTACGCGACCTTCGGGCTCGTTGTCGTGTCCGGTCTGGATCCGATCGTGCTGATGCCGCTCGTCGCCGCGCTGATGTTCGTCCTCGGCGGCACCGTCTACTTCGGCGTGGTCCGCTTCGCGATGCGGGCCAAGGCCAACCAGGGCATGGTGCAGATCTTCGCGACCTTCGGCTTGGCGATCCTGCTCCAGGGCGTTGCGCAGTACCTGTTCACCCCGGACTACCGCAGCCTCCAGGTGTCCTGGCTCGGAGGGAAGACCCTTGACCTCGGTGGCGTCTACCTGCCCTGGCCGCAGGTGTTCGGAGCTCTCGTCTCGCTGGCGGCCTTCGGCGGCCTGTTCCTCCTGATGACGCGGACCGATTTCGGCCGGGCCCTGGAAGCGACGCGCGAGGATCAGGGTGCCGTCGCTCTGGTCGGCATCGACCGCAACCGGATCTTCGCCCTCGGCTGGGGGCTCGGTGCGGCGCTTGTCGGCCTCGCGGGCGCCGTGCTGACCGTGTTCTACTACATCCATCCCGGCGTCGG
>NZ_JAKSYM010000243.1 GCF_022829545.1 Methylobacterium sp. J-030 | reverse complement strand
TTCGTGCAGGCTCAGACGCACGACGGCCGGAGCCTGCGCATCCTGACGCTGATCGATGAGCCCAGCCGGGCGTGCCTCGCCTTGACGGTGGCGCGGCGCATCGACAGCCTCGGCGTGATCGAGGCCCTGGCCGATGCGATGGGCCTGCACGGCATCCCGGAGCACATCCGCTGCGACAACGGTCCAGAGATGATCTCCAAGGCGTTGCGCAAGTGGGTCGCCAAAGCTGGCTCGCAGATCCAGTACATCGCGCCACGATCGCCGTGGGAGAACGGCTATTGAGAGAGCTCCAACGGCAAGCTTCGGGACGCGTGTCTACGCCAGGAGATTTTCCACTCGCTGAGGGAGGCGCAGATCGTGATCGGTCTATGGCATACCACCCACAACCGCGTTCGACCGCCTTCGTCGCTGGGCTATCGGCCGCCCGCGCCTGTCAGCTACCCGGATCTGGCCTCCGGCTACCTATGGCAGCCGCCATGCGGTAGCCTCTCAATTGGCTCGGTCCAAAATACCGGTCAGGTCATCCGGAGCAGCGAAGCTCATGAGAGCGGCACATCGTCGATGAGATCAGGCGCCTTATGAATGCGCTGGACTGCACTTCAAAACGCGACGCTCCACTACCGGCAGCCATTATGATCCTCTAAAAGAGGCTCCCATGGAAGCTCATCACGTGCGCGAAACGGTAAGCCGCACAATCAATTCGCACGACGCTACCCTACGTTTTGGCCGTCATGGGCATAATGCGTAGCGCCCGGTCGGCATACGTAGGTACGATGCCTGGCCTCGGCCAAGCAAAATTTGTGACAGCGACACAACGAATCAACAAGTATAATTGGAAAACGAGATTTCGATGCTTTGAGAAGATTTTATAACGAACGCATTCCCATAATTTAATGCTGATGAGAACCATGATACGGTTCTTTCGCTGCCTGCGATGCCCACATCCTTGGAGGACCAGTTTTGAGAATCGTTTATGTATCATCTGTGCCGGTATTCCCCACAAATGGCGGAAACCGAGCGGTTATTTTTGCGCAGATTGAATATTTTAGAAACTTAGGACATGAGGTCTACTTCATTCTCCTGACTTCTCGACAGATCGGGTCGTTCGATGAAGATGCGCATCGCGAATTTTTTGGCCCAAATTTCATACCCTTAAAGCGAAGCCGAGCGGGAGAAACGCTATATCTCTTCCAGCGTTGGATCAAAATAATATTTCGTAAGATAAAAAATCTCAGCGGCCAGCAAACTCATCTTTTCGACTCGGCGGACGAAATATACTATAGTCCATTCGACAAAATGCTTAAAGCAATTTTTCGTCGTATTAAGCCAGACGTTTGCTGGGTACCCTATGTATTTTTCTCTCGGGTGTTTCTGACCTGCGGGCCTCAAACACTGAAGGTTCTTGATACCCACGACTCGTTCTCCCATCAGCTTGCGCCCGAGAAGGAGAGCGCGGGCTTGAAAAGGGCCGATATCGTTATCGCTATTCAAGATTTGGAAGCAGCCTACTTCAAATCTTTACTCGGTCCGGAAGCAGGCCGTGTCAGAACGCTCTGTTTGATGAGAGAGCGGAGTGTCGCGGTCGAGCAGCGGCGTTCGGCCGGCGCAACCTTTTTCGGATCGTCGTTCACGGCAAATATTGCTTCGGTTCAGTACCTGATCGAAAAGGTTCTCCCTGAGGTCGTCAGGATCGTTCCTGGATTCAAAATCTTCGTCGCGGGAAGCCTATGCCGAGACATACCGCACCAGAAGAGCGTGGTAAAGTTAGGATTAGTCAAGAACGTGGAAGACGCATATACTGATGCGCCGGTTCTGGCCAATGCAATCACGGCCGGTACTGGCCTAAAGATAAAGTTGATCGAGGCTTTGTCTCTCGGCGTCCCGGCGGTCAGTACGCGTCTTGGAGTGAGAGGATTGCCGGACCAGTTGTTACAGGGTGTTATTGTTGTCGACGATGACGACCCCATCGGTTTCGCCAGAGCATTGCTGACACTCCACCAGAATACGGAAGCGCGACTCGCGCTTGGACGGAGTGCACGACGCGCTGCACAACAGTGGGTTGCCTCGCAGAAGGCGGAACTCGAGGCCATTCTCGCGTTAACGAAGCGGGATGAAGCTGACCGACATTCGATTTGAGATTCTTCGAAACCACTCGTTCCGCCAGTCATAAAATGCCGCGAGCTGTAATTTCTTCCTCTACTGGACGGAAGATTACAGACTAGCGGATTGTAGGACTGATTTAATAAAAAAACCCCACCCGCAATAACTCTTCCCTGAGAACACTTGAATATCGCTGTCTCAATCCCACTTGATAAGAGCTATTGCACCCAAGTCTCTGACCGCGTCCTTGCAATTTTGGATGGCGCTACCAGAATTCCAATAAACGCGACCGGCCACATTTTTCAACCATTGCACCAATGCGTCCACACGACGACGAGAATGAAAGAGATCGGCGCGTCTTTGGTGAACCATATAAATCTTCTTCCACCAATTTAAGGTTTCATATTTGTCAAAAAGAGGAAGATCGGACGTCGTTCTGAAAGGAATGTTGGAGATTATAGTACACATTTCCTGTGCAGATCGTGCGCGTTCGTTAAGTACGAAGAAAATCATCTTCCGGGTTTTCGAGACTTCATGTTTATTTGGAGCACCATACACATTACTATCGTGTTGCCTGTAATCAACCAAATCGCGATTGATGCACGCAATCCGGCCAGCGCAGCGAGCCAGCAGACTTACCCATTTGTCATGAGCGTTATTTCTCATTCCCTGCAAATTAAGGTCAAATCTATCGATGGGAACCAAATCCAAGAGAGATTTGCGCAGAACCATCGAAAATCCGAAATGCCCTCCCCACGGATCACAGGCCCGAGGATTAATTGTACAATCTTGGCTTATATATTGATCAAATCGGCCGAGATCATTCCCGTCTTTATCGATCTTTCGTGCAGAATGGACGACCAAGACAATCGTTGGATCATGAAACTTCACCAAACAAACCTCTAATTTATCTGGATGCCAAATGTCATCTTGATCGCAAAAAGCTATTATGTCTGCCGTTGCGTGCTGCGCACCGTGCAAAAAATTGGCGCCGAAACCAATGTTTTCCGTGCGACGAATAATTTTAATTGGAACGGCGGAAAAGGATTGAAAATCTTCAGCGATCCTGATTGTCCCATCGGTTGAACGGTCATCAGCGACTATAATCTCGGTCGGCAAAACGGACTGCGACAATAAACTTTCCATTTGCTGCCGCAAATAGCGCTCGCCGTTGTAAGTTCCGAGGATGACGGATACGGGCGGTGGAGACAAAAAGGCGGAACTCAATGTTTAAGCCCTCTCATTCGAATTATACGTCAATAGAAACGACGGATATTTGAACTGCTATCAGATAATTGATTCAACGAAAGATGGTCGACCCCCATCTCTCGTAGAATTTTGTTGAGTGCCTCTGAATTAAGTGCACAGCTAAGATTTGTTATAATTTGACATTAGTTGGCATTGGAAACCTGAGTCCGGCGACGAATTGAAGAAAAAGATTGCACTCAATCTTAACATCTGAACAATCTGTCGATAATTGATATTTCTGAAATTTTCGCTTCAGCTTTGTCTCGTCGCGGGGCTGATTGCCTGAACTGAACGCGGCGACTTGACCGGGTCGTCTGGTCCGTTTGTTCCGTAGGACGACATTTTGCCCAAGCAGACTCAATATCCGGCAATCATCGCGGTTTCCGTATCTCGTTTTGCGCATCGCCCAGCACCCGTTCCGAGCGTCTACTGATACGCTCGATCCTGACGCGCAGTTAGCGTACCGCAACAGTCCGGAACGCGCATCACCCCGCTGTGGTGCCCTTACATACGGCGTCAATCTTTGCCGAGAGCGGGGCAGCCACGGGCTGCACCCGCAGTACAGCTGCCGTCCCATGCTCGGCTGGCGAATCACCACTGCCGCGCAACGCGGCCTCATTGGCATGGCGCCCGACGACACGTTCGAACGAGTCCATGGCGTGCGCATTGCAGGCAAAACTACAGGTCGTGATACGCGACGTTTTTCTGTCCATCTTGCAGCCGCCCTTTGGCTCTGGCGAGATGGGCGTTTGTCCCGAACTGACGATGCAGTTCGGCCAGCCAGCGGTTGCCGGCACGACAGTCACACTCGCTTCGGGAACACACGCGTGGCTTGCAGGATCAGGATCGAACATGAGGCGCTCGCGGTTGAGGTACAGGCTCAACCCTCGGCCATCAGCTCAGGGCCCGTCGGATCGGCTCAGCCGCATTTCTCGTGCGCCTCAATGAGCCACCTTGCGGCCGCCTCTAATGCCCAGCCTCGCGCTCACCGGCTGGCTTCGTTTTGGCTGGCTCCCTGCGACCGCCGTCATCGGCCTCTGGCGCTAATCGAATCTAGACCATAATGCTATCTTCGCCTCTGTTCGTTCATCGAAATTCAAACACGATACGCCGTTCACGACCCTGATACGAAAAACAGCCCAATGGCATGATGCAACTTAGGCTCATTGCGTATTGTCCAAACAGCCGCTTCCCCGCATCATCGGCAAAGGAGGATTCCGGTCGTTGCGCGTGTCTTCCCCCTGATCAAACTTGAAAAACATTAAGGCTCTAACAGTAAGCGCTTATGCGAATAAAGTTTGTTTCATCTTGCGGCAAACATTGGATACAAGCGAGATGATCAAGCACACAGGATCGTTATCATGGACCTCCGGAGCAGATATGAGAGACGGTAACCTCAGCTATTCACACCCAGGGCTCCCAATTAGTTTAATCGCACGTTCGATTTCAGAATGTAAATTCCGCTTTGCGGCTTGGGTACTGTTCTGCATGACCCTTGCGCTCCTTTATATATTTCTTACACCACCACAGTACTCTGCGACAGCGGCAATCATTCTCAATCCGTCCTTGCCGGCAGGGGGAGCGTCAGGCTCCAGAGCCGAAACGGGCGCCATGGTCGGCCTCGATAATTTTCAAGCAGAAAGTCAGATACAAGTACTCAAGTCAGAGCGGATCTTGAACGCGGTTTTCGACAAGCTTAACCTGCTCGAATCAAAATCGATAGCCGAAAATATAAAAGACTCCGATAAATTACGATCGAACCTGTCCTCGAAGAATGCAGCCGAGGATTCTGCGTCGGTAAAGAGTTCGAATCGGAAAGCGTTCGAGGCTTTCAGCAATCGCGTTAACGTAAAGCGCGTGGGTAATTCCTATGTCCTCGAAGTCTCCTATCAAGCGCTGGAGCCGGCTGAAAGCGCCCGCATCGCCAATGCAATATGTATGCAGTACATCGCCTCACAAGTAGAATTGCGGGCCGCTTCAATCCAACGCGGAACGGAATACTTGCAAGGTCGGATCGCGAGCATGAAAGCCCAGTTGGCGGCGGCTGATGAAGGAGTTAGAACGGGCGCCGTTCCGAATTTTCAGTTTCCCGACGCGGATGCCCAGATCATCAGTGCGGCCGCGCCACCATTAACCCGATCGAGTCCCAAAACAGGAACCACCTTCGCTATTACCTTGACTTTGAGTTTGCTGATTGGGATATCAACAATTGTGGTGAGGGAATTTTTTGATAATTCAGTTAAGTCCCCGTCGCAAATAAAATACTTATTGGATATCAATAACGTTGTCGAATTGCCAAGATTTAGTCGGTCGATTAGAGTAGGTGCGGCTTCGAATAAAAATTACGACATCCTCAGGCAGGCTTGGGGAAAAAATTACTTGGACGCCAGACAAAAGATGGACGCCTTCCATATCGATTTTGCTCTTGATCTCTCAGCAAAGCAGAAAAAAGTCATTGGTGTCATGTGCTGGACGGGACACTCCAAGCGCCATTTGCTTGCGCTCTTGCTAGCATCGGTTGTATCAGCAAAGGGGCGCAGCGCCGCGGTATTCAATCTTGATTATCAAAAAGCCAAGGATGGATTTTTTTCTTCAAGTGGAAATAATGATCATGGCGCGCGAATCGTCACGTCATCTGATGTGAAACTCGTAATAGATCCGCAGATCGACGGCGCGAGTGGTCAGAAAGATATCGATCTTTCGAATGGTGCGAACAGCGCGGCAACCCTTCATATCCTATCGGAATATGATGCAGAATATGTTCTTCTCGATTTGCCGCCAGTCAGTTCAAACCCGGAAATGCTGTTGAGCTGCGCAGTTTTGGACTATGTCGTTGTCATTGTAGAGCTTGGCAAAACACAACTCGCCCACGTAGAAAGGGTCACGTCGACACTGCGAAACAATGGTGTTTCCGGCATCGGTGTAATCGCCTTGAACGCATAGCGCTGACTTGAAATGCTGGGTTCAGATATCAGCGGAAACCCGCTATGGCACTGCATAAGATGTCTGGACAACGAGCGCCGAACATTGACGGTCTGAGACGCGTCGATGCGCTGGTGAGACTCGACATCGGATACCAATCCTCACTGATCAGAACCCATGAGCCCAGTTGCGCAGTCCAATCGACATGATGCGCCAGGGTCGGTCGATGAGGGTGTTCCAGGCGTGGCAGCAGTGGTCGAGGATGTCGGCGTAGGATGTGAAGACGCGGTTGCCGATCCAGTTGTCGCGCATTAGGTTCTCGACGGGGTTGAGTTCGGGGGAGCGGACCGGCAACGGCAGCAGGGTGATGTTGGTGGGCACAGCGAGCTTCCGGTTGGTGTGCCAGCCAGCCTGTTCGAGCAGCAGCACGGCGTGCGCGCCCGGGGCGACGGCCTTGGCGATCTCGGCCAGATGCAAGGCCATCGCCTCGGTGGTGCGGCGGGGCATGACGAGGCCGGCCCCGGTGCCTCTGGCTGGGCAGATTGCCCCGAAGATGCAGGCCGAGGCGGTGCGCTGGTCCTTGGGCGCCGTGGGACGCGTGCCGCGTCTGGCCCAGCGCCGGGGGATCGTGTTCTTCTGGCCGACCCGGGCCTCGTCGGCGAACCAGACCTCTATCGGCTTGCCGCCGACGGCTTGCGCGATCGCCTCCAGGCGGGTGGGGACGCTTTTTTAAAAGCCGGGATGGCGTCCGGATCCTGGGCGTGGTGGCGCGGCCGGGCGGAGAGCTTGCGGTAGCCCATGCCCCGCAGGACCCGGCTCAGCGTCTGCTCGGACATCGAGACACCGTGATCCCCGAACAGGATTGGGGCGAGATCGACCAGCCGCCAGCGCACGACCCCGTGAGCCGCCGGCATCGGCGGCCCCTGCTCGACCAGCGCGCGCAGCGCCTCCCGCTGCTCGGCGTTCAGGCGCGGGCGGGCGCCAGGGGCCTTGCCGCCGATCGGCTCGTCCGGACCGTGCGCGTTGAACGCCATGACCCAATCCAGCACCGTCTGAAGCCCAACCCCGCCGAGAGCGGCGGCGGCCGAGCGCGAGCCGCCCGCGTAGATCGCCGACACAGCCAACAAGCGCCGGGTTTGGGCGGGATCACGCGCGCCCTTGGCCAAGGCGCGCTTCGGAGAGCGGGTCGTCGCACCGGTGCCGGAAGCGGCGCGCGGCACGCCCTTCGGCCCACGGCTGCACGCAGTGGCGACGTACTGGAAGACCTTTCAGGCGCTCTCGTATGAGCGGCGGCAGGCGGCGCTCTCCGACCTGTTTGGCCTGACGCTCAGCCAGGGCGGCCTGATGAACCTGCTCCGGCGTGCGCATCGCGGGCTCGAACGCTTACCACTGGCTGTTCCACGCGGCCGACGCGGTGGTCCACACCGCCTGCCCGACGCGCGGCGCTGTCGTGGTGCACGAGATGATGGACGGGCATCGGCCCGCGGTGTGGATCTCGGATCGCTACACCGCTCAACAGGTCCATGCGGCCGAGCACCAAACCTGCCTGGCGCATCTGGCCCGCGACGTCGCCTACGTGGTCGAGGTCAGCGACGATCCCGTGCCGTGGCGCCTGCAACTCTGGTTGCAGGGCGTCTCGCCCTGGCCGAGCGCGTCACCGACTTGGCCGCCGCGACGCTGTCGGCCAAGCGCCGCAGCCTGGATCGGCAACTCGGGGCCATCCTGGCCACGCCGAGCCGCTGTGACCTGACCCGCGACCTGCAGGCCAAGATCAGCCGCGCCCGCAATCAGCTCCTGATCCTCCTCGCCTATCCCGGGACGGTCGAGCCGACGAACAACGGCTCCGAGCGGCTGCTTCGTCCGGCTGTCGTGCAGCGGACGGTCACCCACGGCTCTCGCGCCATGTGGGCGGGCGAGGGCGAGGCCGCCATCCGCACCGTCGTCGACACCGCCCGCCTGAGCGGTGCCAAGCCATTCGGCACCATCCTCAAAACCGTCGGCGCCTGAACCCCGCCATCACGGGCCGGGGTAATTACCGCGCAGGCCTTCGGCGTCAAAGTCCGACCGCAGCGGAACCGGAGCAGCCATGCCCCTCTCCTCGGGCTCCAAATCCCAGGACAGAATTACCCTTCAGCCGCCGCCGCTACCCCCAGTGAGTCCTCCTCAGCGAGGTTTGGTATGATACGTTCGATCAAGTATGCTTGAGAGATTGACGTCCTCCCGCGCGCGGATGCGGTACTGAATATGCAGTCGAAGCGCGGCGTGGGCGGAACGACGCTATCGGCAACGGTCCTGAGGTTCAGAGGTGGCTCGGTTTGTCTGAACAGTGACCTGGGCCTGGATGCGTGGAGTCCTGCCGGGTTTGGGCGGCCGCGGGATGCGGCAGCCTGTCGAAGGAGGTTTGGTCGGGGGTGCGTCGGTCAAGACTCGACCGGTCGCCCGGATAGAGGCTCACGTGCGATTAGCCGAGCGCCTTCATCTCGATGGCACCCCCTTATCGGTTCTGGCCGAGGACAAGACCATCACAGGGCGGATCTGGGCGGTGGTGCGAGACAGCCGTCTCTTCGGCGGGACCACCGGCTGCAGCCTCCTTCTATCGATACCGTCGTGTCGTCACCGTGCAGGACGTCCGATCCGGAAATCACGTCCATCCGCAGGAAATGGACCAGCCGAACCAGCGCGGCGACCGTCGCGTCCATCCGACCGAACAGGGACGGCGTCCCGGCCCTCGGCTTGCCGCCTCGACCGCCAGGCGACCGGAGCCGCCGCAAGGCGCTCGGCCGCGTCGGCCTCAAGGGGCTCGATGGCAACGGGACATCGGTCGTCGCGGAGCTGAGTCCAGGTCCGGCCGGTGATCGGCGCGCGGCCTTACGATCGGACCGATTGCGTGTACGCCGCGGAGCCTCCGGTCCGATGCCAATGAGCGTTCTCCAGACCGCTCATTCGGCACCGCTTGCTCGCTGCGACTGGGAGAATAGCCAATCCGCACTACACCTTGTTTGATGAGCGTAGCCGCAGTATCAATCGTCAAATATCCTGAACCGTCATCGAGGATCGCATCGACCGAACTCCAGATAACGATCCATCGCTCTTAGAGCCGTTCACGAATTGCTTGCCGGATCGTTGCCCTGGGAAGCGGCTGCCAGCGATTTGGAACTTTGTTGGGAGGTCCGAGCGCGATACAATCGAATCTATCATTCTTGGATTGAGCAGCGGGCGCCACCGTGGTGTCGGTTCTACTGCACGCGATATGGTCAATGCAGCAAAAAGCCTCGAATTACCACAGCTTCCGGTAACACTAATTCATTAATGATGCGATTAATAACGAATATTGGGAAGGACTTTATGAAATCAAGCTTATCATCTGTAGGCGGTTCGTCATCAACAATCGCGATTGCTTCTTCGATTTATTATAATAAAAATCGATCAGATGGATTTGAGGCCCAAAAATGGATATAGGGTCGCTGGTATCTCTAGCTATACTTCTGCCGTGCGCAATTGCTGGATTTGACTATATCTTCATCGCAGCGATCTGTTTTCTAGCATTTGGAGCCTTAGCGGCGCTGCCGCCGTCGTTGACTATGGGAGTTACCATCACCGCGGCCAATCTAGGTTTCGGATTGCTCATCCTACGCTCGTTAATCACAATGCGGGCAAACGCGTTTCTGGCCATTATGTTGCCGTTCAACAAATGTGGTTTGCTGACGCTCTTCATGCTACAAGCCATGCTCTGTACAGCAATTTTCCCCTGGGTTTTCGAGGGTCAAACCATCGTCTATCCTTTGAGGGGATCCGGAGATGTTCTGTATACCGTTTCTTTGTCCCCATCAATGAGCAATATAACTCAATTTTTATACCTTCTTGAGTCATATTTGTTGACGATCGTTATCGCTGCTCGCTTTCAGACTACCGACTTCCTACAGGTAATAAAACTCGCACTTTATTTATTATTGTTCATACTTTTTATAACTGCCTGCCTCGACATTCTGAGCTTGAATTTTATCTTGGATGTGTTTAGAAACGCAAATTATTCTCTGGTTGGCGAAACTAATATTGGCCTTACGAAACGAGTCGTCGGCGCAATGCCGGAAGCCTCATCGTTTGGTGCGCTGACGGCGAGTCTCTTTGCAATTTTGCTTCTTATGCGCAGAAATTTCGGTATGGATTATAGGTGGGTATTCGCAACGCTGGGGAGTTTGTTGCTGGCTTGCCTGTCTACGTCTTCAACGGCGTACGCGATCCTGGCAGCAGCCGGCGCTGCCTTCGCGCTCCAGACCTTGATTCGCGTTTTCGTCAGTGGACGTATCGAACAGGAGAGATCGGCGGCGGAAATCATCGTCATATTCGTCTTGGCGATACTTGCCGTCGAAGCGATTATATCAGCGCCCGAATTTCGCGAGAGAATATCATTCCTATTGAATGCTCTTGTATTCGAAAAGACGTCCACCTCCTCGTTCGAAGAACGAACCCGATGGTCGAATACAGCTTTCGAGGCTCTTCAGGATTCTCATTGGCTTGGAATCGGCGTCGGAAGTGCAAGAACGTCGAACGGGTTAATCAACATATTAGCGAGTACAGGATTGCTGGGCGCTGTGTTTTTTGTGGCGTTCAATTTAAGTATTTTGTCCCATCGACGCCGAAATGCTGGATTTAGCGAAAATTATTCCGCCGTCTTGGCCCTGGTACCCATGTTTGTCGGCTTCGCTCTGAGTTCCCCAACCGCCGATTTCGGATCGTTGGTAGCCCTCCTTTTTGCCCTTCAAATCCGATCAGGATGAACCCATACGCAGGAGCCGTTGAAGAATGCATGCCGACAATTGGGTAAACGCCTGTCGGCAGGCGCCCTGCGGGATCAGATCGTAGACCTGGATACAGTGTTGTCACGAAGGTCCGTATCCTCCCTATGTCTGGGCCTACAATCTTACGGGGCTCCGTGGTCAGAGGCGGCTCGGTTTGTCTGAACAGTGACCTGGGCCTGGATGAGTGGAGTCCTGCCGGGTTCAGGTGGCCGCGGGATGCGGCAGCCTGTCGAAGGAGGTTTGGTCGGGGGTGCGTCGGTCAAGACGCGAATGGGGCCTCCGTCCATGGGAGACGGCGAGGTACCAGCCGATCGGGGCGCGCCCCGTGCTGACGGTGTCGTAGGCCCGGAGGTAAATCTCCTGGTACTTGACCGACCGCCACAGCCGCTCGACGAAGACGTCGCCGCGCCAAGCGCCCTTGCCGTCCATACTGATGGCGATCCCAGCCTTCACCAATACGCTGGTGAAGCCGTGGCTGGTGAATTGCGAGCCCTGGCCCGGGTTGAAGATCTCCGGTGTACCATGCCGGGCAAGTGCTTCCTCCACCGCCTCGACACAGAAGTCGGCCTCCATGGTGATCGATAGCCGCCACGACAAGACTTTGCGGCTGAACCCATCGATCACGCCGGCCAAGTAGACGAA
>NZ_JAKSYM010000236.1 GCF_022829545.1 Methylobacterium sp. J-030 | reverse complement strand
CAATGATGCGGTCCGCGGCGTCCAGTGGGATCTGCACGGCATCCCCCAGGCGGGCGCGGAGGGGCGGGCCGGGGAGGGGCGGCGGGGGAACGATCGCGCCCCGGATCGGACGCGGGATGAAAGTGCGCACGTCGGCCATGGGGATGGTCCGGGGTCGCAAGGAAGGGAAAGCCCGGCGGGGTCCAGCCGGGGCGGTACGCACGGCGGAAAAAAGAGGGGGGGGGGCGGTATCAGCGGCCCTCGAGCTCGGCCTCGGCGTGGGCCAGCAGCTCATGAGCAAAGGCCTTGATCGCGTCACGGTCGCCGCCGTCGATAGTCGTCACGGCGCACATCGACAGACGGGTCTCGCGATCGACCTGTGTGCCGGGCGCTCGGCGCCAAACTTCCAGTTCGGCCGCACTCTCGACCTCGGTCAAGGCATCGCCCAGCCAGTGCATCAGCTTGCCGATGCCATTGGGCTCGATGGCCCCATAGCGCCCCCGGCGCGTCCCGCAGCGCGGTCCCCATGTGTAGGCGTAGGCCACGCCGCCGACCGCATCGGCCAAGTCTCGAATATCCTGCAGCTCGTCGATCGTGGCGGACGCGAGGTCGAGCATGCCCACGAGACTGGCCTCGTGCCTGGAGCATTCCTCTCGGGTTGCCAGGATCACGCGCAGCGCGTCGGTGACGGTAGACAGGGCGCGTTCGCCGGAAGACAGCACGAGGTCTATGCGCGTGCGGTCCGTGGCCTCCTGCAGATATTCGGCAAGGGCTGCAACGCCCGGCAGCGTGGTCGGGCGAGCCGTGAAAAGTGCGTTGTAGGCCTCGACCTCACGCCTGGCCGAAGCGTCGGGCGTGAGCATCGGGACGATCCGCAACATGGAGGCTTGCGGCTCCGACACGCTGAAAAGCGGTCTGAAGACCATCTCAGCTGTGCAACGCGCCCTTGAGGCTGAAGGCGTCGAGTTCTTGAACCACGGCGAGCCGGGTGTGAAACTGCGCCGGAAGGCCGAGCCATGAGCCAGCGCTGGGCTCGGATCGGCGGCACTGTCTCGCTCGCGGGCTTCACCGTCATCGTCACAGCCTTGGCGGTCTGCGGGCTCGCGGGGCTGGTGCCTTGACCGCCGGCCTTGAGTTCATCCCCGAGAACGGCGGCGTGGCTGGGATCCGGTTTCGGTAGCGGAAAGGGTGAGCGCTCCGCCGCAGACACCGAGAAGTGGTGCACCTTTCCCCTCGGAACACGCGGACATTTGCGCAGGTTCGCCCTCACAGCCTGCCGTGTTGGCATGCTGGAGACGACCAGGATACGTTTATGGCTACCGGCACTGTGAAGTGGTTCAACGAGACCAAGGGCTACGGCTTCATCCAGCCGGATGACGGCGGCAAGGACGTGTTCGTCCATATCTCGGCCGTCGAGCGCGCGAATATGCGCAATCTGGTCGAGGGGCAGAAGATCTCCTACGATGTCGAGGCGGACCGGCGCAGCGGTAAAGAGAGCGCCGCGAACCTGAAAAGCGACTGAGGCTTCTCGATCTGGGACCCTGACGGATCGTGCCGTTGAGGACGGGCTAACCGCGCTTCGTCACGCTGCTCTCGGGCCGCGTCGCGTACTGGCCCCCTCGCCGTGAGGAACGGCACCGAGCCCCGCCAGCCCGTGATCAGATCGGGCGGCGGGGCAGCGTTCGTCACCTTGGGTCCTGTTTCCCTGCGCGACCTTGGCGAGCGAGCCGAATGTGCAACCTCTACAGCTTGATCCGCGGTCAGTCGGAAATCGGCAGGGTGTTCAGCGTCGAGCGCGATGACACCGGCAACCTGCCGCCGCTGCCCGGCATATTCCCGAACACGGCGGCGCCCGTGATCCGCATGCGCGACGGCGCTCGGGGCCTGTCGATGATGCGCTGGGGCATGCCATCCCCTGCCTTCGCGCTGAAGGGGAAGAAGGTCGATCCTGGCGTCACAAACGTGCGCAACACGGCCTCCCCGCACTGGCGCCGATGGCTCTCGCCCGAACACCGCTGCCTCGTGCCGTTCACGAGCTTCAGCGAGAACGAGAAGGCCGCGGACGGCTCGCACCCGCCCGTGTGGTTCGCCTTGACGGAGGATCGGCCCCTCACCTGCTTCGCGGGCATCCTGGTCGAGGGCTGGCAAAGCGTGCGTAAGGTGAAGGACGGCGAGACGACGGACGATCTCTACGCCTTCCTGACCACCGAGCCGAACGCCGAGGTTGGTGCCGTGCATCCGAAAGCCATGCCGGTGATCCTCACGAAGCCGGAGGAGTGGGCAACGTGGTTGTCGGCGCCCTGGTTTGAGGCCAAGGATCTCCAGCGGCCCTTGCCCGATGATGCACTGGTGGTCGTAGCTCGCGGCTCTCGCCGGGATGGGCGAGACGACGACATGGCTTAATGGCCGCCGTCACGATCCGCATGCCGCGCTGACCGCCTCGCCGCCTGCCGTTTCTGCAGCAGCGCTTTGAAGTCGATGATCTCCTGAACGGGGACATCCGGGGCACGCCTACGTCCCCGAGTGGGCTCAGGCGGGCATTCCACCCGTCTCTGCCGCTCCCGGAACTGGGTGATGTCCTCGGGGTCGAACCGCTTGCGGACTCGCTTCTCGCCCAGGCCGACCGCGATGTAGGCGATGTCGCCGCGGGCTACGTGACCGTCGAAGGTTCGGCGGCCGATCCGCAGGAGCTTGGCCGCCTCGTCGGCTGTGAGGAGATCGGGTTCAAGCATAGGATCCTCCCAGAGCGCACGCCATCGTGCGCGGACCCGCAGAGGATGCCCGCCGATGCAGCCGATGCCAGAGCCGACCATCGCCGAGATCGAGCGCGAGGTCGTGCATATGAACTACATCGTGGGCCGTTACGGTGAGCGATACCGGCCGATCCTCGATAGCCTCACTGGGCATCTTGAGGTGCGCCAGCGTCAACTATCGGCACCAGAGAGGAGCATGCCGAAGCGTCCGCGCCCCCTCCCTGACCGATCCGAGGTCACCGACGACACGCCGCTACACCTCGACACGGCCGCGCGTCTGGCCTTCCCCGATGGCGCCTTGTCGGGTTTAGCCTTGCGGAACGCGGCCGCCCGCGGGGACCTCGCATATGAGCGCTTGGGCGGTCGCATCGTCACAACTCTGCGCTTCATCAAGGAGTGGCGTGAGCGCAACCGGCATCCGGCGCGCTCGACCGTGGCAAAGCCGATCGGCGACGAGCCCGAACCCGACAAGGATGGCAAAGCCAAAGGCGGTCAGGGTCGCCGCCCGAAGGAATAGGCGATGCCCCGCACCCCAGCCCAAGTGACCCAAGCTGACATCGCGCGGGCGATCCGAGCCATGCGTGCCGCCGGCTACACGGACGTGCGTGTCGTCTTCCGGGACGGCTCAATCATCGTCGAAGCTGCGCCAGAAGAGGAGGCAAGTGCCGGCCGGCGCAGGAAACAGGAACGGCTCATCCTCCTGTAGGCTTCGCCCAAGCCGCCCCCTGCGATCACCTGGAAAGAGCGCATGACGAAGCGACCGAGACAGCCGAGAGGCCCTTTGGTGCTGGAGCCACGGTGCCTGACGATCGCGGACGCAGCGGCGTATTGCGGACTGACGCCGGGCGGCTTTCGGCATTGGGTCATCATCGGCCGATTTCCAACCGCGCTCCCGGGCACGCATCGGTGGGACCGGAAGGCCATCGATTACGCCTTGGACCGCCTGAGCGGACTGCCGGCCGTTGCGGCCGGCGAGCCAGAGGAGGATGAAATGGACCGATGGCTTCGCGAGCATGGCGTGCGGGAGGCGGACGCGCCCCACCCCAACGCCGGCCTCCGCGGGCCCCCTTGGCGCCGCGTGCCGAAGTAATCTTGAGATGAAGGGTTGGTCAGGCCGCCAGCCGACGAAATGTGTCGTCGGACGCACTTGCATCGACGATCCTCGCCGCACGACCTAGGATCAAACGCTGATCCTCCCGGAAGGCCGCCGGACGGCTCAGAACGGCGACAGTAAGGGGCGCATCGGTCAGACGCCGCACATCGTCCAGTTTGAGGTAGGCGGACGACACGGACACCGCAGAAGGTGTGACGGCCGCGAAAAGAATGGTGCGGCCCTCAACCCGAGCCGCCGCATCGAACGGCCACGCGTGCGAAGACGCGCCAGAAACCTGCGGTCGAGCATCGACATGCTTCTCGCCGAACACGTGCTTGAGCCGATCCGCCAAGCCGACCTTCAGGCGACGGTCGAGGCGTTCGGCGTGACGCTCGGCAACGAGTTGCGCAGCCCGCCTCGATGCATCGGCGACAATCGCCATGAACCCAGGCAGGTTGTCGGCCGGCGCCTCAATCTCGAATAGCTCGTTGCCATCGAACTTGACCCCGGAACGCTCCGCGGTCTCTCGGGCAGCACGATGGAAGAACTCGGTTGCGCCGGCCATGTCGGCCTCGCGCGCTGCGGCTCCGTCGTCCGTGATGACGAAGTCCCGGGGGCCACCCCCGATCCGCAACGTCACGAAGCTACCTGAGGGATACAGGACGGGCAGCATGACGCGAGCGTCCGCCCCCGGCCCGGTACGAACCTGGATAAGCGCGCGCGCAGCCTCGTCCGCGACAGCGGCGAGGGGATGGAGGCTCTTCAGATCAGCGAGGGTGACCATGGCGGCGTTGGCAGTTCATTCCGGAACGCGAGATTGAAGGTAGCACATACATAGGCAACCGCCTGTTCGAAATCGGCAGGATCTGGATCGATCGGCAACGAGACAGGCAAGTTGTTCGCCACCATAGCGGAAAGGCCGAGCGCCGCATTCTCCTCGAAGGGGTGCAGCCCTGTGAAGCTGGTAAGGCCGCGATGTGGGCCAACACGGTTCGTGTGCGCTCTGGGCGGCCGCCAATCGAACCGAGCGATGGGAAACATCTCGCTGGGCTCTGCCAAGCACAGCTGGAAGCTCATATCCTCGTTGGGCAAATCCACTACGGCCGTGATGTGAAGCTCGGCGTTCAGCGTCTGTCCCTCTGCCAGAGCTGCCAGCACCAGTTTGCGGGGACGGTTGCCCTGTTGCCACGCCGGAGCACCGGCGACGATCTTCGGCTCGGTAAGCACTTGGCGCATGCGGGCCAGGATCGCGTCCGCTTCGATCATAGACACTCAGAGGATCGAGCGGCGCGCTGCATATTCCGTCCCTAGCACCGCAAGCATGCTGAATTGCTAGGCTAGCGCAAGCGGCAACGCCTTTCTGACCTCTGCGCTCGATTATTTGCGCGCTTGCCGGGCGGCCATACCATCGCGGCTCGCCCGGCCTCGCGCACAACCCCGACCGCTCCCGCGGCTGGTGCGCCTGAAATAGACCAGCCGAAGCCCGATTGCCACGTGTCCGCATGACCACGTTACAACGTGGTGACGCGATCTCGTTGCCAGCTCCTGCGTGGTCGTCTAAGGTCCGATAAGAAGAGATTATCGGACACCAGACGCCAGCATGCCAGCGACCCCGCCCCGCCTCGCCTTCTCACACGCCGGGCAGGACTTCATCGTCAAGTCGCGGCCAGTGGCGGACGGTGTCGAGGTCCGCGGTTTCTGGCATGCGCGCTCGAAGGGGCGGACGCGGTTCTTCGTCGTCGTCCCGTCCGAGGCCATCCAGAAGGCCCAGCGGCCGGACTGGGCCGATCCGGTACAAGCAGCGTTGAAGCTCATTCGGAACCAGATCACCTCGGCGATCGACGAAGGCGAGCCTCTGGCTGAGGAGGCTCAGCGTTGAGCACGGACTTGGCCCTCCCCGCGCCGACCGGCCTGCAAGCGTTCGCTGAGCGGGCACGTGAATATGCCGGTCAAGCGCGGGCCAAGAATACGCGCCGGGCCTACGCCTCGGACGTGCGGGCCTTCGCCGCCTGGTGCGAGATACGAAGGGAGGCTGCTCTGCCCGCCAGTCCGGCCGCAGTCCTAGCCTACCTGATCGACCACGCTGCCACGTTGAAAGTTGCCACGTTACAACGTCGACTGGCTGCGATCCGCGAGCAACACGCCACGGCGGGGCTTCACCTCGATACCGATTCGGCGGCGTTCCGCGACGCGTGGCGAGGTATCAAGCGCACTCACGGCCAGCCGGCGGCGAAGAAGCGGCCCCTGATGACGGTGGATCTCCGGCGCGCCGTTGCCACCCTGCCGGACACGCTGGCCGGCCGGCGCGATCGGGCGCTCATCCTCGTGGGGTTCGCCGCTGCGCTTCGTCGATCGGAACTCGCCGGGCTCGAGGTTTCGCGCCGGGACGGCCACGCGTGGGTCGAGGAGCGGCCCGACGGATTGGTGGTGCATCTCGCCCGCAGCAAGACGGACCAATCGGGGGAGGGCGTCGAGATAGGCGTCCCCTATGGCTCGAACATGGATACGTGCCCAGTGCGCAGCTATCGCGCTTGGATCCATGCGGCACACCTGAAGGAAGGTCCCGCATTCCGGCCTATCGATCGGTACGGTCATATCGGCGCGAAGGCGGTGACGGATCGCGCCGTCGCCCGGATCGTACAGCGCACGGTCGAGGCGGCCGCGCTGGCGGAGGGGCACTCGCCGGAAGAGGCACGGCGGCTCGCGGCAGCCTATGCCGGCCACTCGTTGCGCTCGGGGCTCGCCACGTCGGCCGCAGCGAACGATGCGCCAGGCCATGCCATTCAACGGCAGCTCCGGCACAAGCGCTTCGACACGACCAGCGGCTACATCCACAGCGGGCAGCTCTTCAAGCAGAACCCGGCCGGGATGGCGGGGCTGTGATGCGTGTCCTGGTCCTCACGACACAGAAGGGCGGCAGCGGCAAAAGCACCCTCGCCGCTTCGCTCGCCGTCGCGGCGATGCAGGACGGGGAGACGGTCGCTGCGCTCGACGCTGACCCCCAAGCGTCGCTGGCCGGCTGGGGGAAGCGGCGCGAGGTGGACGGGCTCGACGTTCAGCGGGTCGAGCCGTCGGCGTTCGCGGGGACGCTTGGCCGGATCCGCAGCGCTGGGGCGGTCTCGCTCGCGATCGTGGACACGCCCGGCCGGTTCGGCCCCGACGTGGCCCTGGTGCTGCGCGAAGCCAGCCTGTGCCTCCTGCCGGTAAAGCCGTCCATCCTCGACGTCGAGGCAGCGCGGCCGACGGTGGAGCAACTGCGCCTCCTGAAGAAGCCGTTCGCCTTCGTGCTCAATCAGTGCAACCCGACCACGCAGGCCCGCACGCTCGACGCAGCGACGGCGCTGGTCAGCACTGGGGCGCTGGCGCCGTCCATGGTGGCGACGCGATCGGATTTTCTCGACTCAATGACGACAGGGCAGGGCGTTACGGAACTGGCGCCGAAGGGTAAGGCAGCCGTCGAGGTCCGGTTGCTCTGGCAGTGGATCAAGGCGCAGCTCGGAGGCGCGAAGGCATGAGCAAGAAACCCCGCCCGTCGATCAACGATCAGCTCGCCAGGATCGCCGCGCAGGCCACCACAGTTAATCAACCACGTGAGAACGCGCCCACAGGTCAGCGTGACGACGTGACCACGTTACAACGTGAAGACGTGCAAACGTTAAAGCGTGACAACGTGGTTTCTACATCTGCTATAGACGAACCGGCCGGACCCGAGGGGTACAAGCGCCGCGTCCGGTACGAGAAGCCCCATGCCTCGATCTACGCGCATCCCAAGGTGTTCAAGGCGCTGCGCGAGATCGCAGCGGCGACGGACTGCAAGCCGCACGACCTCTACATCGAGGGGCTGCGGATGGTGCTGCGCCAGCACGGACGCGACTTCGACGCTCTGAACCGGGGAGAGTGACCACGTGATCACGTGGTATAACGCCCCTAGATGGCCGACCGCGATGCGGCTTGCATTCATCCTATGCGTTCTCGCGACCGCAGCGGCCGCCGAAGATGCTCGCCCGGCGCCGCCAGCGGCAGCTGAGCGCACAGCTGCGCCTAGCGCCAGAGATTATGTCGGGGGCACAACTCAGGCCATCCAACGGCAAGCGGAGGCCGCGGAGGAGGGAACAGAGTTCTGGCCGGTGATCCACGGCTACCGACTCAAGATCACGGACACGCTGGTGGCGGCCTTCACTGCGCTGTTGACCGCCGTCACCTGGGGTCTGTGGTGGGCGACTCGGCGGCTCGTGCATGGGGCCGATCAGACAGCGGAGCGGCAGCTTCGCGCTTACCTCGGCCTCGACAAAGGCGGTTTCCGGAATGACGCCGACTTCGCCCAGTATGAGGTCGGCTTCCGGAACTTCGGGACGACGCCGGCTAACAACGTGCGCATCCGGCTCGACAGCGATCTTAGAGATGCGGACGACGATCGACCCTTCACGATCGGACCCGAATTCCAGTCCTACGGCCCTCTGTCGCCAACCCAAGTCACGGTTGCGCTAGCTGACGAGGATAGGTCGTTTGATACCGCGGAGTGGAGCTCGATCTACGGCGGATCGAAGAGATTATATGTCTTCGGCGAGGTACTTTACGAGGACTGCTTCAATCGCACCCGCTCGCTCAAATTCCGACTGATGACGGAAGCGCGCTTCGACTCAGCGAGGAGGGGACAGCTCAAGTTCTGTCCCGATGGCAACGATGCGAATTGACGTGACCACGTGGTCACGTGACAGCGTGACGCTCTAGAGGCGCGGCGCTGATCTCGCACGGACCATAGATCAGAGCGGCCATTGGGACCCGTGCACGGTGGTGGGCCACATCCGGCGACCGAACGCCTTCGAGGGGCGCTCGGGGGGCGGGTTCTTCTAAAAATCTGCCTTGGATTAAAAAGACCCAAAGTTCTTTTCTTTGTTGAGGGAACAACTTAGAATTTGGCGCGTCCGCGCGTTAAATATCTACTGGTTTTTCCGCTTCGTCGCAGGCCGGTAGGCAAATGGTTCCTGGCCATTTCATTCAGGCTCCGGTCGATTAAATTGTCTGCAATCAATTTTTATTTCTGGAACGTCTGATGAATTCGGAGTGTTTCCACCATCCTATACCCGATTGGAGACCGTCATGCGTACCTCTGCCGCTGCTATCCTTCTCATGAGCGTGCTCAGTTCGGGCGCCATGGCCCAGACCACAACGACGGGCTCGCCCGCCTCGCCTGATGCGAAGACCAGCCAACAATCCGGCGGCCAGCAGAGCGTTACGCGACCCAACACCGACAAGATGACGCCGGACGGCGCCTCCACGGGAAGCACCGCCAACACAAAGCTGGAGAAGGGCGCAAACAGCTTCACGGAAGGCGAAGTTCGTTCGCGTCTCGACAAGGCAGGGTTCAAGGACGCCAAGGACCTCAAGAAAGATGCCGATGGCATCTGGTACGGCACGGCGATGCGTGACGGCAAACCCACCACCGTGGGCCTCGACTTCAAAGGCAACGTTGCCGCGCAGTGATCCAGAATTAATCGAGGAGATTTTCCATGGCTCAGCAGACAATTACCGCGCTTTTCGATCGCTACGAGGATGCAAGCACCGCGGTTAGCAAACTCGAAGCTGGTGGGGTCCCGCACGCTGACATCAGCATCGTCAGCAACAACGAAGGAGACCGCCACAGCGGCTCACTGAAGGGCGACGGGGATCACGTGAGTGATGATACCCGGGAGAAGGCCAAGGATGGCACCGGCACAGGCGCTACGCTTGGGACTGTGGTCGGTGGCGCGGCAGGTTTGCTCGCGGGTCTCGGCTTGATCGCAATCCCAGGCGTTGGACCGGTCGTGGCCGCGGGCTGGCTCGTTGCCACACTGACAGGTGCGGGCATCGGAGCAGCAGCGGGAGGTCTTGCTGGTGGGCTGACCGGCGCAGGTGTCAGCGAGAAGGACGCGCATGCCTACGGCGAAGGTGTCCGTCGAGGCGGTACGCTCGTCACTGTCCGCGCTGACGAGGCTCGCGGTCCGATGGTGATGGACATCCTCGAACAGCATGGTTCGGTCGATCTCGACCAGAAAGCCAATACATGGAAGGCCGAAGGCTGGTCACCGTCGGGCGCAACGGATGTCACCACTCCATCGGGCGCAGGCCTGGCTTCCGGCCGCGGGCGTGTTCGCGCTTACCCCAGTTCTGACGGATCGCTTTGAGCCAGTATCCAGGCTTATAGCTTAACGGTAATGAGCAGTGCCTATTCCGTTCGGGGGCACTGATATCCTCGGAAGATGCGCAGGCCCTCGCAGGACTATCGCGGGGGCCTTCTGCATTCTAAGCCCCAACGGCTTCCATGACCTTCCGCGACCGGCCGGCCCCGCTTCGCCTTGTCGGAGATGGTCGCCGCTGGCTCGGCAGCCTTCGAAGCGGCCTTCCGGCACTGGCTTCCGAGGCCAGCACTTTTGGCGAGCGCCGAGCGCTACGCCGAATAGCTCGCCTTGAACCGTTAGCCAAGGATTAATAGTCTTTTCATTCGATGTTTAGCTTCACCTATAAAGTCTTAAGGAGCGTGTGAGATCGTATTGGTTCACCTTTAGCAGTGTACTGTGATGTTAGAGCGCCGAGCCAAGCTTCGGGTGACGTCGACGCTGGAGGGGGAGGTGTCGCTGGCTGGAACCAACGTTCGTTCCCCCTGCGTAGTGCTCAACCACAGCCCTACAGGTGCTTGCGTCCTGTTCGCTTCGGGCACGAAGGTGCCGAACACGTTCAACCTCTCGATCGGCAAGAAGAGCACCGCGTTGCCGGTCAGAGTCGTGTGGTGTCGCGATGCGACGATGGGCGTCGCCTTCTTGGTCCCGCGGATCGTGCCTGACGTGATCCCGGGCTAAACACGAAAACCACTTGCAGCTCTCGCTGGTTGTCGGGGGCTGGATCCCGCGACGACGTGGTTAGGCCATGTGCCGTTCGGTCAGTGGCCGGAGCGACGAACGCGAGGTAGCGCGCGGCCCTGACGACGTTGCGGTTGTGATTGCTGAGCAATCAGGGGCGAACACTTCTGAGAGGCGCTCGGGAGCCGGTTTCTGTGGGAGACCGAAGGACCAATGGAAGCCGCACCTCAATCCTCGGGCGTGACGCATGTCCCCATGAAAGCCCTCCGCTCCGACCCTTCCTTGAGCTTCTGAGCGTCCGCCCGCTGTCGGCAGCGATCGAGCACCGCTGGATCGACGGCTGATGCCGCTTCCTCGCCGGCGGACGTAGCTCCCGACACTGGCCTCCGAGGTGGCTCCGACGTGCTCTGGGCACGTCCAGCGGCGGGAAGGCAGGTGACGCTGGCCAGAGCAGCGAGGAGCGCGATC